>NZ_JAWPOP010000017.1:0-122185 GCF_033344345.1 Vibrio sp. 1978
AGTTGGTTAGAATACCGGCCTGTCACGCCGGGGGTCGCGGGTTCGAGTCCCGTCCACTCCGCCACTTATATTAAGCCTCAGTCGAAAGACTGAGGCTTTTTCGTTTTGGTTCCCCCGACTTACCTTAAATCCACTTTCATATTAAAACCTTGCATCTAGAGTTACACTACCCTCTTCACATGGTTTTAATATCGTCGTGAACGAGCTAGCATGTAACTCTGTGCCTTAGTCTTAGCCTTATTCCGATACCAAGCTCTAACCAAAGCTCCTTTTTATTCGATATTAGAAAATCTAGTTATGTGACAGAGTTTAATTGTTTGAGGTGTCGCTTGTTTCTAATTTGAAAACAGGACGACTTTGAATACAAGTTTAGTCTCACTGAGTTCAAGAGGGAGGGATTTAAACTTCCGTTAAGGCTTTGCTACCTGGGTGCCAGCTCAGTTTTATCTCGGTGAGGTTGCTAACCCGTTTGGGTTCTGAACGCAATCACCCTAAATGTCTCTTTCTCATAAAAATACAAACTCGCTCATTGCTAAGTATTGTGGAAGTTTAGCTTTGATGTTTGCGAGGAGCCTATATTGCCAAGGGAAGAGAAGTGATACAGATGAAAATGGGTAAATTAAAAGACTCGTCTATGAATACTATCTATCGGCAATAGTTAGTATCTATGAAAATGTAGCGTAGCGATTCTTCGTATATTTGATGGTATATCAAAGAATAAGGAGCCTTCGTCCTTGAAGGGGAGTCTGAAAATTAGTTATGAAAAAAGCAGCTAGGTAGCTGCTTTTTATTTATTAAGTTACGTGTCTTTAAGAGTCCACTGTCTCCGTATGTTCCGGAGTGGTTATTGCTTGGTTGTTCTCTTCCATCTTCTTCTCTTCTGCTTTTGCTTTTTCAATCATTGGAGTGATTGTTGAGCCTTGAATGAGGATAGAGAAAACAACGACGGAGTAGGTCATTACAAGAATAATCTCTTTTACATCGATTAACTTATCTTGAATCACCCAAATACCAGATGGAATGGAAAGTGCCATTGCCAATGCAAGGCCCCCGCGTAAGCCGCCCCACGTCAAAATACGTACTGACCACGGGTTATATTTTCTGTAACGCTTAAAGCCAATGTACGAGAGAAATACGCTTAAATAGCGAGCTGCTAGTACAAGAGGGACTGAAATAGCCATCATGATCCAGTCTTCTTTGTGGAATTCAAACAGCAGCATCGACATGCCGATCAGTAGGAATAACACGCCATTCAAGAACTCATCAACAAGCTCCCAAAAATGGTCAAGGTGATCTTCACTCTCTTTTGAAAAGCCAATAAAGCGTGTCCAGTTGCCAATCATAATACCGGATACAACCATTGCGAGTGGGCCTGATACATGGATGTATTCAGCAAATGCGTAACCTGCTGTTGGGACACCAATGGTAAGTAACAATTCCATTGAGTGATCATCGGTGGCACTGATCAAGTAGTGGAATAGCAAACCGAGGACGAAACCATATGTGATACCACCGATAGCTTCTTGGATGAAGAGTAAGGTGACACTACCTACAGTTGGTGCCTCAGTGCCAAATGCAATCGTAAATAGAGTGACGAAGATAACCAAACCGAAGCCATCATTGAAGAGCGATTCTCCTTCAATCTGAGTGGAGATACGTTTAGGAGCATCGAGTTTTTTCACAATAGCCAATACAGCGATTGGGTCAGTTGGCGATATTAGAGCACCAAATAGTAAGCAGTAGACCAAATCAAATTGGATGCCAATTAACTGACAAAACCCATACAGCGCAAATCCAATAAAGAACGTAGAAAACAGTGTAGCTCCAAGGGCTAAAACAGTGATCTCCCACTTTTGATCTTTAAGGTTCGGGAGTTTGATGCCTAGTCCACCAGCAAATAGTAAGAAGCCAAGAATGCCTTTGAGCAAGAAATCTTCGAAGTTAATCCTTGTGACCGTCTCCGTTGCAATTTCGGTGAGATGGAACCAGTTGTTTTGACCCGCAATTAAGATTAGAAGTGAAAGCACCATTGAACCTGCGGTAATCGCAATGGTGGTTTGCATCTTTCCTATCTTGCTGTTTACAAAAGCAATTAGCATCGCAGCTGCGGATAGAAAACATAAAGTATGATAGACCGACATAGAGCTCTCTATTTGTAACATTTTATGAATGGAATTCTCGGCTGATGCTGCTTAAATAGCAAACATTTTTTCGTGATTATTTTGCAAGTTAAGAAGGATATAAAATAATCATTAATTCTACGTTTAGACGTCTAGACTCCTGAAGTTTGTGTGATAGGATGGAAAGATAACTAAAGGAATGAGGCTGTACTGTGGGAAGTAACGTAATACAACAGATTGAAGCTCAATTGAAGCAACGTATTCTTTTGATTGATGGTGGTATGGGAACCATGATTCAAGGGTACAAACTTGAAGAGCAAGACTATCGAGGAACGCGCTTTGCGGATTGGCATTGTGATCTAAAAGGTAACAACGACCTGTTGGTTCTAAGTCAGCCTCAACTTATCAAGGAAATTCACGCTGCATATTTAGAAGCGGGTGCAGATATTCTCGAAACCAACACGTTTAACGCAACAACCATTGCGATGGCTGACTACGAGATGGAAAGCCTAAGTGAAGAAATTAACTTTGCTGCTGCCAAGCTTGCACGTGAAGTTGCAGACGAATGGACCGCAAAAACACCCGATAAACCGCGTTATGTCGCAGGGGTTTTAGGGCCGACGAACCGCACTTGTTCTATCTCTCCTGATGTAAACGACCCTGGATATCGAAATGTTTCTTTCGACGAGTTAGTTGAGGCTTACTCTGAATCGACTCGAGCGCTGATTAAAGGTGGTTCTGATCTTATTCTTATCGAGACCATCTTCGATACTCTTAACGCTAAGGCTTGTTCATTTGCTGTTGAAAGTGTGTTTGAAGAGATGGGTATTGAGTTACCTGTGATGATCTCGGGGACTATTACTGATGCTTCCGGTAGAACATTATCCGGTCAAACCACAGAAGCGTTTTACAACTCATTACGTCATGTTAAACCGATTTCGTTTGGTTTGAACTGTGCACTTGGCCCGGATGAACTGCGTCCTTATGTTGAAGAGCTCTCGCGTATATCAGAATCTTTTGTTTCCGCTCACCCAAATGCTGGGCTTCCGAATGCATTCGGCGAATACGATTTGTCGCCAGAAGATATGGCTAAGCATGTTAAAGAGTGGGCTCAAAGTGGCTTTTTAAACTTGATTGGTGGGTGTTGTGGTACAACTCCTGAGCACATTCGCCAAATGGCACTCGCGGTTGAAAATATCGCCCCTCGTCAATTACCTGAACTTCCCGTTGCTTGTCGCTTGTCTGGCCTAGAGCCACTCGCTATTGATAAAGACTCTTTATTTATCAATGTCGGTGAGCGTACGAATGTAACCGGTTCTGCGCGTTTTAAGCGCTTGATTAAAGAAGAGCTGTACGATGAAGCGCTCGATGTGGCTCGTCAACAAGTTGAAAATGGCGCTCAAATTATCGATATCAACATGGATGAAGGCATGTTGGATGCACAAGCTTGTATGGTTCGCTTTTTAAACCTTTGTGCGTCAGAACCTGAAATCTCAAAAGTACCAATCATGGTTGACTCTTCCAAGTGGGAGGTTATTGAAGCCGGTCTTAAGTGCATCCAAGGCAAAGGCATTGTTAACTCGATCTCTCTCAAAGAAGGCAAAGAGAAATTCGTTGAACAAGCTAAGTTGATCCGCCGTTACGGTGCGGCTGTGATTGTGATGGCGTTTGATGAGATTGGGCAAGCAGATACACGTGAGCGCAAAGTAGAAATTTGTACCAACGCTTACCGAATTCTTGTTGATGAAGTGGGCTTTCCACCAGAAGACATCATTTTTGACCCAAACATTTTTGCCATTGCTACGGGGATCGAGGAGCATAATAACTACGCGGTGGATTTCATTGAAGCCGTTGGCGATATCAAACGTGATTTACCACATGCGATGATCTCGGGTGGTGTTTCTAACGTCTCATTCTCTTTCCGTGGCAATAACTATGTACGTGAAGCGATTCACGCGGTGTTCCTCTACCACTGTTTTAAAAATGGTATGGATATGGGGATTGTGAATGCGGGTCAGTTAGAAATCTACGATAACGTGCCTGAAAAATTGCGTGAGGCTGTGGAAGATGTCGTTCTTAACCGTCGTGATGACGCCACTGAGAGATTGTTAGATATCGCGGCGGAATATGCAGGCAAAGGGGTAGGTAAAGAGGAGGATGCCTCTGCACTTGAGTGGAGAACTTGGCCTGTTGAAAAGCGCTTAGAGCACGCGTTAGTGAAAGGAATAACTGAGTTCATCGTTGATGATACCGAAGAGGCTCGTGTCAACGCTTCAAAGCCATTAGAGGTGATTGAAGGCCCATTAATGGATGGGATGAACGTCGTCGGAGACTTGTTTGGTGAAGGTAAAATGTTCCTTCCTCAGGTCGTAAAATCTGCACGAGTGATGAAGCAAGCAGTCGCGCATCTGGAGCCCTACATCAATGCAGAAAAGCAGGTGGGACAAACAAACGGTAAGATTTTGCTAGCGACGGTCAAAGGTGATGTACATGATATCGGGAAAAATATCGTTGGCGTTGTATTGCAGTGCAATAACTACGAAATTATCGATCTTGGTGTCATGGTTCCTTGCGAAAAGATCTTAAAAGTAGCGCAAGAAGAGAACGTCGATATTATTGGTTTATCAGGGTTGATCACACCTTCATTAGACGAAATGGTGCATGTTGCAAAAGAGATGGAGCGTCTCGACTTTAACTTACCTCTTCTCATCGGTGGCGCAACAACGTCAAAAGCCCATACAGCAGTTAAGATTGAGAAAAATTACAAGCATCCAGTGGTTTACGTGAACAACGCCTCACGTGCAGTGGGCGTATGTACTTCTCTTCTGTCTGATGAACGTCGCCCTGAATTTGTTGAAAAACTTGAAGCTGATTACGAACGAGTACGTGATCAACATAATCGAAAGAAACCGAGAACCAAACCAGTGACATTAGAAGCTGCTCGAGCGAATAAAGTTGCTATCGATTGGGAAGCTTATACTCCTCCAGTGCCTGTTAAGCCTGGCATTCATATCTTCGATGATTTTGATGTGGCTATATTACGTCAATACATCGATTGGACACCATTCTTTATGACTTGGTCACTTGTGGGTAAGTATCCAACAATTTTCCAACATGAAGAAGTTGGTGAAGAAGCAAAACGTTTATTCGAAGATGCCCACGAGATACTTGATCGAGTTGAGCGAGAAGGCCTGTTAAAAGCGCGTGGAATGTGTGGCTTATTCCCTGCTGCGAGCGTGGGGGACGACATTGAAGTTTATGCTGATGAAACTCGTACCGACGTTGTGAAAGTATTACGTAACTTGCGACAACAGACCGAGAAACCAAAAGGATTCAACTATTGTTTATCCGACTACATCGCACCTAAAGAGTCGGGTAAGCATGATTGGATAGGGGCATTTGCTGTCACTGGTGGTATTGGTGAACGAGAGCTTGCTGATGAATACAAAGCACAGGGAGATGATTACAACGCAATTATGATTCAAGCGGTGGCGGATCGCCTAGCCGAAGCGTTTGCTGAGTATTTGCATGAGCGTGTCCGTAAAGAAATTTGGGGTTATGCAGCTGATGAAGATTTATCTAACGATGATCTCATTCGTGAAAAATACCAAGGTATTCGCCCTGCGCCGGGTTATCCCGCGTGTCCTGAACATACTGAAAAAGGACCGCTTTGGGAGTTACTTAATGTGGAAGAGAACATTGGTATGACTCTAACCTCCAGCTATGCAATGTATCCGGGCGCGTCAGTCTCTGGTTGGTATTTCTCTCATCCTGACTCACGTTACTTTGCGATCGCACAGATCCAAGAAGATCAGTTAGAGAGTTACGCCGATCGTAAGGGGTGGGATAGGATCGAGGCTGAAAAATGGTTAGGGCCAAACATTAACGGTTAAATTGATGTTTACCTCGTCCAAATGTAACAACTAATGAAACGACAAAGGGCTGCAAATACGCAGCCCTTTGTTTTATTGAGTTGAACTTACTTCTCAAACAACTCAGTGTGGAGTTTTTGTATGGCTTGTTTCGATACCGATTCATGGAGCAAGAAGCATAAGTTGTGAGGGCTAGCGCCATAACAAATCATGCGTAGGTTAAAATCTTCTAGCGTGCCAAAAACCTGTTTCGCGTAGCCTTTACTCTCACTCATGTTGTTTCCAATGAGAGCAACGAGGCATAGGTCATGTTCAACTTCTACCTTACATAACTCTTCTAACTCTTCTCGTGCAGCTTGCGGCAGCTGTGGTGCTCCGCCAGAGGTATCAGTTTGATCAAGTGTTAACGATACACTGATTTCAGATGTCGTGATCAAATCGACAGAGATCTTATGCTTTGCAAGGATCTCAAAGACCTTTGCTAAAAAACCGTATGCGTGGAACATATTGGCGCTGCGTAGCGTTACCATGGTTTGGTTACAACGCAAAGCTAGCGCACGGAATAACGGTGAGCTTTCGACTTGGTGGCGAATCCAAGTTCCCCCTTTTTCTGGCTCTTTCGATGACCCTACAAATACCGGAATGTCGTGGCGCAATGCAGGTACTAGCGTAGAAGGGTGAAGGATTTTAGCGCCAAAGTTAGCCATTTCTGAAGCTTCACTAAAGCTGATCTCAGGAATTGGTGAGGCTTTTGGTGCAATTCGCGGGTCTGTTGTGTAGATTCCCGGAACATCAGTCCAGATTTCTAGCCCTGCCGCTTTAACGCTCTCAGCAATTAAGGCGGCGCTGTAATCGCTGCCCCCTCGACCTAATGTTGTTGTATTACCGGCTTCGTCAGATCCTATGAAGCCTTGAGTAACAACAACGGATTGTTGGCAAAGTGGTACGAGTTTATCTTGCGCAAGCGTCGAAATTGCTTCAATGTTTGGCTCCGCGCGACCAAAGTTGTCATCAGTACGCAACACATCGCGGATATCAAAGCGCACTGCTTGAATGCCTCGCTCACACATTAACTGAGTTAGAATGTGCGTCGACATGAGTTCACCACATGCGACTAAATGATCGGTTAACTTCGCACTAGCTTGGATAGATGCAGCCTCGGCCAGGCTGGTTACGGTATCTAATATGCCATACACCTCGGCAGCAGTTTTCGTGCTGTCTTCGAGCTGAGTTAAAATGGCGTCATGAATGTTGGCCAAATTTTGTAGCAGCTCAGTACGGTGCGTTTGATCCTGAACACCGTTGGCGAGTTCTACCAATAGGTTGGTGACGCCAGAGCAAGCGCTGCTCACGACCAGGCGAGTATTTGGATTGTTTTCGATAATGGTGGCGCAACGACTCATTGCCTCAAAGTTGGCAACACTGGTTCCACCGAATTTAGCTACGTTAAATGCGCTCACTGCGTTCTCCCACGGCTTCCTAAAAAATTGTACATCCAATGTTTAGTGAGAAAAGGAACAGAGCAAAAAGAGAGGTATTTAGAATGCTATTTGAAAAATTTACCCTCAGAAGCCCTTCATCAGACTGCGCTGATGACAGTTGATGGGATTCAGCCCAATTCAACCGACAAGTCAAATCCTGCAACTTTGACTTACCTCGGCACTACTCCCCCTCAATGATTGGTGTTGGAATTGCGGTTCCACAAATCATCTACCTGGGTAGCGCTCCTCTTCTACATAAAGCTCAAACATTGAACGGTTTTGAGGCCTTAATGTCAATCAATATTTCAACCTTTATGGTGTTTTTTATTAACGATTTTGTGACACTGGTTTGACCTCCATACTTACGGCTAATTGCTGATAGAGGAAAAATCTATTAGGGTGAAGAACCCTACACCTGAGCCATGTTATTGAATAGAACTTTTAGAATGCTCAGGATAAAAGATAATCAAGGAGCTGACATGTCGATCCAAAGCTTTATTCCGCCTCACCGTATTTTAATGGGACCTGGTCCTTCTGATATTTATCCTCAAGTGTTACAAGCACTAAGCCGTCCTACGGTAGGTCACCTTGATCCTCTGTTTATCGGTATGATGGATGAGCTCAAGCAGCTATTGAAGTATGCCTTTCAAACTGACAATGAGTTCACTATTGCGGTTTCAGCGCCAGGTAGTGCAGGGATGGAAACCTGCTTTGTAAACTTGATCGAGAAAGGCGATAAAGTGATCGTTTGCCGTAATGGTGTATTTGGTGAACGCATGCGCGAAAATGTCGTCCGTGCTGGTGGTGAAGTTGTTATCGTCGATGATGAATGGGGGACGCCTGTTTCCATTGATAAAGTCGAGCAAGCACTCGAACAGCACCCAGATACAAAAATTCTTGCTTTTGTGCATGCGGAAACCTCAACTGGTGCAGTCAGTGATGCTCAAGCATTGGGTAAGCTCGCGAAACAGCATAATGCATTATCTATTGTTGATGCGGTGACATCGCTTGGTGGTGTGCCGTTAAAAGTGGATGAATGGCAACTGGATGCGGTTTACTCTGGTAGTCAAAAATGTTTGTCATGTGTACCTGGACTCTCACCAGTGACGTTTTCTCCTGCCGCGATTGAAAAGATTCAAGCAAGAACAACACCAGTACAGAGTTGGTTCCTCGATCAGAGTTTAGTTTTGGGGTATTGGAGTGGAGAAGGCAAGCGTAGTTACCATCATACGGCGCCAGTTAATAGCTTGTATGCGCTTCATGAAGCTTTATTGATACTGAAAAATGAAGGATTAGAAAACGCTTGGGCTCGTCACCAACTGATGCATGAAAAACTCAAAAATGGCTTACAAAAGTTAGGATTTGAATTTGTTGTGGACGAAGCCCATCGGTTGCCACAATTAAATGCGATTTACGTGCCTGAAGGAATTGATGAAGCAAAAGTTCGTGCTCACTTGCTAGAAACCTATAACCTAGAAATTGGTGCAGGCCTTGGGGCATTAGCTGGTAAAGCGTGGCGTATTGGCTTAATGGGTTACGGCGCTCGATCTGAAAACGTTGCGCTGTGCTTAAAAGCGTTAGAAGAGTCACTCACTGAATAAAATCATACAGCAATGAGATAAAGAAAAGCGAAGGTCATCCCTTCGCTTTTTGGTACTTATTACTCTGCACCTGAAGTGGGGGCTGGTGAGGCAGAGATTGCTTGAGAAGGTGGTTGGTAATTGACGTCACTGAAATCAATCTTCGGGAACAAAAACTGCGCTTCAGCTCTAATTTGCTCCGCTTTACTTGAGTCATCTAAGCCTTGGTAGGCCAAAATCAAATTATTATAAAATGCAGGGCGAGGCTTATCTTTGATGATTTTTAGCGACCAATCGATATAAGGCTGAATCAAGGTTGCGTCTTGTTGGTACAGCCCAAGGTTTAAAAACGTGCTATAGACATCCCAATCAAACCTGTCTTTCCAAACCACAGGGTTACTGACTTGATTCAGAATATCAGGGTTAGTTGGTCTAGTGGTCTCAAACTTCGTCAATACATAGTTCGTATGTAATGCGCTTACCATGTAAAACGTAAACGCAACGGGAAGTACCAAACTAAAAACACGCAGCAAGCTTTTGGTCACATTACTAAAGCCGACTTGTCGATAACGAGAGACGCGCTGATCGACCCAGTACAGTAGGATAACGAAGATCAACCAATGCACGAGAGAGTGGTAGAAAGGGTATTCCAGTTGTGAGTGCAATACGATAGGTATAAACAAGGCCAGCAACGCAAGACGAGTTCCGCGTTTGGCTTGATAGATTCGATACAGTACCAGTGCCATCGCTAAGAAGATGCCGATTATTGGCAGCAAGCCACCTTCTACTCCCCAGTAAAGTAGCTCATTATGCGGATGATCCATGGCTGGCAAACCTGCTGGGTAATTCTCATTTAGGGCATGTTGACGAGCCGTATACAGCATGTACTCAGATTCAAACTTGCCATATCCATAACCAGTAAAAGGCTTTTCAATCACCATGTCTAATGTTTGCGGAAAAGTATACGCTCGAGGAGACTCCATATTTACTTTTTCTGCGGCTAACCTACCTCCATCAGGAAAGGCAAGATGCATGACAACGACAGAGAGTAAGAGCCCACTTACAAGTGACACAACCCAGCGGATAAAGCGCCCTTTGGTTGCAAAGCGGTACATGTATGGAATGACCAACAACACGGCGATGACCGAGGCTAACCAACCAGTGCGTGAAGCCAACGCCACAATTAGTGGTAAAGTTAAAACTGGTACGGCATAGAGAAGGTAAACATCGCTTAACTTACGATCGTATTTGTAGGGCTGACGTGCAAGTAAATAGCTGGCAATCACCAACCCTGTCGCAAGAAAACTGGCCATTACATTGGGCTGTTGGAAAATACCATAAGGACGATTGGCCACCGTGTCGTAACCAAACGGATTGCCTGGTTTGAGATACAGATATTGTGTCAGACCAAAAATGGCTTCGATAACAACCGCAAGGACAATGAACCATAATAGGCGTTGGCGATGTTTATTACTGAAATGAAATTGTTGTAAAACAATAAAGAACAGGACACCACACCACAGGCCTATGAGCTTATTGGCTGCCAAGCTGCTATTCGCATTTGGGTACAGAATGGGCACTGTCATGATAAGAGCACTAATGAACAAGCCGATGGTTAGTTTTGAGTAACGTAGCACTCGATTATTCGCTAGTTGGTAACACCCAATGCCTAATGCAAAGCTAAAAGCAATCCAAGTTGTCGCATTGAACGAAAGCGAAAGCCCCGAACCGCCGGGGTTGGGCATGAAAAAGTGCATTGCCAACACAAATAGTGTTGCCAAGGCAATGAGAAACTTGCGATTGAGGGGAACCTGTACTTTTTCGGGAGAAAGCTTTGTTCCACTTACATGTATAGTAGCCATAGTTATTGCGTTGTTTTGAATGAAAAAAGACCAGCACTTGCTGGTCTCGATACTTTACCTGTTTTTTCTACTTCAACATAGGCTTGAGGAAGTGAGCTGTGTGCGAACCCTCGATTTGCGACACATCTTCCGGAGTGCCTTGAGCGATTATCTCGCCGCCACCTTGACCCCCTTCAGGACCAAGATCGATAATCCAGTCCGCAGTCTTAATGACGTCCAGGTTATGCTCGATCACCACGACAGTGTTTCCGTGGTCGCGAAGTCTGTGCAGTACAGTGAGCAACTGCTGGATATCATGGAAGTGCAAGCCGGTTGTTGGTTCATCCAAAATGTACAAGGTTTTTCCTGTATCACGTTTGGATAGCTCTCGCGCCAGTTTCACACGCTGTGCTTCACCACCGGAGAGTGTTGTTGCCGCTTGACCCAATCGTATGTACGACAAACCCACATCCATCAGTGTTTGTAGTTTGCGAGCGATGGCAGGAACTGGATCGAAGAAGGTGCGTGCATCTTCGACCGTCATTTCTAGCACTTCATCAATAGTTTTACCTTTGTAACGTACTTCGAGCGTTTCACGGTTGTAGCGTTTACCTTTACACACATCACATGGCACATAAACATCTGGTAGGAAGTGCATTTCTACTTTGATAACACCGTCACCCTGACAGGCCTCACAACGACCACCGCGCACGTTAAAACTAAAACGGCCCGGTTTGTAACCGCGAGAACGCGACTCCTGTGTGCCTGCAAACAGTTCACGGATTGGTGTAAAGATCCCCGTATAGGTTGCAGGGTTAGAGCGAGGTGTACGGCCAATTGGGCTTTGATCGATATCGATGACTTTATCGAAGTGCTCTAGACCTTTAATCGATTTATAAGGTGAAGGCTGAGCCGTTGTCGCTCCGTTAAGTTGGGTATGCGCAATTTTAAAGAAAGTATCATTAATCAGCGTTGATTTACCTGAGCCAGATACTCCTGTAATACAGCTGAATAACCCAACAGGAATTGAAAGGTTAACGTTTTTAAGGTTATTACCTGTAGCGCCTAATAGCTCAACCGTTTTTTTCGGATCTCGCGGCGTGCGATCTTTCGGTACTGCGATTTCTTTAACACCACTTAAGTACTGACCTGTCAGAGAATTCGGATTCGCGACTATCTCTTCCATGGTGCCTTCCGCAACAACATTACCACCATGTACGCCAGCACCAGGACCAATATCTATGACATGATCTGCACAGCGAATCGCATCTTCATCGTGTTCTACCACAAGTACGGTATTACCTAAATCGCGCAAATGAGTGAGCGTTTTTAATAAGCGTTCATTATCACGCTGGTGGAGACCAATCGACGGTTCGTCCAGAACATACATCACACCAACAAGACCCGCCCCAATTTGGCTTGCTAAACGAATACGTTGAGCTTCACCGCCTGATAAGGTTTCTGCACTGCGTGATAAGTTTAGGTAGTTCAAACCGACGTTAACTAAGAATTGCAGGCGGTCGTTGATTTCCTTCATCACTTTTTCAGCGATTTGGGCGCGTTGACCTTCCAGTTTCAAGGAATGGAAGAATTCCAATGCATCAGCAATGCTGAGTTCAACAATCTCAGGTAGTGTCGTATCAGCAATAAACACGTTACGTGCTTCAAGGCGTAGACGAGTACCGCCACAGCTTGAACAAGATTTAGTGGAGATGTATTTTGCAAGCTCTTCACGGACAGAGTTGGATTCTGTATCACGATAGCGACGTTCTAGGGTATTCAGAATACCTTCGAATGGATGGCGTTTAACGCGAATATCGCCACGATCGTTGATGTATTTAAACTCAATCTCAGTACGACCTGAGCCCTTTAGAATGACATCTTGCGTTTTCTTTGGCAGAGAATTAAAAGGGGCATGGAGGTCAAAACCATAATGATCGGCCAATGAGATGAGCATTTGGAAGTAGTAGTAGTTCTTTTGATCCCAACCGCGAATTGCACCTTGTGCCAAGCTTAATGAATCATCTTGAATGACTCGGCTTGGATCGAAGTATTGTTGAACACCCAAGCCATCACAAGTGCCACATGCACCAGCAGGGTTGTTGAATGAGAAAAGTCGCGGCTCTAACTCTTGCATGCTGTAACCACATTGTGGACAAGCGAAGTTGGCGGAGAAAATAATCTCTTCACCGTCGCCATCCATTGGCGCGACAACTGCAATTCCGCCTGATAATTCGAGTGTTGTCTCGAAAGATTCGGCCAAGCGCTGTTGTAAGTCTGGACGAACTTTAAAGCGGTCTACCACAACTTCAATGGTGTGCTTTTTATGTAGTTCAAGGGTTGGAGGATCGGAAAGATCGCAAGTTTCTCCATCAATACGCGCACGAATAAAGCCTTGAGCCGCTAAGTTCTCAAGCGTTTTAACATGCTCACCTTTACGTTCTTTGACAATAGGCGCCAATAGCATCATTTTGCTGCCTTCCGGCATCTCTAGGACTTTGTCCACCATTTGGCTGATAGTTTGCGCAGCAAGAGGGGCATGGTGCGTTGGACAGCGGGGTTCGCCCACACGAGCATACAATAGACGTAAGTAGTCGTAGACTTCGGTAATTGTACCGACGGTTGAACGCGGGTTATGAGAAGTAGATTTCTGTTCAATAGAAATCGCAGGTGATAACCCTTCAATGTGGTCGACATCGGGTTTTTCCATCAGAGACAAAAACTGACGAGCGTAGGCAGAGAGAGACTCTACGTAGCGTCGTTGGCCTTCTGCATACAATGTATCGAAAGCGAGAGAGGATTTACCTGAGCCACTTAGTCCAGTAATGACAATCAGTTTATCGCGAGGGATTGTAAGATTAATGTCTTTAAGGTTATGGGTTCGGGCACCGCGAACTTCTATTTTATCCATCGTTTTTGCTCTATGTATAACCAAGTGGGGCAAGTATTACATAGTGTGAGAAATGTGCAAAGAAAATTACTGGATAAAAAAACAGTAAAGTAAAAAGCCCAGCGTTGTGCTGGGCTTTCGATACAGTAATTTCGTACTAAGACGATGCTTTATACTGCTTTTTGTGTTGCGTGCTTACCTAGCTCAGAGGTTTTTTCATCTTTTAGATACAGGTTTTCAAAACAATAGTTAGTTGCTTCGATGTAACCTTCAACGCTACCACAGTCAAAGCGTTTGCCCTTGAATTTGTAAGCCAATACACAGCCCGCTTTTGCTTGTTTTAGCAGCGCGTCAGTGATTTGAATTTCACCACCTTTACCAGGTTCGGTGTTTTCGATCAGTTCAAAAATATCGGGAGTCAGGATGTAGCGACCAATGATCGCAAGGTTGCTAGGTGCCGTGCCTTTCTCTGGTTTTTCTACCATGTCGTCTACGCGATAGATGTCGTCTTTGATCATTTCACCAGAGATAACGCCGTATTTGTGTGTTTCTTCGGCTGGTACTTCTTGTACTGCAACGATAGAACAGCGGAACTGCTTAAATAGTGCCACCATCTGAGCCAGTACGCCCTCTTGCTCGTTCACACAAAGGTCATCAGCAAGAACAACAGCAAATGGCTCATCGCCTACCAATTCTCGTCCAGTTAGAATCGCGTGGCCCAAGCCTTTCATTTCGCGTTGACGTATATAAGTGAAGTTTGCAGATTCAATGATTTCACGGATATCTACCAACAGCTCTTCTTTGTTGGTACCGCTAATCTGATGTTCCAGTTCGTAGTTCTTATCAAAGTGGTCCATGATCGAGTGCTTGCCACGACCTGTCACAATACACATGCCGTTCATACCAGCTTGGATTGCTTCTTCGACACCGTATTCAATAAGCGGTTTGTTCACGACTGGCATCATCTCTTTTGGCATAGATTTCGTTGCCGGTAGGAAGCGTGTGCCATAGCCTGCAGCAGGGAACAGACATTTTTTTATCATTGGGGGAATATCCTATCTCGTTTTTATCAAGAATCTGCGTATAACTTTAACACGAGAGGTATCAATGAATCATGAATAAAGTAGGAAAAAATGTGAGACTCGGTGCGGAAAAAAGATGAGCGACTTGTCATTTCAGTTATCAGAGCCGCTCACATTGCATCATGACATTAAGTTTTGGTCTGCCCAGGCGATTGCCTGTACTCGGTTCTTTACGGATAGCTTTTTGAATATCTGATACAAGTGCGATTTGATGGTGAATTCACTGACGAATAACTCCTCGGCCATCTGACTGTTCGAGGCGCCAGCTTGTAGGCAACGTAGTACTTGTAGCTCACGAATGGTTAGGTCTACCGTAGCTGGTGCAGTATGAGTATTAATGACATTGCGGTAATAGTGTAAAAGTTGACTGGTTACATTACGCGGCAGCCAGTTTTGACCGTTAACAATGCCTTTTAACCCTTCTCCAATTTGCTCTAGCGTATCTTCAGAATAAAACACACCTTTTAATTGACCAAATGAAAGAAGTTCATCCGTGGTTAGTCTTTTAGGCACGTTGAAGACAACGGTTTCAAAGTTTTTCCATACAAGAGGCAAGTTTTTGATCGATTGAACAAGTGATTTATGTTCACTGAAGTCGATCAGTAGAATTTTATTACGGTGTTGTGGCTTGGCTTCCATGAGTGCTGCGGTTGAAATCACCGGGATGCTCATATCAACGTACTTTTCGAGTGCCGCCACTTTTTTTTGCGCATTATCTTCCATACTGATCAGAAATAGCTTTCTTGCGTAAGCCGACTTTCTCACGTGTTCCAATCTCCCTGGGTTCAATAGAAGCCATAAACTGGCATTAAAGAGAGGCCATAACCATCGCTTTACTGAATAAATGCGTTCGAATTCAAAGCTTCACGAAACGATGTCTGCAACGCGAATCAAAAATGCTACACACGTAAGTTGAAATACGATTTGGGTTCTAGAGGGTGACTCAATAGATCACAATGGTATTAGACTTTAATCAAAACATTAAAGCGTGCTATTCTAATGCGCTAAAATTTTATATATCCAGAGTGAAACGGAGCACATCATGGCCAGCCGTGGAATTAACAAAGTTATTTTGGTGGGGAATCTAGGTAACGACCCTGAAATTCGTTACATGCCGAATGGCGGTGCAGTAGCAAACATTACTATTGCGACTTCTGATTCATGGCGTGATAAAGCGACTGGCGAACAGCGCGAAAAAACGGAATGGCACCGTGTTGTGTTGTTCGGCAAACTTGCGGAAGTAGCAGGTGAGTACTTGCGTAAAGGCTCTCAAGTTTACATTGAAGGGCAACTGCAAACTCGCAAATGGCAAGATCAAAGTGGCCAAGATCGCTACTCAACGGAAGTCGTTGTTCAAGGCTTCAATGGTGTGATGCAAATGCTTGGCGGTCGTGCTCAAGGTGGCGGCGCACCTATGGGCGGTCAACAGCAGCAACAAGGTGGATGGGGTCAGCCTCAACAGCCAGCTCAGCAGCAGTACAATGCGCCTCAGCAACAGCAACCACAACAACAGGCTCCGCAGCAATCACAGCAGCAGTACAATGAGCCACCAATGGATTTTGACGACGATATCCCGTTCTAAATTCTGCTTATGCTTGAATCGAAAAGGCCGCGAATATCGCGGCCTTTTTTATTGTCGCAATCTAATGATTTCACAGGCTTCTCTTGGCAAGGTTAGGCGTAACAATAAAACTTATCAATGAGTGTGATTTTCTTTATGCTCCAGCCTCTCACTATCAGACTAATCCGATTGTTTGATGAACTCTTATCAAGTATAAATATTTCAATAAGGTATATGATGAATAAAAAAGGAATTTGGTATTCATGAGGTATACCCCAACTCTTAAGTTAAGCACACGGCTGGTGGCCTTTGTCACCATGATCGTTATCTGCGCCATGTTTATCTTGTTTGTCGGTGGCACCCTCTCTTTTAAACGTCTTGGGCAGGAATATCTCACCCATTATTTAGAAGGGATCGTAGAGGTGGTCGACAAGGAGATGGAAGATCCTGACGCCGCTTATTCTATGCAGCGCTGGATGCCGAAGATGCTGCAGGCTTCCAATATTGTCGAAATGACGTTGTCGACCAACAACGCCGTTGTTTATCGCTTCAAAGATACTTCTCATCAAATGGAAGCGTCAGTCTTGTTTGAGGCTGAGTACCAGTTGACTCACAATCAAGATTACACAATTCACTTTAAAGCAATTCCCCCTTACTTAGGTTACAGCTACTCAATGCAGGCGCTTTGGTCGATCACGCTTGCCGTTATATTGATCATCTTCTGCTTAATGCGCGGCGTGGCATGGCTTAAGGAACAATTAGAAGGCTCCGAAATGCTCGAAGAGCGAGGCAGAATGATCCTGGCTGGTAGGGTGGAGCAGTATGCCAAAGGTGACAAAAAAGAATGGCCTTACACCGCCAGTGAAGCGCTCGATGTATTAATCGAAGAGTTACAAGATGCGCGTCAAGAGCGAAGCCGATTTGATACCTTTATTCGAACTCAAACCTTCCTTGATAAGCTAACCGGTACCGCTAACCGAGTGTTATTTGATAGCAAGTTGGAATCGGCGTTACTAGAAAGCGGGGCTCGCGGCGCCGTGTTGCTAGTTCGTATTCAAGACTGGAAACTGGTTGAAGAAGAGCAAGATAAGCAAATTACGGATGAGTTTATTGTTGAAGTTGGGAGTTTATTGTCCAATTTAGTTCAACGATACCCAGATGTTGTATTTTCCCGTTATTACGATGCTGATTTTGCGCTTTTTCTACCGCACCAAAGTGCGAAAGATGTGGCTAACCTTGCCTCGCAATGCATTCGCCAGTTAGAAAAGTTAATGCCGCCAGAGCCACTTGATCCAGACAACTGGTGCCATATTGGCATCACCACTTATAAAGAAGGTGAGCGACACAGCCAAATCATTGATGAAGCCGAGACTGCTTTGCGTAGTGCGCAACTACAAAATAACAATAATTGGAGTCGCTTCAAAAAATGGAACCACGATGAAGAAGCTCGCGGAAGTGTGAGGTGGAGAACGTTATTTGACACAGCACTTACACCTGAAAGTGTGATACTCTACGCACAATCTGTGCACCCAATAAGTGACGCGACGCATAAAAAATCATTATATGAAGAGTTAACATGTCGGATTCGCGATCCTGAGAATGGGATTGTTAAAGCATCTCGGTTCATTTCTGCGATCAGACAGGTTGGTTATGAAGCGCAAATGGATAAGTCGGTTATTAATAAATTCTTAAGAGAGTTTAAGGATAATTTTGATAACTCAAGATCGTATGCGCTCAATTTGAATGTAACGCCATTTTCTAACCGAGAGTACTTTAAATGGTTTCGTGATGAACTCTTACAGTTGTCACGTGAGCAGAGAAAGTGTCTCAGTTTTGAGTTTGTTGAAGCACAATTTGTAAGACACTTAGACTTTATGCGACCAGTCGCTAAAATGCTGGCCGGTTTAGGGTGCCACTTAATGGTTGGGCAGGCTGGGCGTACCATCGTCAGCACTCACTATTTAAAAGAAGTGGACATTCGTTACCTTAAACTTCATCGCAGTTTAGTAGCAAAAATCGACCAACGACATGAAAACCAGCTATTTGTCCGCAGTATGCTAGGTGCGGCGGCAAACAGTAAAACTAAAATTATAGCAGTGGGAATTGAGAATCAGAACGAGCTCAACACATTAATTGAGCTCGGGGTTTATGGTGGGCAAGGGCGTTACTTTTCTGCGGAGCAGCAGTTTCTTCCTCGTCCCCAAGCGTTGCCGAATTCTCAATCAGAATCCCAAGTTAAATTGGGAAGACGAAATCGCTGGCGGAAAAAATAAAGATAATAATCATGGATTTCAAAGCACTATTCGACAAGCTTAAGCGATCATCTAGTGGTGATCGCTCCTGCTTTTTGGTTATTCAGCCAGACGCCGTTTATTTATCATCTTCAATCAAAAGTAGTCGTCCATACCAATTTGATATTTCTGAGTCCAATTGGGAAAAAGCCGTTGAGCAAGCATTGAGCGTTGCAGCGAGTGCGTATGATTCATTAACGGTTATTCTTTCTCATAACTATTACCAGATGTACCAAATCGACAAACCGGTCATGCCGCGTCAAGAATGGCCAGCCGCATAACCGTTTTTGTTGAAAGAACTGATCTCTGAGCGCGCCATCGACATTATTGCCGATGCGGTCGAGTTACCGAATTCAACCAAAGTGCAAGCATACGTCTTATCGCGAAAAATATTGGATAAGATTGTGTTACTGGCCAGTCGAGCCCAGTTACCATTAGAAGCCATTCTTCCTGAAGACGATATTTGGGGAGAGACTGCTGGTGAACTAGGAAACTTCCTATTATTACAACGCAGTGTGCGTGGTCATTTCCGTATAAGCGCTTTTGTCGAAAATACTATTGCGTTCCACCGCTCTATTCGCAGTGTGACGCCACCGTTAACGGGGGTTCCGTCTAGCGATTTACAGATGGACAGTCTGTCGTTAGAACTGCAACGTTCGATTGACTATCTTTCATCTCAGTTACGCCACGTGCAATTACACCAATTGAAAGTGTGCTGTGATGAAGAGGATGAGAGCGAGCTTGTTCAGGCTCTGAACTACCGTTTAAGTACTAAGGTTTCACCGTTATTACCACCAGAACATGAGCTATCAGGGCATGTTTTGGCTGACACTGCGGCTACTTCAAATACTCGACGCGTCAACTTATATCCCGATTACTTAAAACCGAAAAAAGAGCTCCTGACGCTAAAAAATATCGCGTTATCTTGGGGCGTTGCGGCGGCTGCAATTCTATTTTCTTACGGTTATGTCACTTGGCAGAGCAGCGGTTTGGAAGATGAGATTGCTATTGTAAAAAGTAAAGGCGATATCATGAAGTCAGAGCTTGAACGTTATCAAGTCAAGCTACGTAAACATCAACCTGACAATAATAAGCTGGCAGCTAAAGCCCGCTTAGAGCGTGAAGTCAAGGCGAAGCGAGACTCGCTTAAAGCTGTCGGGAAATACGATGACTCGCAACGCACGGGTTACTCTGGCGTGATGCAATCATTAGCGAAGCTAGGAAACCAAGAAATTTCTTTGTCCGAAATTCGAATCAATACCCATACCTTAGATCTGAAGGGACTAGCGAAAAAACCGAGCTCAGTGCCAAATTGGGTCAGCCAATTTAAAAATGAAATTAGCTTGGTTGGCCGAACGTTTGACGACGTCAAAATAGGTCGAAATGATAAGGATATTGTGACGTTTGAACTAAAAACGCGCGAGGATAAAGAGAAATGAACGAATTCTGGCTCTCATTAGAAGGGCGCTTTGGCGAAATGAGTACGCGTGAAAAAGTGCTCACCGCATTGTGCGGTTTAGTTGTCGTGATCATGTTGCTCTTTACGCTGGTATTGGAGCCAAAGCTTAACGAGATCATCAGTAATGAGAGGCAACTAAGTAATTTAAAGCAAGCCAATCAAAAGATTGAAATCGATACGCTACGTATTCAGGCGCAACTTAAGAAAGATCCAAATGCTGAGATTGATCGCGCGATATCTAATCTGTTAGCTGAGAGTCAGCATCTTTCGATGCAATTAGCGGAGATCATCGAGCATCTTATTACACCTTCGCAAATGGCTGAGCTGCTTGAAAATGTGTTGGAGCAGCAAAGTGGCATTCACCTTTTGTCTCTGCAAACCTTGCCATCTGAGCCAATAACGGAAGATAAAGAAGCATCGCAATACTCTGGTTACTACGTGCATCCTGTTCGTATGGAACTGACTGGTGACTATTTTTCTATTGCTAATTATCTGAATAAATTGGAGAGCCTTCCTGCGAGTTATTACTGGCGCAGCTTTAGTTATAAAGTCGAAGAGTACCCGAAAGCGAAGCTTGTGTTAGAAGTCTACACACTAGGATCTAGAGAGGAGTTTATTGGTGGTTAACAAACTCATCATCTCATTGCTTGTTATGGCAGCGGCAGGAACCGCTTGGGCAAACCAAGACCCAACGGCCCCACTTGGTTGGGAAAAACCAGCGGTTGAAACGTCAGCGAAACCAAAAGTTAAACGGTACCGACTGCCTAAGCTCAACAGTATTGTGTGTAAGCCAAGTACTGATTGTATCGCGATTATGGATAACAAACTTGTCGAAAAAGGCGAGCTATTTAAGGGTTATCGCGTCGCGAGCATTAATAGTGAATTTGTAACTTTAAAGCGTGGTAACCGTCAGTGGGACCTAGAGCTTTTTGATTTAAACGTAAAACAATAATAACCAGAGCCCGATCAGATATGCGCAAATTAGTTGTAGGAATAACGATTGCTTCTTTAATGGGATGTTCAATGGGTCATCGGAATCCAGTGGAAGTTAAAGAAGCGCTCAATGAATCGATCAATCAAGCGAACAGCCGCACATTGGAAGAAATCCCTTCTTCTGTTGAGGCAGACTTGATGCCAAATTTAGACTCGAACGTTGCATCAGAGCAAGGCACCTCGAAGCGTTTTCGTATTCAAGCGAATGCGGTCGATGCAAGAAGCTTTTTCGCCTCGTTGGTGAAAGGCACAGAGTACAGCGTGGCGATTCACCCGTCGGTACAAGGTAATATCACTGTCAACTTGTCAGATGTGACATTGGATGAAGTTCTGAATGTTGTACAGAATATGTATGGCTATGACGTGGTGAAGTCTGGCAAAGTTATTCAAATCTACCCAGCAGGTATGCGTACTGTGACCATTCCAGTCGATTACCTGCAGTTCAAGCGTTCTGGTCGCTCATTAACCAGCATTGTTACGGGCTCTGTAACCTCGGCTGGTACGTCTAATTCTGGTGGTAGCTCAGACAGTTCTGACTCGTCAGACTCTAACAATGGAAACAACAACGATAGCTCGACCACATCTACGGGTGGTACACGCATCGAAACCATCACTGAAAGTGACTTCTGGCCTATGCTGCAGCAAGCTGTTGCGAATCTAATTGGTTCAGGCAAAGGGCAAAGTGTGGTTGTAACGCCACAAGCGGGAGTTATTACGGTTCGAGCATTTCCAGATGATATTCGCGAAGTACGCGAGTTCTTAGGTGTATCGCAGGAGCGCATGCAGCGCCAGGTCATTCTTGAAGCTAAAATCCTAGAAGTGACGTTGAATGATGGCTACCAACAAGGCATCAACTGGTCAAACTTATCGGCGTCAATTGGTAACTCGGGTAGTATCGTAGTCAACCGCCCTGCGTCGACATTACCACCATTGGATGCGATTGGCACGCTATTGGGCGGTCAAACTAACGTGACTATTTCGGATGGTAACTTCAATGCAGTGTTGAGCTTCATGTCTACGCAAGGTGACTTGAACGTCCTTTCGAGCCCTCGTATTACCGCTGCCAACAACCAAAAATCTGTCATCAAAGTGGGTACCGATGAGTACTTTGTTACCGAGCTATCGAGCAATGCAGGCAACGGTGAAAACTCAAATGCAGTTCCTGAAGTGGAACTGACGCCATTCTTCTCGGGTATTTCCCTCGATGTGACTCCGCAAATTGATAACAAAGGCAATGTGTTCCTGCATGTTCACCCCGCAGTTATTGAAGTCACGGAAGAAGTGAAGCAATTGAACTTGGGCGGAGATTTCCAAAACATCCAACTGCCATTAGCGAAAAGCTCTATTCGTGAATCAGACTCGGTTATTCGTGCTAAAGATGGCGATGTTGTGGTTATCGGCGGTTTGATGAAACAGCAAAATCGTGAGCTTGTTTCTAAAGTCCCATTTTTGGGCGATGTACCAGCACTGGGGCATTTGTTCCGCAACGTGAATAACGTAACTGAGAAAACAGAATTGGTCATCTTGCTAAAACCGACCGTAGTTGGCGTGAACTCTTGGCAGAAAGAGCTAGAGCGCTCTCGTGATCTGCTGCAAGAGTGGTTCCCAGATGCGCAATAAGCGCTGGGAAAGGTTCTGTTTTTCAATAGGTTTGTGATTCGAGTATGTACTTGTCACACTTTGGATTCCGAGTTCAGCCTTTTTCGTTAACCCCAAATACAGAAATGTTCTTGGGGTTAGCCCCTCACTATGAGGCGATCCAAACCATCCTAGCTGCCGTGCAAATGGGAGAAGGGGTGATTAAGGTGACGGGAGAAGTCGGCACTGGAAAAACCATGGTATGCCGTAAGCTGATCGAGCAGATTGAATCTGAAGTTGAGCTTATTTACTTACCCAATCCAGTGTTGAATGGGGAACAGTTGCAGTTTGCTGTCGCCAGAGAGTTGGGTATCGAGAACGATGATCCGCTGCGTATCGTTTCCCTCATTCAAGAGCACTTGATTCAAGTACATGCCTTGGGAAAGAAAACCGTCTTGATCGTTGATGAAGCGCAAGCTCTTTCCCCACAAGCTTTAGAAACATTGCGTCTATTTGGCAACCTAGAAACGGAACAAGATAAGCTCATTCAATTGGTGTTATTCGGACAACCAGAGTTGGATGAAAGATTGGCTAACCATGATCTAAGGCAATTTCGTCAACGCATTACGTTTAGTTGCCAGTTCCGTCCTCTCTCTATCGATGAAGGCGTGGCTTACATCAATAATCGTTTAGATAAAGCAGGCAATGGGGCACACATTTTTTCTATTGAACAGAAAAAAGCGATTTGGCGTTCATCCATGGGGATTCCGCGCTTGATAAACCAAATTAGCCACAAGTCGTTGCTTGCTGCATTTAATGATCGTTGCACACTATTGAAAAATCATCATGTTTACGCCGCTATGCACGATACGTTTGATGCCCGTAAACCTAAGTTTAAAACACCCGTATTTTGGGGATGGAGTCAACCTTGAGTGCCATCAATAAAGCATTATCAGAACTTGCTGAAAAAACATCGCCGTCAGAGCTTACTCGTGCAGAGATTCCAAGTGTCTCACGCAGTAAACCTTGGCTTTGGCTTGTCGCCGGTTTTTCGTTAAGCCTTGCGGTTGGCAGTTGGGCGGTCTCTCGCGGTCCTGTCCCTTCAGGCGAGCTATCACAGTTTCAAACCGACGCTATGCCACTGTCGTCTGTGAATGTCTCACCAATTGTTTCATCGGAGCGCACTCACTCACCAACGAGTAAAATGACGCCCGATACAACTCAAGTGGTTTACACCAAACCAGCCACACAGCCGGTTGCGCAACAGCCTCACATGCAAGAGACTGATAGGTTCACGCCAAGATCTGAGATAAATATCGCCTCTGATGATGCAGTTTTACTCGCGCAGTTAGCAACGATGCCGAGCGAGGAGCAATACGATCACGTAACCCACACAACATCAGAAAACAGTTCAATGCGCATTGAGCAGGTTGAGCTTACTCACCGCCAATTATCTCTTAAAGCGGTTAGCCGAGCGGAAAAAGCACTGGATGCTAACGATATGCAAACGGCGTTATCGGCTTATGCCGAGGCGTTGCGTTATGAGCCAATGAATGCAGACACGCGTCAAAAGTTATCAGCGTTGTACTTTGGTAAAGGTGACACGCGTAAAGCATATGAGATTATTCAAGAAGGCATCAACCTAGATACGAACAACCAAGTACTCCGCTTGGCCTTGTCTAAGTTGTTAGTGAAAGCTAATCAACCTGAAGCGGCGCTGAGCCCGCTTGTTCATTTGCCTCCAGTACCAAGTCGAGATTACTTGGCGATGCGTGCGGCATTGGCACAAAAACACAAGCAAAATGACATTGCGCTTGAGAGCTATCAACTCCTCACTCAGCGTGAGCCGGAAAACGCGCGCTGGTGGTTAGGTTTGGCTATTCAACAAGAGCGCGCCCTGGCTTTTACTGCCGCGATTAACTCTTACAACCAAGCTCTGGGTAAAGTTGGCATTTCGAATCAATCGCAAGCATTTATCCGTGACCGTTTGAGCATCTTGAAAGAGTTGGAGAGCGCACAATGAAAATTCAGTTGAGAAAACGCTTGGGCGATCTTCTGGTTGAGGAAGGTATCGTCTCTGAAGAACAAATCCAGCAAGCACTAAACGCACAACGCAGTACCGGGCAGAAGCTAGGGGATGCGTTAATTGACCTTGGCTTTATTACCGAAAAGCAAATGTTGGACTTCTTGTCTCAGCAGCTTGGTTTGCCACTGATCGATCTTGGTCGTGCGCCTGTGGATGCCGAAGCCGTGCAGATTCTACCTGAGGTACACGCACGTCGCTTACGTGCGATGGTCGTTGCTCGAAATGGGGACACACTGCGCGTTGCTATGAGTGACCCTGCGGACTTGTTCATCCAAGAATCATTGATGAACTTGTTGGGCCAATACAACCTTGAGTTCATTGTTGCTTCAGAGCGTCAGCTTATTTCAAGCTTTGACCGTTATTACCGCCGTACTAAAGAGATAGCCTCCTTTGCTGAACAGCTGCATGAAGAGCATAAAGATGTACAAAGCTTTGATTACGGTATTGATGAAGCCGATAGTGAAGAGGTTACCGTTGTAAAGCTGGTTAATTCCATGTTTGAAGATGCGGTACAGGTTGGAGCTTCGGATATTCATATTGAGCCAGACGATCAAGTATTGCGTTTGCGCCAGCGAATTGATGGCGTATTGCATGAAACGCTCTTAAATGAAGTGAATATTGCATCGGCTTTGGTTCTTCGACTGAAGTTGATGGCACACCTAGATATTTCTGAAAAGCGCTTGCCGCAAGATGGCCGATTCAATATCAAAGTTCGTGGCCAATCAATTGATATTCGTATGTCGACGTTACCAACGCAGTACGGAGAATCTGTGGTAATGCGTCTGCTTAACCAGTCCGCTGGTTTGCGTCCGTTAGAAGAGTCAGGCTTGCCGCCAGACTTGCTTGCTCGCTTACGTCGACAGTTGGCGCGTCCGCACGGCATGATTTTGGTTACCGGGCCGACAGGTTCCGGTAAAACCACCACGCTTTACGGCGCATTGAGTGAGCTCAACGAACCTGGGAAAAAGATCATTACAGCAGAGGACCCGGTTGAATATCGTCTGCCTCGCATCACTCAGGTACAGGTTAACAGCAAGATCGATCTAACTTTCTCGCGTGTTCTTAGAACCTTTTTACGTCAAGACCCAGACATAATTCTTGTTGGTGAGATGCGTGACCAAGAGACGGTAGAAATTGGTCTGAGAGCTGCACTAACGGGGCATTTAGTATTGAGCACTCTCCACACCAACGATGCTGTCGACAGTGCGTTACGCATGATCGATATGGGGGCGCCGGGGTACTTGGTTGCTAGTGCGGTTAGAGCCGTGGTGGCGCAGCGTCTTGTGCGCCGAGTTTGCCCAGATTGTAAAACAGAAGACCACTTAGATGAGTCTCGCCAGCAGTGGTTAGCTGGGCGTTTCCCAAATCAAGTTAGCACCATTTTTTATAAAGGCGCAGGTTGCCAAAACTGTAACTTGACTGGTTATCGAGGCCGAATCGGTGTGTTTGAAATGCTCGAACTTGAGCAAGAGATGATGGATAAATTGCGAGCCAATGATGCGGTTGGTTTTGCGCAAGCCGCGCGCCGCTCAGAAAACTATAAGCCACTGCTTGCTTCTGCAATGGAACTGGCGCTACAAGGCACCGTCAGTTTGGATGAAGTGATGACCCTAGGTGAGGGTGATGCTTCTGGTAAGACTGATCCCATTTTCATATAGGTAAGTGAATGCCAACTTTTCGTTATCAAGGCCGCACGCTAGACGGCTCATCCACTAACGGCAAAATCGAAGCAGTGAACTCAGAAGCTGCGGCGGAAGCATTGATGAACAAAGGGGTCATCCCGCTCAATGTACGGTTAGAGAAAGAGTCGGCAAAAAGCCAAGTGAGCTTGTCTAAGCTGTTTGTGCCTGCTATTCCGTTGGAAGTAATTATTCTTTTCTCTCGCCAGTTGTTTAGTTTGACTAAAGCTGGCGTACCTTTGCTGCGCTCTATGCGTGGCTTGTTGCAAAATTGCGAAAACAAACAGCTCAAAGAGGCGCTAGAAGATGTCGTTTCTGAACTGAGTAATGGCCGAGGTTTGTCTTCTGCGATGCAGCAACACAGTAAAGTATTCAGCCCACTGTTCGTTTCTATGATCAACGTCGGTGAGAATACGGGTCGGCTTGACCAAGCGCTATTGCAACTGGCGAATTACTACGAACAGGAACTTGAGACTCGCAAACGCATTAAAGCGGCGATGCGTTATCCGACGTTTGTTATTATCTTTATCACCATCGCCATGTTTGTATTGAATATCTTGGTGATCCCTGAGTTTGCATCGATGTTCACGCGCTTTGGGGTTGAGCTACCATTGCCGACGCGTATTTTGATCGCGACTTCTAATTTCTTTGTTAATTATTGGGTGTTGCTGGTTGTGGCAATGATTGGCGCGTTTACTGTATTCAGAGCGTGGGTGGCGACGGCTGATGGTCGGGAGAAGTTCGATAAGTTTCGGCTTCGGCTGCCAATTGTAGGCGATATCGTTAATCGTGCGCAGCTTTCTCGTTTTGCCAGAACCTTCTCGTTGATGCTGAAATCAGGGGTGCCACTTAACCAGTCTTTGGCTTTGGCCGGGGAAGCCTTAGGGAACCGTTTTTTAGAAAACCGAATTCTTGAGATGAAGTCTGCAATTGAAGCGGGTAGCACCATTTCAGTGACGGCCATCAACAGTAAAATATTCACCCCATTGGTGATTCAGATGATTGCAGTAGGTGAAGAAACTGGTCGTATTGATGAGTTGCTGCTGGAGGTGTCGGACTTTTACGATCGAGAAGTCGATTACGATCTAAAAACGCTGACCGCAAGAATAGAACCATTACTTTTGGTGATTGTCGCAGGCATGGTCATGGTGCTGGCATTGGGTATCTTCCTACCAATGTGGGGAATGCTCGACATTATCAAAGGCGGCTAATAGGTGGTTGAAAATCAAAGCCGAGCAACGCTTATTGTGTTTGGGGTTATTGCTACGATTATGGCGGTGGGTTTGGCGGTCAAATTACGTCCTGTGACCGAGCAAGCACAAGTGACTGGGGCTAAGTTGGCGAGAGTTTGGATGCAAGATAGTGTTCAGCGTTATCGTCAAGCTTGGCTAGTACAAGGCGAGCCAGAACATATGCTGATGGATGGTTTTAACCTTACTATGACTGAGGACGGGTTAGTGTCTCCCTTTACTCAGCAAGGTGTATTAGATTGTGGTTATTGGCTAGCGGTGCATTACCCCCAACGTAAAATAATGACCAACAAGTTAATAGATATCAGTGGAGCCATCAAAACTGATCGTTATGTCTGTCACTACACTTATGAAAATGGTCAGTCGATTGTAGTTATCTCAACTGCTAATCAACTGAAAATAGACGTCGAAATGTCGGCAGAGTGAATTTTTTGACACCTAATCACTATAATTGGTATTGAAAGTCGGTATAATGCAATCATTACCATAAGTAAGAAGCTGTAATAGAGGGTAAACAATAATGTGTTTTTCTCATTGCAGCATGAACTGAATAATGGCGAATCGTCATTCTGCTCAAGCGGTAGATACAGTATCCACTTCACGGTCAGTTTTAGTGAACGTTGCTGCCCCAAACCGTTTTGACAATATCCAAAATGGTCGCGTGACCTAAACAAAACTTTGCAGTTGTACTGCATGCTTACATAGAGAGAGTAAACAATGAAAAGACAAGGTGGTTTCACCCTTATCGAATTGGTAGTGGTAATTGTAATCCTAGGTATTCTAGCGGTCACTGCAGCACCACGTTTCCTTAACCTGCAGGACGATGCTCGCAAAGCAGTTAACCAGGGCCTGAAAGGCGCAATGGATGGCGCTGCGGGTATTGTTTACGGCAAAGCAGCGGTTGAAGGGAAAGAAACCAAAACAGCTGCAGATACCAAAGTTGAAGACATTACGATTTATTTGGGTTACCCAACAGCAAATGAGGCTGGTATCGGTAAAGCGGTACAGGGCCTTAGTGATACAAATGACTGGACGTTGATTAAAACAGAAACGCGTACAGCTCAAGCTGGCACTACAGATGGAGTTCCAGGTAAAGTCACTTACGCATCAGAAAGTGGTGTGGACCAGTGTGTTCAGTATGCTGAAGCATATAAAAATAAAGATGGCGATGTTTTGCCAGCTAAAGCATCATTAGTGACTGAATGTACTAAAGTTGCATCTGGCTCATAGAGTTTAGGGGCGAAAGCCCCTTTTAATTTTTTAGGGACTGAGCAGTGAAAAGCATCAGAGGATTAAGCACTACTGAATTTATCGTGCTGCTGACTTTTCTCGCCGTCGCTGGCTACGTGCTATTGCCTCGGTATATCAGTTTTGGACCAGAAACATACGAAGCAAAATGGGAGCAAACCAAGCAAACCGCGGAGCACGTTTCTGAGACGCTAAGCAATAAAGAAACTTACGATCGAATTGAAGAAGAGATTAGTCGTTCAAAGGGGAGAAATAACTAGACATTGGCTATTTGTTCGTCTGTTCACATTTCGAATCGAAAAATTATAAACCTATCATTAATCTCATAATTTCATCGTATACTTATCTCGCTTGTTCTAAGCCTAAGGTTGGGTTATGAAAATTCGCAGCTCTGCATTAGGGTTTACGTTAATGGAGTTAATCCTCGTGATTGTTCTCCTCTCTATCCTTTCACTTTTTGCAGCCAGCCGTTTTATGGGCTCTGGCAGTTTCTCTGCATATGCATTACAAGAACGCGTGATTTCTGTTATTCGCCAAGTGCAGGTGAATCGTATGCAGTCGAATTTTGAAAAAAAAACTGATAATAACTTTCGTTTACAAGTTTCTAGCTCATGCATTGGTTCAGTTGCTGCCTGCACACTAACAGGCAGTGCACAAGATGCTCGTAGTGACGTAGTTATTGATAAATCCGCAAAGTTTTCACTGACCAATGCCGTAACTAATCCAATCGAGTTTAATTTGTTGGGTAATCCTATAAATTCTGCGAGTGGTGGAGTTTCAATCCTGATTGAAGATAAACATGGTCGAAGCCGCTGCCAAGTTGAAATTAATACTCAAGGTTATGTTTCAAAAGGTACATGCTCATGAAGAAATCTAGTGGCATTACGTTAATAGAAATGATCATCGCGATTGTTTTAATGGGCATTGCGATGGTGGCGTTTACTTCTTTTCTTGTCCCTCAAATTCGAGACTCAGCTATACCTCATTATCAAACTCGTGCCGCTGCATTAGGCCAAGGTTTTATGTCTCAGATATTGTCGCGAGGCTTCGATGAAAACAGCGACTTTGATGGTGGCACCGTTCGGTGTGGTGAGAATGGAGTGAGCTGCACTGACGTAAATAAATTAGGTGCGGATAAAAAACTAGACGGTTCCTTGGAAACAACGCCTAGTGATTTCAATGATGTCGATGACTATATCGGGTGTTGGAGCACATCTACAACGGCTTCTCAGTGTGATGGTGTCCCTAGAGGGAATATTAGTGATGTACTTGGTGCGGACAGTACTGAGCAGTACAAAAACTTTAGATTAGAAATTAGCGTTGCCTATGATGATCTGACGGATAAAGCTCCCGATGAAATAACCGAATACAAAAAAGTAACATTAAGGATTTTTGCGGGGAACACGCAGCCCCTTACTTTAACAGCTATTAAGGGGAACTACTGATGAAAGATCGTGGTTTCACCTTAATGGAAATGATAGTTACGATTGTGGTCGGCAGCTTCATCATGTTGGGGATAGCTGGGTATGTCCAGTTAGGAATGAAAGGTTACGCTGATACTATCGATCGCCAACGAATACAAACACAGGCTCAGTTTGTTTTAGAAAAGATGACCCGAGAAATCCGCCATGCTGTACCTAATAGTTTTCATGTGCCAAAAGGAACAACTAATTGTCTAGAGTTTGTGCCGATTGAATATTCTGGTTTTTACACGTTTAAGAATAATGATTTAGAGTTTTTGCTAGGTAATGACTCAACGCTTAATCCTATTCCTGCGAATCGCAGGATGGTGATAAATCCGAGCCGATATGAAGATTTACAATCAACTTCTTCGCGAAATATAGCCATTGGTGGTTTAGCTAAAACAGGTAAGGTTTTTGTTGTTAGTGGGGGGGCAAGTACGATTACGGGATCCTCTGTTTCTAGCCGTCTTTATATTTATCAAGAGAAGTCGGAGGTTCGCTACTGTTTTGATACCAAGCGAGTTACGCGAAATGGTATTACGGTTGCGGATAGTGTCGATTCGTCCGTAAGTGGTATGCGTTATCTAGAGCCAACTCTGCAACGAGGTGGTTTAGTTCATATCAATTTAGAGTTTGAGCAGGATGGTGAACGTAGTGTGTATCAACAAGATGTGCAGGTGCTCAATGTCCCATAGAAGAAACTCCAGCGGAAATGTACTAATCATCGTGTTGTTCGTCATTATTGTAATGGGATATTTGGCTTCCTCTTTAATGAAAGTGACATGGTCGAATCAAAGCGGATTAACAAGAGAGTTTTTGGGAACAAAAGCTTGGTTTGTTGCTCAGTCTGCAAATGAGTGGGCATTGACAAGGTTATATCCCATCAATGGTACGAGTGATAGCGTCGCGACAATCTGCACAAATACGGTAAGCGGTGCAATGCCTAATGTCACACAAGGGACCGGATGTAGGCTTAGCCCAATGAGTTGTGTAGATTTAGGCACTTTAAACTTAGGAACACCATGAGCGCCAGCAAGAGATTTGGGTTCGGGAGTAATAACAAGAATGAAAAAACTGATTTGCTTAGCCTTGATATGTATGATGAGTACGGCGAACGTTCTCGCTAAGGTTCACGATATTACGCCAAGTTGGGACTGGGTGAGGTGGGTCCCTGAAGGTGCAAGCGATTTGTGTGATAACGGTAGTTACCAAGATCGATTTAATTTTTTTGTTAGGCCTACAACCTACGTATGCCCGAACGGACTCACGTTGAATAACGGCGATACTATTGTGTCTGATAGTAAAATGACGATTCGTGTACGAGGTACTATTCAACTCGCTGGCAACAACCAGATCGGTAAATCTAATGCTCATATTGACCTTATTAACGAGACCAGCGATGTTATCGGAGATAACGGTGGCTATGATATTTATGGTGATATTGAGTCGCACGGTAAAATTCAACTTAAGAACCGATCGCATGTTTATGGTTCGATCTTGTCCACGCATGGGGAGGTTATTCTTTCTCAAGCGGTTATTGAAGGAAATGTTACGAGTAAAACGAGCACGATAAAAACCGAACAAAGCGACAATATCATTCGCGGTAACGTTGAAGCTGCTGGAACGGTTACGTTGAAGCAAACCCATGTCGAAGGTAGCGTGACAAGTATCGGTGGTGAGGTGAAAACTGAGCAAAGCGGGAATGAAATTCAAGGTGATATTTCTGCATCAAGCCGGGTTACATTAAATGAAACAAAAGTTACGGGTGACGTTACCAGTAAGGGCTTAGAGGTTATTTTAGAAGCCAATAACCAAGTACACGGAAATATTCTCGCTCTACATAAAGTCGATATTAAAAACTCATTGGTTTGTGGCCGGGTAGAATCAACAGGTAGCGAAGTATCGTTGACTAACTCTAAACTCGATCAAAATCGAGGTGTTTATACTCTTAGTGAAGCGATTCAGTCCCACGGGAAAGCCACAGTAAAAAGCTCGACCGTCTGTGGTTCTGTTAACTCAAAATCACATTCTTACGAGTACAATGATAGTGACATTTATTGTGGTGTAGATGATCCCAACTGTCAGCCCCCCCAGACCGGAGAGTGCCCAATAGAGGCTGTAGCCTCACTTTGTCCTGAATTAGTTCCTGTTATTCCGCCAACACAGCAATGTTCACTATTACCAGAAGAAAACTTCAATTCAGGTTCATTGTCAAACTGGTCGGTGATGGGCTTTGGTACCAGTGACGAGCCCCATATCTCTGATGGACGTTTCATCTTAAACTCAAATAAACCAGAGCAGGCAACAGCCTCTGCATATAACTATATTTTTCCGTCAGATCAGAACTATTTAGAGATTGATTTTGATCACAATGCATATGGTGGGAATGGTGCTGACGGTGTTGCGCTGGTGATTTCTGATGCGAGTGTCCCTCCTCAAACCGGGGCATTTGGTGGTCCGCTTGGTTACGGGATGAAGCTTCTAAAGAATCACTACCCTGAAGTCTCCAAAGATGTAGAAGGCTTTGCTGGTGGTTGGCTAGGTATTGGTATTGATGAGTTTGGTAACTACATTCGTGAAGGGAGCGAGAAAATCGTTTCAAATAGTGTTGCTGATAATGTTGGGGTGCGTGGACAGGGCGTCCAAGATGCGAATGGTAAGTGGCTGAAAGGTTATCCGTATATCACTGGCAAAAAATACAGCAGCTCGTTGGATAATCGAAAAGGTAAAGAGAAACTGCATCGTTATAAAGTAGTTTTAAATTCGCGTAACACCGATACGATAACGCTGGCTGTATTTCGAAAAGTCGGAAAAAATGGCGGATGGGATCCTGTTATCGAAGAGTTTAACGTTTTGGAAAAAGGTGGTTTTAACTATATTCCAGATAACTTCCGTCTGTCGGTAACGGCATCCACAGGTATGCTTACCAATACGCATGATATTGATAACTTCCGAGTCTGTGCGGACAAGTACTCGCGATTAACAGATGGTATTCATCATTTCGAGTTTGACTACTCAGGCTCAGGCAGTACGTGTCAGGCTTCTGATGTGACACTTAGAGCTTGTATGAATGAAAGTTGTTCTGAGCAATATCCTAGAGATGCATACGATGATGGCAGCTTAACGCCTCTCTCTGTCACTTTACTTCCATCTACTGGCAATAATGTTGCCAACTGGGTTGGTGGTACAAATGTACAGTTTGAGAATGAAACTCAGCTTGAGCTGCAAGGTTCAAGAGCTGGCGATATTACTTTGGGTATCGATCAAAGTTCCGTACCACAGTTTGGCTTTGAAGGGGCACGATGTCGAATTAATGGCGGGCCACTATCTGCTAACAACTGTAATGTAACCTTCGCTTCAAATGTGCTTGCGGTGAATGTTAATGATGTAGTTGCTAGTCGCGAAACTACGGGGGAGGACTACCTATCGTTTTGTTCAACTCGAACTGAAGACGGCGGAGAATCTCGCGGTGTTAATATGTCGATTGATTATGAAGTGGCACCGATCGATAGCTCTCAACCTGTCGTGATTTCTTACAAGAAAAAAGTGAAAGATCAGGCTGTGGAATGGAGTTCAAATGTCGAGCTAACCAGAGCTAATAAATACCTGCCTAATGTTTATTTTGATGATGAAGGCAAGGCATTCTTTAAGTTGAGATACTCTGAAGCTGGAAAGGTCAAACTTAAAGCCAGTGTTGAAGGTGTTGATGACTCGGATGGATTCGGCAGCTTCGTTAGTTTTCCTTCAAAACTGAAAGTTACTGCAAAGAGTGGTGATAAGAGCGGAGAGTGCACCAACAGTGAAAATGGCTGTTCTTCGGGGTTTGTTGCTGCTGGTGAAGTTTTTGAGTTAACCATCTCGGCATTGCAAGATGATGATACGGTTGCTGAGAACTATCAAGAGAAGACTATTACGGTTAGTAATAAAGTGAAGTACCCGTCTAATGGTTCATTAGCCAAACTTCTAAATGAGAAGCTACCAGAATCAAGTAAATGGTCTCGTGGTAGTGTGACGTTTGATCAATCGGTTTCAGAAGTCGGTGTTTTCGAGCTTATTGCTGAGGCACCAGTTGCTAAAGATGAAAATGGCGATGATATTGGCACATCTCTATATCTTGGTAGTAATGCATTTAAAATAGCCGATGGTAAGTTAACCATTGGGCGCTTCTATCCGGATTACTTTAAAGTCACCGGGACAGAGTGGACCTACCCTGATAATCAGAATCAATCTGTATATATGGGACAGAATTTTGAATCGGTTAAGTTTGAAGTCACAGCATATAACGCTAACGGTTACACAACTCAAAATTATGGTGGTTTTGCCAATTCTTTAAAAGCAGATTTGTATTTGGCTGGTGGTTACTCAGATAGACTTAGCATTTTGGATTCCGATTTGACTAGTGATAACTGGTCGGGAGCTGTGTGGAGCAAAACTTGGGATAACTCAGTTTATTGGCGTAAAGATTTATCTTTGCCGAGTCCCGATGGTCCATTTAATTCAAAACTACCGGCAGACAAGGATAGTTCCATCGAAACGTCTATTTCGCTTTCACTTAATAATAATGGAACTAAAGTATCTGGCTATGTTGATCCTACGATGTTCTTAAAAGAAGGGCAAAATAGCACTGAAGATAGAATGGTTTCGCAACAGCTACTATCGCAACCTGATGTCAGGTTTGGTCGCATAGCTCTGGATGATGTGGGAGTGAATCAGGGTAAATCTGTTAATATCCCCCTTAGAGTGGAGTATTGGAGAGATACCCGATTCGTTTTAAACAGTAAGGATAACGGGACAACAGTGTCCCCAACTCTAAAAAGCCAGGAGCCAGTTTGGCCTGATGATGGCTCCGACTGCGACATTTTACTTGAAGGCGTCAGAACGACGGTTAACGATGGTGCCATGCGTGAACTTATTGCTAAGCAAGAGCGCGCAGACTGTGGACGTCAACAAGCTGAAGTTTGGCTTAATCTCGACCCTAGTGGTAACAACCTCCCTTGGCTCAAATACGACTGGGACAATGATGGCTCCGAAGAAAACCCATCCTCCGTCGTCACCTTTGGTATTCATCGAGGTAACGATCGCGTGATTTACCGTGGTGAGCCAGGGTTAACCGGACAGTAACAACTTAGGTTTTTGCCCTTAAGTTAGGAAACTGCAAGAAATTGAGGCTTTCTGCTCATGTTTGTGTACCAATACCTTGCTGTGACAGCGAGGCATTGGTACATTTAGAGCAATTTTTGTCTTCTATATTTTTGCAGGATGAGCGAAGAGTATGTTTAAGAAACTTCGTGGCATGTTTTCTAACGATCTATCTATCGATTTAGGTACAGCCAACACTCTAATTTACGTAAAAGGGCAAGGAATTGTCCTTGATGAACCTTCTGTAGTTGCTATTCGTCAAGATCGTGTAGGTTCTGCAAAAAGCGTTGCTGCAGTCGGTCACGCAGCAAAACAGATGCTTGGTCGTACACCTGGCAACATTTCCGCTATTCGCCCAATGAAAGACGGCGTAATCGCTGACTTCTACGTAACCGAAAAAATGCTTCAGCACTTTATCAAGCAAGTGCACGATAACAGCATCCTAAAGCCAAGCCCACGTGTTCTTGTTTGTGTTCCTTGTGGTTCTACCCAAGTTGAGCGTCGCGCAATTCGTGAATCAGCACTTGGTGCTGGTGCGCGTGAAGTTTACCTAATCGACGAGCCAATGGCGGCGGCAATTGGTGCTGGTTTACGCGTATCTGAGCCGACAGGTTCAATGGTGGTCGATATCGGTGGTGGTACAACTGAAGTTGCCGTTATCTCTCTAAACGGTGTGGTTTACTCATCGTCTGTACGTATCGGTGGTGACCGCTTTGATGAAGCTGTGATCAACTACGTACGTCGTAACTACGGCAGCTTGATTGGTGAAGCAACGGCTGAAAAGATCAAACACGAAATCGGTTCTGCTTACCCTGGTGATGAAGTTCAAGAGATTGAAGTTCGCGGTCGTAACCTTGCAGAGGGTGTGCCACGCAGCTTTAGCTTGAACTCAAACGAGATCCTAGAAGCGCTTCAAGAGCCGCTATCTGGCATCGTATCAGCAGTCATGGTTGCACTAGAACAGTGTCCACCAGAGCTTGCTTCAGACATTTCTGAAAACGGTATGGTACTAACCGGTGGTGGTGCACTACTTAAAGACCTAGACCGTCTACTAATGGAAGAAACTGGTATTCCTGTGGTTATCGCGGAAGATCCACTAACGTGTGTTGCGCGTGGTGGCGGTAAAGCACTAGAAATGATCGACATGCACGGTGGCGATCTGTTCTCTGAAGAATAAAGGTTTAGGTGAAGCTCATGTCGGGCTTCACCTTCATTTCTGCTCTCTCTGTAATTCAAACATGCTCCATACCTAAAAGTATTTAGTTAAGTATTTTTAGGTTGCCAAGTAAGGCTCAATAATCATGGAAGCAATCAGGTCAAAAACAAGATGAAACCGATTTTCGGCAGAGGTCCGTCTCTGCAATTACGTCTGTTTTTTGCTGTCATCGTGTCGGCGAGCTTAATGCTGGCCGATAGTCGTCTAGATACGTTTTCCAACGTTCGATACCTACTAAACAGTATGGTTGCACCGATTCAGTACGCAGCGAATTTACCTCGTAGTATGTTCGATGGCGTATTTGAACGTTTTAATTCTCATCAGGCATTGGTTGAAGGCAATCGCAGCTTAAAGCGAGAAGTGCTACGCCTGAAAAGCGAGCTTATCTTGCTCGACCAGTATAAAGAAGAAAACCAACGCTTACGTAAGTTGTTAGGATCTTCATTTGTCCGTGATGAAAAGAAAGTCGTGACAGAAGTAATGGCGGTTGATACTTCACCTTATCGTCATCAAGTGGTGATCGATAAAGGCCGTATTGATGGTGTTTACGTTGGTCAGCCTGTTATCAATGAGAAAGGCATCGTTGGTCAGGTCACGTTTGTCGCAGCGCACAACGCACGTGTTCTGCTGCTAACGGACGCGAAAAATGCAATTCCTGTCCAGGTGATCCGCAATGATATCCGAGTGATCGCATCGGGCAATGGTGAAATGGATGAAATCCAACTGGAGCACATTCCAACCAGCACAGATATTCAGGTTGGTGATTTATTGGTGACATCCGGTTTAGGTGGTATTTACCCTGAAGGATATCCAGTCGCGACGGTTACCAATGTGGATCACGATACGCGTCAAGAGTTCGCCTCAATCAAGGCTGAGCCGGTTGTGGAATTTGATCGCTTACGCTACCTACTGCTGATTTGGCCGAATGAAGACCGTCAACACAAAGTACTACGGTCCAATGTAGATGAAGGGTTAGAGCAAGAACAAGAGGTAACCGATGGCCAATAATGTATTGAGTAGCCGAATGGTGATTGGTGTCAGTTTCTTCGTTGCGCTGGTACTGCAAACCATTCCATGGCCAGGTGTGTTAGATGTGTTACGTCCGTCATGGTTGTTCCTTGTCACGTGTTATTGGGTGTTGGCACTACCGCACCGAGTGAACGTCGGAACTGCGCTAGTGTTGGGCTTATTGTGGGATATCTTGATCGGCTCAACGCTTGGAATTCGTGGCATGATGATGTCGATCGTTATCTACCTTGTGGCGCTGAATTTCCTGTTGATTCGCAACATGGCATTGTGGCAACAGTCGATTTTAATTGCCTTTTTTACTGCGTTATTGGAAGTTTTGATATTCTGTGGGGAATATTTGAACCAGGACGTAGTATTTAATCCATTATCTCTGTGGACGGCGGCAATAAACTGTATACTTTGGCCATGGATGTTTTTATTAATGCGACGAGTTCGTCGTGCATGGCACGTAAGGTAAAGCGGTGAAGAAAAGCTTATCTCTCGTTCTCGCATCGGGTTCTCCGAGAAGAAAAGAGCTGCTTGCTCAACTGGGTTATGATTTTGAGATCGTATTGCCTGATATTGAGGAAGCCAAACAGGCTCATGAGCAAGCACGAGATTACGTGTTGCGTCTTTCTTTGGAAAAAGCTCAGGCAGGCTTAGCGTTGGCTAAGCCTGATTCCGTTGTATTGGGCTCTGATACGGTCGTAGTATGCGATGACCGTGTGCTAGAAAAACCAAAAAGCTTTGAAGATTCAAAGCGTATGCTTACTGACTTATCCGGTCGTCGTCATCAAGTGATGACTGCGGTGAGCGTTGTATCATCGGAACAACAACATTCAGTGGTCGTTACCACTGACGTGTGGTTCAAACCACTGACTCACGAAGAAATCGAACAATATTGGCAGTCAGGAGAGCCATGCGATAAAGCTGGAAGTTATGGTATTCAGGGACTCGGAGGGCGATTTGTCACCCGAATCGAAGGCAGTTATCACGCTGTAGTAGGCTTACCTTTGTTCGAAACCGATCAGCTAATTCAAGAATTTTTATAATTGTTTTGAGGTGTGCACATGAGTGCAGAATTGCTGCTTAACGTGACCCCGAGTGAAACTCGTGTGGCCATGATTGAAGGTGGAGTACTACAAGAAATACATATCGAGCGCGAATCGCGTCGCGGTATTGTGGGCAATATATACAAAGGCAAAGTAAGTCGAGTGTTACCAGGTATGCAGGCGGCTTTCGTCGACATTGGTTTAGATAAAGCGGCGTTTTTACATGCGTCAGATATTGTTCCTCATACCGAATGTGTGGCAGAAAACGAAAAACAGCAGTTTCAAGTCCGTGATATCTCTGAACTGGTACGCCAGGGACAAGACATTGTTGTGCAAGTGGTCAAAGATCCGCTCGGCACGAAAGGTGCGCGTTTAACGACGGATATCACCTTACCTTCGCGTTATCTTGTTTTTATGCCGGGGGCCAGCCATGTCGGTGTTTCGCAGCGTATTGAAAGTGAAAAAGAGCGCGAGCGTTTGAAAAAGGTGGTGAACCATTACTGCGATGAGCACGGTGGTTTTATCATTCGTACCGCGGCAGAAGGCGCTGATGAAAAAGAGCTCTCTCAAGATGCGGCATTTTTAAAGCGTTTGTGGTTAAAAGTCATGGAGCGTCGCTCAAAATACAAAACGCGTTCAACACTTTACGGTGAACTCGGCTTAGCTCAACGCATTCTGCGTGACTTTGTTGGCACAGAGCTCGATAAGATCATGGTCGACTCCCGCCTTGAATATGAAAACCTGAAAGAATTCACTTCTGAGTATGTACCGGAGTTAACAGATAAGCTTGAGCTTTACGAAGGTGACAAGCCAATCTTTGACATGTACGACACCGAAAACGAAATTCAGCGTTCTTTAGAGCGCAAGGTCGAGCTAAAATCGGGCGGCTATTTGATCATCGATCAAACCGAAGCCATGACCACCATCGATATCAACACGGGTGCATTTGTTGGTCGTCGTAATCTCGAAGAGACTATCTTCAATACCAATATAGAGGCAACGCAAGCTATTGCGCGTCAGCTACGTTTACGTAACCTCGGCGGTATCATCATTATTGATTTTATCGATATGGCATCCGAAGAGCATCGTCAGCGAGTACTTACCTCACTGGAAACGGCGCTGGCGAAAGACCGAGTAAAAACCAACATCAACGGCTTTACCCAGCTTGGCTTAGTTGAAATGACGCGTAAGCGCACGCGAGAAAGTATTGAACATATCTTGTGTTCTGGCTGTCCTACTTGTGAAGGCCGTGGCAGCGTGAAAACGGTCGAAACCGTATGCTTTGAGATATTACGCGAGATTACTCGTGTGAACCGTGCTTACGACGCCGATAATTTTGTCGTGTACGCATCGCCGTTTGTTGCTGAAGCGCTATTGGGCGATGAGTCTCATGCGTTGGCTGAGCTCGAAGTATTTATTGGCAAGCAAGTGCGAGTTCAGGCTGAACCCCTGTACATTCAGGAACAGTTTGACGTCGTAATGATGTAATTTGGAACATTTGTGAATTCTGGTGTTAACCGTTTTGGGCGTTTTTGTGCGTGGAGTTTAGTTACTGTATTAGTGTTATTAGCCATATTAGTAACCACGCTTCGCGTCACACTGCCGCAACTTAACCACTTCCAAGATGAGATCAAAACCTGGGTCAAACAAGGCACAGGTTTTGACGTTTCTATTGCCAATGTCGCAGGGACGTGGCGCAATAATCATCCCTCAATCGCGTTACTGGGTTTAGAGGCAAATCTACCAAACGTGCAAGATGCACGCTTCGCTGTTGAAGAAGTCCAAATTGAGTTCGACCTTATTCAATCTCTTTTTCAACTTAAACCTGTAGTTGCAGACCTTACCATTCATAACCTCGCTTTAGACATTCACACGGTAGACATTCTGCCGACTTCTCATCGTCAAGATCCGAAGCCTGAAGTGGATAAGAGCGAAGTGAAACTCATTGACCAACTCGACTCACTTCTTTTACGTCAGTTCGAAGACTTCACTATTAGCGATTCACGGATTTGGTATAAGTCGGTGTCTGGTGAAACTCGCCGTTTAGATATTGAGCAGCTTCGTTGGAGCAATCAAGGGAAACGTCACGTAGCCGAAGGCACGGTTAGCATTGCCGATGTTCGCCTGAACTCATTGTTAGTAAGCGCTAACTTTAAAGATCATGGCTCGTTGCGTGATGTATCTGGTGAGTTTTACGTGAGTGCTCAAGATGTCTCGGTCACACCTTGGCTGACCACTTACATGCAAGAAGAGTCAGGAGCAGAGTCGGGTAAAGTCAGCTTAAATACTTGGCTAACGCTCAAACATAGCCAACCGCATGATGCTTATGTTGAATTGCTGCCTTCCGAGTTGGTGTGGAATGAAGATGGACATCATGAGCTGTTTATTGAGTCTGGAATTTTCAATCTTCGACCAGATAAACAAGGCTGGAAAGTAAATGGCCACTCACTTCAGATCAGAACCGATAATACCCCTTGGCCAGAGCTAGACGTCGCGTTTGATTGGCAACCAAACGGCTGGATGCTTAATCTCTCTCAACTCGACATCGAAGCACTCATTCCGCTCATCAAGCTGGCTCCGGAGTCAGAGTCGACCAGCGACCTTATTAACAAACTAGCACCGAAAGGTCGGGTCGAAGATGTCCGATTGTCAATGAACGGTGGTTTAGACACCTTACGCTACTCGGCTGAACTGGATGAACTCGCGATGACACAATGGGAGCTCCTACCCGGGTTTCATCACGTACAGGGCAGCGTATCGGGGGATGTGAATCAAGCTAAAGCAAAAGTCACCGTCATTGATGATGTCTTTCCGTACGGCGATGTATTCCAAGCTCCGCTGAATATCAAACAAGGTGAAGTCGATATTATCTGGCAGCAAGATGATGCGGGTTGGCGTTTGTGGTCGGATAAAGTGACGGCAGCAACGCCTGATCTTCAAGTTTTGGGGGCATTTCGTCTTGATTTCCCAAAAGAACAAAGCCCATTTTTATCGTTCTATGCCGAAGCGGATCTCTACAACGCGGGTGAAACATGGCGCTATCTACCGACTCTGGCACTTGGACAAGACTTGACCGACTATCTTTCGACCGCGATTCAGGGCGGAAAAGTGAATACAGCGAAATTGTTGTGGTATGGCGAGTTAGGTGATTTTCCTTACAAAGAACATAATGGCATGTTCCAAGCTTGGGTTGGATTAAAAGACGCGAAATTTAGCTTTGATACGGCATGGCCAACCATCACGGATTTGCAGCTAGACTTGCTGTTTGAAAATGATGCCATGTATTTGGATTCAAAATCAGCCACACTAAATGGCGTTCATGCCAAGCGTATCACTGGGCGAATCCCTGAGTTGGCAGAAGGTGGACACATCGAGATTGAAGCGAAAGCAAGCGCGCCGGGTAATGAAGTCCGTGACTACATGATGGCGACGCCATTAGTGGATTCAGTCGGTGCCGCATTGACAGCGCTGCAAGTGAGTGGTCCCGTTTACTCTGAGTTTCAACTCAATATACCGTTTGATTTTGAGAAAGAGTCTCGCGCTTGGGGTTATGCCGATTTAACAGAAAATCGTGTTGATATTGAAGCGCCGCCAATGACGCTTGAAAACGCCACAGGGCGTATCACCTTCGACAATGATGTGGTTACCACATCGGGTTTGTCGGCCGAATTATTACAACAGCCTATCTCTCTTGATTTCCATGGGGAGAGTGCGGAGCAAGGCTACAACGTGACAATTAATACACTAGGAGATTGGGATGTCGAGCCTCTCAAACCCTATGTCGGTGAGCGTTGGTTAAACCTTGTTTCTGGCCATGCGCCGTGGCAAATGGACATTGACTTGCAACTCAATGATGTTGGTTTCACTTATCAGCTTGAAGTGCTGGCGCAGCTAAATCGTCTGGCTAGTCAATATCCTTATCCTTTAGCGAAAAAAATTGGTGAGTCTGGGCAAGCGAAACTGCAAGCATCCGGTAACCAAGAGAGTATTTCAGCAAGACTACAGATCCCAAATGTGAAGTATCAAACTGAGATAGATATCGCTGGCGATGTCCCGGTTCTGACTGCGACTCATTTAATGGTTGGCAAAGGTGGCTTCCGGATTAGTCCTATTGTCGGGCACGATGCTTCGGTGCGTGTCGAAGAACTGAATTTAGACCAATGGGCGGAGCTTGCGCAGGTCTCTGAGAGCAAGCCGTCATCGTCTGTTTTGGCAAGCATGAAAACGCCGACCATTCCATTGCCGACACGCATTGAAGTTGAAACGCCAAACTTACAGCTCGGTGGGATTGAGTTTCATGATGTGGATTTTTCAGCAAGCAAGAAAAATTTGAGTTGGCAACTCGATGTGGACAGTCAAGAGGTTAAAGGGAAAGCTAACTATCTGAAACCCTATGATCTATCGGTCTCTTTAGAGCACTTGCATCTGTACATTCCAGGGTTTGAAGAGATGACCAAAGAGCGCAGCTCAATCTTTGCGAGTGAAGATCAAAACGCACCTTTGATTACCAATTTTGACCGCAAGTTTCACGCAGAGATGCCAAACTTAACTTTGAACATTGATGATTTTTGGCTGCAAGGCTACAAAGTGGGCAAAGTGAATGTTGATTTGCAGCGTCGCCAGAACCGTTTGGAGTGGAAAAATATCACCTTTAGTAGCGGCAAAAACCGCATTGATATGAGTGGTTGGTGGGACCTGACGAAAGAGAGTAGCCATTCCAACTTAACCATGAAAATGAAAGGTGATAACAACACCGATCTTATGGAGCGCTTTGGTATTACATCAGGCATTCAACAAGCACCATTTGAGATCAATGCCAATATGGAATGGGACGGCGCACCTTGGTCAATGAAGACACAAACCTTGCAAGGAAACGTCTCAACGGAATTTGGTAAAGGCGTGATCAGTGAAGTTAGTGGTGCGGCACGCTTGTTAGGCTTGTTTAGCTTGGATTCTATCATCCGTAAGATGCAGCTCGACTTTACCGACGTATTCGATAAAGGCATGGCATTCAACTCGATCACGGGAACGGGCAAAATCCAAGACGGTGTGTTTATCACCAATGATATCGTAATGGATGCGTTAGCAGGGGAAATGCAAATCCGCGGCATCGCTAATATGAACAGCAGAATGGTTGATGCGGAAGTGAAATTCACACCAGACATCACATCAGGCCTACCAATGCTGACCGCGTTTGCCGTTGCGCCTCAAACTGCTTTGTATGTCTTGGCCATCTCTACGGTGATATCTCCGGTGGTTGAGGTCTTCACTCAAGTCAATTATGAAGTGAAAGGCCCACTAGATTCACCAACGGTGAAAGAAATTTCGCGAAGTAAAGGTGAATACAAGCTGCCAGAAAAACTGCGTGAACAGGCCAAATAACTCACCGAATATAATGGAATAGGGAGGAAACACATGGAGCGTGTTGGCATTATTCAAATGACTTCGGGTCCGGATATTAACGCGAATTTGGACTTCATTGAAAAACAGTGTGCTTTAGCGAGCAAGCAAGGTGCCAAACTTGTTCTTACTCCTGAAAATACAGTGCTATTTTCCAGTCGCGAAGCTTATCATCAACATGCAGAGCCACTTGGCAGTGGCATGATTCAACAGCGGCTCTGTGAAATCGCTAGAAAGAACCAGTTAACGCTAATTGTCGGAAGCATGCCCATTCAAACCGCAAAAGGTGTCACCACCACAACACTTGTATTTCCGCCGCACGGTAAATGCATTGCTCACTATGACAAACTGCATATGTTTGATGTCGACGTAGCCGATGGTTATGGTAGTTATCGTGAGTCGGATACGTTTATGGCGGGTAATCAAATAGTCGTTGCGGAAACTGATATCGGCAGTGTTGGATTGAGTATTTGTTATGATTTACGTTTCCCAGAACTTTATAAAGTATTGCGTCAAGAAGGGGCGGATATCATTGTGGTGCCCGCTGCGTTTACCGCTGTGACGGGGCAAGCTCACTGGGAAGTATTATTGCGAGCTAGAGCGATTGAGACACAATGTTGGATTTTGGCAAGCGGACAAACTGGAACGCATCCATGTGGACGAAAAACATGGGGACACTCAATGGTCGTTGACCCTTGGGGACGTATCCATAAACAGCTTCAGGATGAAGTAGGCTTATTGGTGACAGAGATAGATTTGTCACAAAGCCAACAAGTAAGGCAGAATATGCCGCTGACTCAACACAGTCGCTTTCAAAATGAATTGAGACGGAAATAAAAGAGCTAACTATGAGCACAAACCAAATAGAACAGGCACTCCTTGCCCCAAATGGTCTGACAGAACAAGACATTGCTGACACGCTTGCCAGCATTGCGACGCGCCAGATCGATTATGCGGACATTTACTTTCAGTCCAGCTGGCATGAGTCTCTGGTTCTAGAAGATAGCATCATCAAAGATGGCTCTTTTAACATTGATTGTGGTGTTGGTGTCCGTGCAGTAACTGGCGAGAAAACAGGCTTTGCCTACTCTGATCAAATCCAGCCTGAAGGCCTGAAGCAGAGTGCAATGGCGGCGCGCGGTATTGCTCAGCAAGGGCAAAATGGCAAAGTCCAAGCGTTTAAACGCACCGAAAACCAAGCGTACTACGCCGCTGTGAATCCACTAGCTGAATGGGAAAAGCAGCAAAAAACAGAATTGCTCAAATCTCTAGATGCTTACATCCGCACTAAAGAACCATTGATTAAAGAAGTCTCGATCAGCATCAGCGGTGTGCATGAGCAGATGCTTGTTGCGGCAACAGACGGTACTTATGCAGGCGATATTCGTCCTTTGGTGCGTTTGTCTATTAGCGTGCTCGCACAAAAAGGTGAACGACGTGAACGCGGTAGTGCTGGTGGCGGCGGCCGTTTCGGTTACGATTTCTTTTTAACGGAAAGCAATGGTGTGAAACAAGCTTTTCATTACGCAGACGAAGCGATTCGCATGGCGTTAATCAACCTTGAAGCAGAAGCCGCACCAGCTGGCATGATGCCAGTGGTATTGGGTTCTGGCTGGCCTGGCGTGTTGCTACACGAAGCGGTAGGTCATGGCCTAGAAGGTGACTTTAACCGGAAGGAATCTTCGGTTTTCTCTGGCAAAATGGGTCAACAAGTGACGTCTTCGTTGTGTACCATCGTCGATGATGGCACGTTAAAAGACCTTCGTGGTTCACTGAATGTGGATGATGAAGGGGTAAACGGTCAGTACAACACGCTTATCGAGAATGGTGTGCTGAAAGGCTATATGCAAGACAAGCTAAACGCGCGGCTAATGGGTGTAAATCCAACGGGTAACGGTCGTCGTGAATCGTATGCACACTTGCCAATGCCTCGTATGACCAACACTTACATGCTTCCAGGTGAACATACGCCAGAAGAAATTATCTCGACGGTCGAGAAAGGGTTGTATGCGCCAAACTTTGGTGGCGGCCAGGTGGACATTACTTCGGGTAAGTTTGTGTTCTCTGCATCGGAAGCGTACTTGATTGAAAACGGTAAAATTACGCGCCCTGTTAAAGGTGCGACGTTGATTGGCTCAGGTATCGAAGCAATGCAGCAAGTGTCTATGGTCGGTAACGACCTAAGTATCGACAAGGGCGTTGGCGTATGTGGTAAAGCAGGTCAAAGTGTGCCAGTTGGTGTTGGTCAGCCGACCTTGAAGCTGGACTCACTGACAGTGGGTGGCACGGAGTAACTCAGTCGAATCGTTATAAAAAGAGCGCTCATTAGAGCGCTCTTTTGCTTTGTGAGTCGGTGTCAATTACAGGTTTTCTTCAGCAAATTCCGCCAAGCGGCTACGAACCACGCCGTTGAGGTGAATATTTGCGCTGCCTTCAAAGTTCTTGAAGCGCTCAACCATGTACGTCAATCCTGATGTCACTGGGGTGAGGTAATGAGAGTCAATCTGCGCCAAGTTACCGGAGCAGACGATTTTGGTTCCTTCGCCACAGCGGGTAATGATGGTTTTGATTTGTGATGCAGTGAGGTTTTGACACTCATCAAGCAGTACAAACGCATTTTGAATCGAACGGCCACGCATAAAGTTGATCGATTTAAATTGAATGTTGGCTTTATCGCAGATGTACTTCAATGAGCCTTCAGTGCAGTGATCGTGTTTATGTAGTGCTTCCAAGGTATCGGTCACCGCCGCTAACCACGGCATCATTTTCTCCTCTTCGGAGCCGGGTAAGAAGCCGATGGATTCACCGATATCTGGCGTGTTACGTGTTACGATAATTTTATCGAACATGCTTTTTTCAATGGTTTGCTCCAATGCTGCTGCCATTGCCAGTAATGTCTTACCACTACCCGCCGCACCCGTTAGAATCACCAAGTCAATTTCTGGATCGAGTAAAGCATCTAACGCCATTCCCTGGTAGATATTTTTAGGTGTGATGTCCCAAGCCTTACGATGCATTAGACGTTCGCGGCTCAGGTCGAGAAGCGTTAGCTTGTCTTCATTGATGGTTTCTACGCGACCAGCAAAGTCACTGTCTTCATCAATAACGTATTGGTTGATAAAGGTTGGGTCGAAGGGTTCGCGACTGAGTTTGTGGTAAGTTTTTCCGCCCAGAGCATAGCTTTCTACTTCCTCAATACCGCTCCAGAAATCACCTTCACGCAATTGAAAGCCTTTGGTTAGGTATTGAATGTCGTCAATCAGTTGGTCGGTTCTATAGTCCTCAACAAAGCGTACACCAGCCCCTTTGGCTCGCAGACGCATGTTGATGTCTTTCGTGATCAGTACCACTTCACGTGGTGCACGTTTATTTTGCAGATAAAGCACCGCGTTGAGAATACGGTTGTCACCGGCTTTGTCGGCGAAGGCTTTGACAGTTTCCTGCAGTTCAAAATCCGCCAAAATGGAAATAGTACCTTGGTCGGGGTTGTCTTTAGAAACAGGAATGCCTTCAGAGATTTCATCTGGCGTTGCTTCTTTAAACAAATCTTCCAAGGTGCGAATAGCCACGCGCGCATCTCTTGCAACGTCGCGCTTACTGTCTTTGATTCGGTCGAGTTCTTCCAACACGGTCATGGGGATAACGACATCGTGTTCTTGGAAAGAGAAGATGGCAAAGGGTTCATGAAGAAGAATGTTGGTATCGAGTACAAACAGTTTCCGATCGGTATCGCCCATAGCGTCTCCTTGCCGTAGTACGGCTCTGCATGCGAGTTGTTAGGTCGTTTCCAAATAGGTGTGAAGTGACCTAACTCTGATTGCTTGCAATAGAGGTTGTCGGGCTGATGTCGGCTAGTGTGCAACCGAGTAGCAAGACAACTTACTGCAAACCCGTGTTGATCCTAATCGTGTACTAACGCGCTTAAATCATATGCAATGGTTTTAAACGCCCCTCATTAGAAGTATACGTAATATTTACGTTCTACAACTTAATAATTGGCATGAGTATTTTACAATTTGATTGCATTTAGAGTTTGGGAAAAAAAGTTTCTGCTTGGTGCGGTTTCGGCGTGACCTAAATCACAGCTTCAAGTAAGATTAGCGACCTTTTTCTGCGTATAGGCTACGTCCGATTTATCATGTTGAGCTGGCTTAAAAAATACTCAGTTCATACTGGAATGACGAATGCTATCGGCATAGCAGAAGCCAGAATCAGATCTAAACTATTATCCGTGCCTACGGGCATGAGTAGACCAACAAGAAATACGAATCAAGAACTAATAACGAGGTAGTCAATTCATGACATTTGCTTTGGGGCAGCGCTGGATTAGCGATACGGAAAGCGATTTAGGTTTAGGTACCGTTGTAGCAATGGATGCTCGTACTGTGACATTGATGTTTGCAGCGTCAGAGGAAAACCGAGTTTACGCACGTAACGATGCACCTGTTACCCGAGTCACCTTTAATGTTGGGGATGTCATCGATTGCCAAGAAGGTTGGTCTCTAAAAGTAGAAGAAGTACTGGAAGATGAAGGTCTTTACACCTATTTCGGTACTCGTGAAGACACGCAAGAAACCGCTGTTGTTCTGCGTGAGATTTTCCTTAGCAACCAAATTCGTTTTAACAAACCTCAAGATAAGTTGTACGCCGGTCAAATCGACCGTATGGACAACTTTGTTCTGCGTTACCGTGCGCTAACCAACCAGTTTGAGCAGCATAAGAGCCCAATGCGTGGCCTATGCGGTATGCGTGCAGGTTTGATCCCTCATCAGCTTTACATCGCGCACGAAGTTGGCCGTCGTCACGCGCCACGCGTCTTGTTGGCGGATGAGGTAGGTTTGGGTAAAACCATTGAAGCGGGTATGATCATCCACCAACAAGTTCTGTCTGGTCGTGCCGAACGCATTTTGATTGTGGTGCCTGAAACACTGCAGCATCAATGGCTGGTTGAGATGATGCGTCGTTTCAATCTGCATTTCTCTATCTTTGACGAAGAGCGCTGTATCGAAGCTTTTGCGGATGCAGAAAACCCATTTGATACTCAGCAATATGTGCTGTGTTCTTTGGATTTCCTACGCAAGAGCCGCAAGCGTTTTGAACAAGCACTGGAAGGTGAATGGGACCTACTGGTTGTCGATGAAGCGCATCACCTTGAATGGAGCCAAGATAAACCGAGCCGTGAATACCAAGTGGTAGAAGGCTTGGCTGAACGTACTCCAGGTGTGTTGCTACTGACTGCAACGCCAGAGCAGCTTGGTCGTGAGAGTCACTTTGCTCGTCTGCGTTTGTTGGATCCAGACCGCTTCTATGATTACGAAGCATTCGTTGAGGAAGAAGAGCAATACGCGCCCGTAGCAGATGCGATTACTTCACTCTTTTCCGGTGAAAAGCTACCTAATGAAGCAAAAAACCAGATCACTGAGTTGTTGTCTGAACAAGACGTAGAACCACTTTTCCGTATTATTGAAAGTGAAGCGGACGAAGAAGCTAAAGCGTCGGCACGCCAAGAGCTGATCGATAACTTGATGGATCGTCATGGTACAGGGCGTGTTTTGTTCCGTAACACGCGCGCGGCCATCAAAGGCTTCCCTACGCGTAACGTGCATCTGATGCCAATGGATATTCCACCGCAATACACTACATCAATGCGTGTTGCTGGAATGATTGGCGGTAAGATGAGTTCTGAAGCACGTGCGATGAAGAACCTTTACCCGGAAGAAATTTTCCAAGAATTTGAAGGCGATGACGCGAGCTGGTGGCAGTTTGACTCGCGTGTGAATTGGTTGCTTGAAAAAGTAAAAGAGAAGCGCAGCGAGAAAATCCTCGTGATTGCTTCTCGTGCGAGTACCGCACTGCAATTGGAGCAAGCACTGCGTGAGCGTGAAGGTATCCGCGCCACCGTTTTCCACGAAGGTATGTCGATTCTTGAACGTGACAAAGCGGCGGCTTACTTTGCGCAAGAAGAAGGTGGAGCACAAGTTCTTATCTGTAGCGAAATCGGCTCTGAAGGTCGTAACTTCCAGTTTGCCAACCAACTTGTCATGTTTGACTTGCCATTCAACCCAGACTTGCTTGAGCAACGTATTGGTCGTTTGGACCGTATCGGTCAAAATCGCGATATCGACATTCATGTTCCTTACCTGAAAGGCACATCGCAAGCGATCCTAGCACGTTGGTTCGATGAAGGCCTGAACGCTTTTGCGGAAACCTGCCCAACAGGCCGTGCTGTTTACGATAAGTACTCCGATGATCTGATTGAAATTCTTGCCTCTGGTGATACCAGCACGCTAGATGAGATCATTGAAGCGTCAGCAAAAATGAATAAAGAGCTGAAATCCCAATTGGAGCAAGGCCGTGATCGCCTATTAGAAATGCATTCAAATGGCGGGGAAAAAGCACAACAAATCGTTGAGAAAATTGAATCAACCGACGGCGATACCAATCTGGTCACCTTCGCACTTTCTCTTTTTGACACGATTGGCTTGAATCAAGACGATAAAGGTGAAAACGCCCTGATTGTGACCCCATCTGAGCACATGATGGTGCCAAGCTACCCAGGTCTGCCATACGAAGGAGCGACGATCACGTTTGATCGTGATACAGCGTTATCTCGTGAAGATATGCACTTTATCAGTTGGGAACACCCAATGATCCAGGGTGGTATCGATCTTCTTATGAGTGAAGGGGTGGGGACGTCTGCGGTATCTCTATTGAAAAACAAAGCGTTACCAGTCGGGACTATTCTTCTTGAGTTGATTTACGCGGTAGATGCGCAAGCGCCAAAACGCAGTGGTATCGCGCGCTTCTTACCGAAAACGCCAATCCGTTTAATGATGGACTCGCGTGGTAATGATTTGTCTGCTCAAGTGGAGTTTGAAAGCTTTAACCGCCAGCTCAGCCCTGTAAACCGTCACTTAGGTAGCAAGTTGGTTACGTCGGTACAGAAAGACGTACACCGCTTAATTGAAGCTGGTGATGTTCTTATTGAAGAGAAGGTCGAAGAAGTACGCAAGCAAGCTCATCAAGATATGCAGCACAGTTTGAATGCAGAGCTTGAGCGTTTGCAAGCACTGAAAGCGGTGAACCCAAATATTCGTGACGAAGAAATTGAAGCTATCGACGCACAAATTAAAGAGCTCACTGGTTACATCAACCAAGCTCAGGTTCAGCTCGACTCGCTGCGTTTGATTGTGGTGAGCCACAACTAAGTAAGTATTTATTGCTCATTAAAAAAGGTCTTCAGTTGAAGACCTTTTTCTTTATTTACGGTTTAGTTTCTTTATGCGGAATGCATTAATCACTGATAGCTATCTCATTTACATCAACCACTTCCACCAAATAAACACAGCCAAGAAGCCAAACAAGTAAATCAGGCCTGCAATCGACAACCACTTTAGTTTAGGTCCAACAGCCAAAGGCTCAGGTAACTTGGTTTTGCTCACTAATGTGTAATTTAGCAGAGCAAAGAATGGCGTGGTCATAAAGGCGAGGATCATCGCAAAGTTCAGCATAGGCAATAACGCAGAAGCCCAGAAAACCACAATACCCAATGCAAGTAAGGAGACTACCAGCATGATCGCTGAAGTGGTTTTAGGGTTAGTGTCTGGTTGCGAGCGCAGTAAGCGTTGAGAATCCGAAATAACGCGCGAATAGCCATCAATAACGGTAATCGTGCTGCCAAAGATACAGAAAAACGCAATTACCGCGATTAAGTAACGAGACCATTCGCCAATCGTTGCCGCATATAAGCCAACCAATTGGTGGGAGAAGCCAACGCCAGAGCTTTCAAGCGCAACGCCAGAACCATAAAGCATCAAAGAGCCTAGCGATACAAAGATAATGGCAAGAAACGCCGTGCCAATATAACCGACATTAAAGTCAAATAGAGCAGAGCGGTATGTTACTTCTTGCTGGCTTGATTGGCGTTTTAGCCACGCTGAGGTTAAACAGGAGATCTCAATCGGTGCAGGCATCCACCCCATTGTCACAACGATAAAACCAATAGCCGCAATAGACCAAGGTGACGGCGGCTCGAAGTTGGCCACTTGTTCAACAGGGTTACCAAAGGCGATAGAAACAGCGAGTAAAGTCGCGATGGTTAACACCGACATGATCACCTTAGATAGCGTATCGAGCGCTTTGTAATGGCCAGCAAATAATATGATCAGGCAGGTGACAATCACAATGATGCTGAGTGATGCCATTGATAGTGAAAACGGAATGAAGTAGCCCAGCAAGCTAGCGCTAAACATCAACAAAGCGGCGGTATTGATGACGGCCGATACCACGCTAAGAAATAGAAATAGCCATAGATAAGGCCGACCTAATTTCGCGTAGCCCTCAACCAAGGTGAGCCCTGTCCCCATGGTGTACTGTACGCCCGCTCGGAAAAAAGGGTATTTAAACAGGTTTACGAGCAGAATCAGTGCAGCCAATTGCCAACCATAAATCGCACCAGCCTTGGTTGATGCCACGAGGTGAGAGCCACCGACCGCAGCAGATGCCATTAATATGCCGGGGCCTAGCGAACGAAAAAATAAGGAAAGTTTGGATTGGGGTTTATCTATAACGGCGGAGTCCATTGCTTATTGTCCTTTTTATCTTATGTATCTTTCTAAAGAGATACATACCGCAGTACATGACAAGCTGAGCGATCGCCCTATACTGCGCAACGGTAATGTCTTTTAAATGCTGTGTTTTGGTGTATTTATTTTAAGTATTCTTTGCGAATATCATGCTGTGTGCATCTAGCACTCTATTCAGTTATGCGTCTTGTTGTCAAACTAAATTTACAACGTGCTATTTTTAGTTTTTATGCTAAAGGATTGACTTTGTTTTATTGGGTTGAACTTTTCTTCAGAATCCTGCATCTGGGTGCTATTTGGGTATATAATCGCGGCGTTTTTATTTTGTAGAGATCTCCCATGGCAATGCTTGAATATACCCCTCCCACCGACCCTTGGGTTGACATCGTTTTTGAGGATGACGACATTCTGGCAGTGAATAAGCCATCAGGGCTGCTGTCTGTCCCTGGTCGCCTTGCAGAGCATTACGACAGCATGTGGATCCGCCTCAAAGAGTTGCATCCAGAAATTCAAGTTGTGCATCGCTTGGATATGTCGACATCAGGGTTGATGTTGCTGGCGAAAAACAAACCCGCGGAGCGAGCATTAAAAAAGCAGTTCCAATATCGCCTCACTCACAAGGTGTATTACGCACGTGTTTGGGGGCATGTTGAGCCGCAAGAAGGGAATATTGATCTTCCATTAATTTGTGATTGGCCAAATCGTCCACGACAAAAAGTATGTTTTGACGACGGCAAACCATCTCAAACTTTATTCCAAGTAGTGAAGCGTGAAGTGCACCCTGATGGCACCCATACGACCGTTGTGCGACTACTGCCCATTACTGGTCGATCGCATCAGTTACGCGTGCATTTGATGGCGATTGGTCATGCGATTGTGGGTGATGAGTTTTATGCAAGCGAAGAGGCGTATCAGTTTTCAGAACGTTTAGAGTTGCACGCTGCGGAGCTAAGTTTTTATCATCCAGCTACGGATCAGCTGAGCAGTATTTTTGTACCCTGTGACTTTTATTCTGAAGCCGAGGCGATGATCTTTAACTATTTTTCGCCAGAGCGTACATTGCCTGATTATAAAACGTTGCCACACCCTTAATGCCAATTGCACTCAACAACGGTTCTTTCTAGTTCGCTATTTTTGGCTATTTCGTTACTGTGGTTGATGTATCCTGTCTTTCAGCCGTGAACAAGGAGTTGTTATGTCTTTGCCAAGCATCGTATTTTTAGACCGAGCGACCATCCCAGAACATATTGAGATCCCACGACCTGGCTTTCCGCACCACTGGCGTGAGTACGACCTAACTGCGCCTGGGCAGGTAATAGAAAGGTTAGCAGATGCCGATATCGTGATTAGCAATAAAGTCGTGCTTGACCAACATGTATTAGAGCAACTACCAAAATTACGGATGATCGCGGTTGCCGCAACTGGTTTTAACAACGTCGATGTGAACTACTGTGCTAATAATGGTATTGCGGTTGCTAATGTACGTGGTTACGCGACGCGTTCGGTGCCCGAGCACGTGATGGCAATGTTATTCGCTTTAAGACGAAATTTATTTGGGTACCACCAAGATATTGCCGCAGGTGAGTGGCAGCGTAACCAGCAGTTTTGTTTTTTTACTCACCCAATCGGGGATATTGGTGGTAGCACGTTAGGTGTTGTTGGTAGTGGGGCACTAGGGCAAGCGACGGCGAATCTGGCTCAAGCGTTAGGAATGACCGTGTTGTTTTCTGAGCGTAAAGGGGCGGCAGAATGTAGACCAGGTTATGTGTCGTTTGAGGAAGTATTAAAACGCTCCGATGCGCTGACTTTGCATTGCCCGCTCAACGATCATACTCAGAATTTAATTGGTCAAGCAGAGTTGAAACAAATGAAGTCCAACGCCATTTTGATTAATACAGGGCGTGGAGGTTTGGTGGATGAGAGCGCACTGGTGGATGCCTTAAAACAGCAAGAAATTGCAGCGGCTGGTTTTGATGTTTTTACACAAGAACCGGCTGATGAGAGCAATCCGCTGATTGCCAATATGAGTTTACCTAATTTGTTACTGACACCGCATGTTGCATGGGGCAGCGACTCATCTATCCAACGTTTAGCGGAAATCCTGATTGATAACATTAACGCTTTCGATCGCGGAGACCGCGTTAATCGCTTAGTGTAACGCTGACTGTAAAACCAAAGATAAAAAAAGCAGACATTGACGTCTGCTTTTTGCGTTTAAATCGAATGCTCATTGCGTGAGCCCTCGAATTAAAACTCTTCTTCGTTTAGACCTTTAAGGATCTGAAAGATTTCGCGGTACGCTTTTGCTGGTTTCCCAGCTTTTCTCTCTTTCGCTGCTTGGCGAGCAAGTTGGCGTAGACGCTGACGATCCGCTTCTGGGTACATTTCCATTACGTCATCAATGGCTTTGTCACCTTCTTCCACTACGCGATCACGCAACGCTTCAAGTTTGTGGAATACCGCCGTTAATTGAGAGTGCTTATTACGAATTTTATCCAGTGCGGCTTGGATTGGCTCTGGATCTTCGTAACGCATCAATTTACCAATACGTTGTAATTGGCGACGACGCGCTTCATTTTTAAAGCGTTGCGCGTCAGCAATTGCTTCTCGCAAATCTTCGCTCAATGGAAACTTTTCTAGAACTGAAGGTTTGAGGCCGACAAGCTCCTCACCTAGCTTTTGCAGTTCTTCCATGTCTCGCTTCATCTCGGATTTACTTACCCAGATGATCTCTTCTTCTGGTTCCCATGGCGCTTTTTGATTCTTACGTGCCATTTCAGTTGCCTGTGTTTTGATTAATATTATGACTATTTTAACAAGAATCATGGGGAGAAAGCGAAATTCTTGTTATCCTATTGTTCATCAAAGACAAGATGTGAAAGACAATGGATATTAAACAGCAGGTTGCTGAGCAACGTACCGAGCTAGAGCAAGCCGTCGCAAGAGCCTTAAAGCTTGCATCGGCAAAATCTGACGCCGCCGAAGTCGCAATTACTAAAAGCACTGGTTTAAGTGTTTCAACTCGTATGGGTGAAGTAGAAAATGTCGAGTTCAACAGCGATGGTGCGCTGGGCATTACCGTTTACCGAGGTCAACGCAAAGGCAGTGCTTCCACGTCTGATTTAAGTGAAGCTGCAATCGAGCAAACCGTTATAGCGGCGCTAGATATTGCACATTACACATCTGAAGACCCATTTGCAGGCCCTGCAGCGAAAGAATACATGGTGCAAGAGATCCCTGAGCTTGATCTTTTCCACCCTGACGCACCCGATCCAGACTATGCTGCCGATGTGGCGATTGCCGCTGAGAAAGAAGCGCTAAGTTATAACAGTGCAATCAAGCAAAGTGATGGCGCGAGTTATGATAGTCATTACGGCGTGAAAGTGTATGGCAATAGCCATGGCTTATTAGCTAGTTATGCGTCTAGCCGCCATAGTACTAGCTGTTGTGTAATTGGCGTTGGTCAAAACGGCGAGATGGAACGTGATTACAGCTACACCGTGGCACGTCATCGTGATGACTTATGGACCCCAGAAACGGTGGGTCGTAAGGCGGCAGAGAATACGGTTAACCGCTTAGATGCGCAGCGTCTAAAAACAGGTCAATACCCAATCATGTTTGCGGCTGATGTTGCGACAGGCTTGATTGGCCATCTCGTTATGGCGATCAGCGGTGGTAACCTGTACCGAAAATCTTCTTTCTTACTTGACCATCTAGGCAAACAAGTGCTTCCTGAATGGTTCAATATCTCAGAACGTCCGCATGTATTGCGTGGTTTGGCATCAAGTCCATTCGATAGTGAAGGTGTGTACACTCAAGACCGTGAGATCATTACCGACGGTGTGCTAGCAACTTATCTGTTAACCAGTTATGCCGCACGTAAAATGAAGATGACGCCGACAGGTCACGCTGGTGGGATTCATAACTGGTACGTGAAGTCGACAGGCCAAAACTTCGAACAAATGCTTAAAGAGCTCGGTACTGGTCTTCTAGTGACAGAGGTTATGGGACAAGGTGTGAACGTGGTAACGGGTGATTACTCTCGCGGTGCCGCAGGCTTCTGGGTTGAGAACGGCGAGATCCAATACCCAGTATCAGAAATTACCATCGCAGGTAATCTAAAAGACATGTTCACCAAGATTGTAGCGGTTGGTAGTGATATTGAAACGCGCTCACAAATCCAAACGGGCTCTATCCTACTGGATACCATGAAAGTGGCGGGTGAATAAGCTTTTCTAGCAATTCAGAATCAAAAAAGCCTGATGTGTTCATCAGGCTTTTTCGTTTTTGCTGTTAGGTAATCAGTATTGTGGCAAGCCCTAAGAAGACAGATAAACCAATCACATCCGTCACTGTTGTTAATGCCATACCACCAGCTAAAGCGGGATCGATGTTCATTTTTTTCAATAGGATTGGAATCGTTACTCCGGCAATACCTGCGACCAATAAGTTGGTCAGCATGGCGGCGGAAATGATTCCTCCGAGCATCCAGTTACCTTTCCAAGCAACAACAATACCACCAATAATTAGCGCCCACATGATGCCGTTAAGTAAGCCGATCGAGGCTTCTTTCATTAACAGTTCGCGTTTGTTTGAGTCTCCGATATGACCAAGAGCAAGACCACGAATCACTAGTGCGACGGTTTGGTTACCAGCGACACCACCCATGGACGGAACAATCGTCATCAATACCGCAATGGCGGCCATTTGGTCTAATGTGGCCTCAAACATGTTAGAAACGGAAGCAGCAGCAAGGGCGGCTAATACGTTAGCGCCAAGCCAGATACTGCGTTTGCGAGCTGATTTTACAACAGGCGCGAAAGTATCTTCGTCATCGTCCATACCCGCCATACTCATCATCGAGTGTTCCGCGTCTTCACGAATAACGTCAACCACGTCATCGATGGTGATACGACCGACCAAATGCAAGTTTTCATCAACAACAGGTGCAGATACCCAATTACGGCGTTCGAACAGACTCGCAACATCTGAGTCGCTAGTATCGACGGTGATGGCCTCGTCCGCGTCTTCCATTACATCAATGATTTTTACGTCTGGCTGAGTGGTAATAAGCGTCGTGATCGGCAGTTCACCGATGAGCTTACTCTCTTCATCGATCACATACAGGGCATCCGTAGCTTCTGGAAGCTCGCCTTTCATACGTAGATAACGCAAAACTACGTCCACATCTACGTCACCACGAATTGTGATGACGTCGGTGTTCATCAGTCCACCCGCGGTGTCTTCTGGGTAGGATAGGGCGGTTTCGACCCGTAGGCGGTCAGATGAGTCCATTTGCGACAGGACTTCGCGTGACAGGTTGTCAGGCAAGCTACGCAGTACGTAAGCCACGTCATCGGTATCCATGCCTTCTGTCGCTTCTGCAAGCGCTTCTGGTGCCATTTTGGATACGAGGCTGTCTTTGACGTCTTCGTTCAGCTCGTCAAGGATTTCACCATAATCTTCAGGGTCGGTGAGTTGCCAAAGAACTTCACGGCTCTTACGTGGGGAGGCTTCTAAAAGGTGAGCGATATCCTCAGGTTCCATGTCCTGTAATTGACGACGAACATGGACGAAGCGGCCATTTTCTAGCGCTTCTGTGACTTCTTGGAGGGCTTGGTGAGCTTGGTCGAATTCAATTTGCTCTGCCATTCATTCCTCCCAATTCCTGATATTTACAATGCGTTGAATAATAACTTAATTCTAGGCGCCTTTTAATAACAACTTATGATACTAAGCAAATTTATTTATTAGGTCAGGGAAGAGAAAGATAATGGGAGGTAAGAAAAAAGCGAGTAAACTACTCGCCTTCATCAAATTTATCTTCGATCAAATGGCAAACGGCATCCAGTGCTTCTTCCGCTTGCCCACCCGTTGCGTGGATCGTGACGTATTGTCCTTGAGCGGACTCTAGCATTAACAGGCCCATTACGCTGTCTGCTGTGGCGGTTTTGTCTTCTTCATTGTCGATGGTGATGACCGCTTCAAAGCTCTGTGCCAGTTCGACCAGTTTGACTGCTGCACGAGCATGTAAGCCAAGGCGGTTTTGAATCAATACTTTACGACTTAACTCCACGGCTACTCCTTAGCGTTTTTCTCTAGTGAGGTATGGCGAATTTGTACTTGGTGTCCTTTGTTGGCGAAGTATTCACCGATTTGCTGAGTTAAGTACACCGAGCGGTGCTTACCACCAGTACAACCGATTGCAACGGTCAGGTAGCTGCGGTTGTTTTTCTCAAGCAGAGGTAACCAATTCTCTATAAAGCTTTCAATTTGATATTTCAAACTTAACACCGATTGGTGTTGCTCTAAAAATGCGGCGATAGGAGCATCCAGACCTGTAAGCGGGCGTAGTGCTGGTTCCCAATGTGGGTTAGGTAAGAAGCGAACGTCGAATACGTAATCGGCATCGGAAGGCAGGCCGTATTTAAAACCAAAAGACTCAAATACCATAACGAGCCCTTTGCGATCTCTGCCTTCAACGCGCATACGCACGGTTTCACTCAATTCATGCAAAGACTGCCCACTACTATTTAGGACCAGATCTGCATGCGCTTTGAGTGGCGTCAAAATTTGCTTCTCACGCTCGATGGCTTGATCGAGCGAGAGGGAGGTGCCACCTAAAGATAACGGGTGAATTCGGCGTGTTTCGCTGTAGCGTTTGAGTAGCGTTTCTTTATTGGCGTCCAAGAAAAGCACGGTCACATCAAGCTCAGTTTTTAACTGTTCTAGTGTACTCGTCAGTTCTTTTAGCTTTTTAGGAATATTACGAATATCAATGCTGACTGCAACATTCTGTTTGCTGTCAGCAACAGAATGAACAAATGCGTCCAGCAAGTTAACTGGCAGGTTATCAACACAGTAGTAACCTAAGTCTTCCAGTACACGAAGCGCAATACTTTTACCGGCACCTGAGTGCCCGCTAACAACGATTAGTCGCATGGAGTTAGTCCTGCTTATTGGTGAATCATGATGTCGTAAAGTTCTTCATCACTCTGAGCATTACGCAGTAGTTTTAATACTTGCTTATCGCTCAGACGTTCTGCCATAGAGGATAGAGTCTTGAGGTGCTCTTTGCACTGTTCTTCTGGTACAAGGAGCGCAAAAAGAAGATCGACAGGTCGATTGTCAATCGCATCAAATTCGATTGCTTCATCACATTGCAGTAAGACAGCAATGGCCTTGTCGCTTGATTGCATTCTCGCGTGAGGGATCGCAATACCGTTTCCGATACCGGTACTGCCCATTTTTTCTCTATTGAGCATGCATTCGAACAGCTCGGTAGAATCTTGGCCCGTTTGATCAGCCACGATACGGCTGATCATTTCAAGGGCGCGTTTTTTACTCGTGCAGTGGACCGCACTTTTGGTGCAGTCCAATGACAGTATTTCGCTCAGTTGCATGATTAATGACTGTTTAGTTTTTCTTTGTGCTTATTAAGTTGGCGAACCAATTTATCTACCAGCGAATCGATCGCGGCATACATATTTTCGTCATCGGCTGATGCGTGGATTTCGCCTTGATTTATGTGAAGCGTAGCTTCCGCGATTTGAGTAATTTTTTCAACTTTTAGTACAACATGCACTTGATTGATATGGTCGAAGAACCTTTCGAGCTTCTGAAACTTAGAATTTACATAGTCTTGCATTGAATCGGTAAGATCAACGTGATGGCCTTGAATATTGATTTGCATAGACTTTCCTTTTCAGTTAGTGCCTTATAATAGGCGTTTACGCTGACTTGAAGGGGCAATTCCCAAGGATTCGCGATATTTGGCTATCGTACGTCTTGCGACCTGAATCCCTTGGTCAGCCAGAAGAGCAGCAATCTTGCTATCACTCAGTGGTTTGGCAGTATTCTCTGCTGCGACCAGTTTTTTAATGAGTGCACGAATTGCTGTTGACGAACATTCTCCGCCGTTGTCAGTACTAACATGGCTAGAGAAGAAGTACTTCAATTCAAAAATACCACGTGGTGTATGCATAAACTTTTGCGTTGTTACACGAGAAATCGTGGATTCATGCATGTCCACAGCCAAAGCGACATCATTGAGTACCATTGGCTTCATGGCTTCCTCACCATACTCGAAGAAATCTTGTTGATGTTCAACAATACATCTTGCAACTTTGAGTAGCGTCTCGTTTCTACTCTCTAAGCTCTTAATTAACCATTTTGCCTCTTGCAAATTGCTGCGGATGTACTGGCTATCCGCGCTATTACCTTTGCCTAATTGAGCATATTGTTGATTTACTTTTAATTTTGGCACGCTATCCGGGTTTATAGAAACGGTCCATTTGCCATTGTCTTTAAAAACGGATACGTCTGGGATTACGTACTCGGTATCATCAGGAGTGATGCGACTACCTGGACGAGGATCTAACTGTTGGATAAGCTTTAAGACTTCACGAAGATCTGCTTCTTTCAGCTTAGTCTCTTTGATGACGAGCTTGTAGTCTCGGTTGCCTAGGTGATCAATGTGATCCGCAAGTATCATTTTGGCTTCAGCAAGCCACGGCGTGTCTTCTGGGAAGGTCGTCAATTGCAGTAACAAACATTCTTGTAAGTTACGCGATGCTACGCCAAGAGGATCGAATTGTTGAATGCGTTTACGAACGGCTTCTACTTCGTCTAACTCTATCTCTTCATTATCGAAGCTCTCATGAATCTCTTCAGGCGACAAAGTTAAATAGCCGTAGTCGTCAACAGCGTCAATAATCGCTAATGCAATCGTGCGGTCGGTTTCACTGAATGGTGTTAGGTCAAGCTGCCACATGAGGTAATCATGTAATGATTCAGTGGTTTCGCCCTGGTAGACGGGCATATCATCATCAAGAGCTAAGCCGGTGCTACCAGTATTCGCGCTGTAGACGTCATCCCAAGTCGTGTCGATTTCAAGTTCAGAGCTAATTTCTGATTTCTCTATCACATCGGAGCTATCTGGAACGTCAATTTCTGTTGGTTCGCTAGCACTGTTGCTATCAGCTGCCTCGACCGCTGACTTATCTTCACCGTTTGCTAGAGGCTCGTCTTGGCCTTCTTCAACTTCCAATAATGGGTTTGAGTCCAACGCTTCTTGGATTTCTTGTTGAAGATCGAGTGTCGACAATTGCAATAAGCGAATCGCTTGCTGCAACTGTGGCGTCATGGCTAACTGCTGACCTAGCTTGAGTTGTAATGAAGGTTTCATTCAGTGTTACTTACCTTGTAATGCTCAGAATCTTACCGTTCCTAATATAATCATAGACGGAATTGTTCGCCGAGATAAACTTGTTTCACCTGTTCATTATTGAGAACTTCTGCCGGAGTTCCCGATGCAATTAGGTGCCCTTGGCTCACGATATAGGCTTTTTCACATACGTCCAGTGTTTCACGTACATTATGGTCAGTGATTAACACTCCGAGACCACGATCGCGCAGATGCTCAATGATTTTCTTGATGTCATTAACCGAAATTGGGTCAACACCAGCGAAAGGTTCATCCAATAAAATGAACTGAGGGTTGGCCGCTAAAGCTCGAGCGATTTCCACCCTGCGTCGCTCACCCCCTGATAGTGCCATACCAGCACTGGTTCTGATGTGCTGGATGTGGAATTCTTCCAACAAATCTTCCAGTTTATCTTGGCGCTCTTCCCTCGTCATTTCTTGACGAGTTTCAAGTACGGCCATGATGTTATCTTCTACTGAAAGCTTACGGAAAATCGACGCTTCTTGCGGAAGATAGCCAATGCCAAGTCGTGAACGGCTATGCATCGGCAAAATACTGATGTCATTGTCGTCAATGGTAATGGTGCCTTCATCGCGAGGTACTAAGCCGACAATCATGTAAAACGAGGTGGTTTTACCCGCACCGTTTGGACCGAGCAGCCCAACAATCTGACCAGATTCAACTTCTAAGCTAACATCAGTGACGACTTTGCGTTTTTTGTAGCTTTTCGCCAAGTTTTTCGCACTCAGTACTGCCATATTAGTTCTCTATCTGATTGGGTTGCAAAATGGTCGTAACGCGCTCTTCCTTAGAGCTATCTGCGACTAGCTTTTGTTTACCAATTTGGTAACGAATCGAAGAACCTTTAATGGTGTTGTTGTCTTGCGCCAGCTGCGCTTGACCTTTCATGGTCAGTTCGTCTGTAGAAATACGGTAATCCAACTCCGTAGCTTGACCGCTAAGTGTTTTACCATCGTCCATCAGCTGAGAAAACTTCGCAGGTTTACCAAATGCTTGAATCTGTTTAATTGCTTCGGTTTTAGGATCGCGAGTTACCACGATTCTATCAGCATCGATATTGATGCTCCCTTGCTTAAGAGATACATCGCCTTCAAAAACAACCTGGTTACTCTTCATGTCCACCTGTTGGGTGTCAGAGTTTATGTAAACCGGCTGTTGAGTATCCGACTTGAGTGCCAGCGCTTGAGGCGCCGCCAATACCAGTGCCAGTAGGCTAAGGTGTAACGGTTTCATATCGACCTTGAACTTCATCTGTCAGAGTCGCAGTATGCTGTTTTAAGTTGCCTTGCATTGCGCCTCCAGTAGTTTCAAATTGTGGTCCAACCAACATCACTTGTTGGTCAGCTTTAAAATCACGATTGGTTAGATTAATGACCAATTTGTCTGTTGCCATGGTATCAAAACTCGCACCAGGCAGAAGGTTTTGCATTAAGACTTTGTCATATAAAGTCAAAACTTGGTCTTCATCTAACACTGCTCTTGTGGCAGTCACCTTCCATTCAATGACGCTACCTTCACGGTAAACCATCAAAGTCGGGTTATTAAAAATAGTATCTCCACTCTTAGCATAATGGTCTAAGTTAGTGGAGCGAATGATGTAACTGCGGACACCATCTTCACCGTAGGTGATGTTTTCTAATCCAGAACCACTGAACATGGGCAGTTCAGAATCTGGTGCTACTTGAATTGCGTCGTTGCCTTTAGGGGTTAGTAGGTAATAACCGCACCACGCTACAACGAAGATCAAGAGCAAATAAATAAGGCGAGTAAAACTCATATAATGAAGGCCTATCGTTTAGCTCAGTACTTCCCTGACCATTGCCTTTATTCGTCTAATAAATGATTTAAATGTTTGTGCTGATATTACATCACGCCAGCTTTTAGTAAATCGTGCATGTTCAGTGCACCCACAATTTTTTCGTCTTTACATAAAATCAGAGCGTTAATGTTTTTATTCTGCATCAAGTTCAAACCTTCAACCGCCAGCATATCAGGGTGTGCTGTGGTTGGGTTTGTCGTCATGACCTCGCCAATTGCCGTCGTATGAATATCGATACGCTTGTCTAAGGTACGACGTAAATCACCATCGGTGAATATACCAAGCATAGCATCGTGCTCATCGACGATGGCTGTCATGCCTAACCCCTTTTCTGAAATTTCAAGCAGGGCATCACGAATTAATGCGTCAGGAGAAACTTTAGGTAACGCTTCTCCAAAGTGCATAATATCAGACAACTTAAGTAGCAGTTTTCTCCCCAGTGCACCACCTGGGTGAGATAGGGCAAAATCTTCGGCAGAAAAACCACGAGCTTGAAGCAGAGCTACGGCTAATGCATCTCCCATCACTAATGTGGCAGTCGTACTGCTAGTTGGCGCCAGGCCTAACGGACAAGCTTCTTGAGGTACCGTAATTTGCAGGTGTAAGTCAGACAGCTTGGCCATATTTGATTCTGGCTTACCTGTCATGCTGATGATCTTAATATTCAGGCGCTTTAATACTGGAAATAGAGACAGAATTTCGTTTGATTCACCAGAGTTAGAAATTGCCAGCACAATGTCACCAGGGCTAATCATACCCAAGTCACCATGTGCGGCTTCGCCTGGATGAACGAAAAACGCCGAAGTCCCAGTGCTTGCCAGAGTGGCGGCAATCTTGTTACCAATATGGCCTGACTTGCCAATACCCATAACGACAACTTTGCCGTTGTTGGAAAGGATAAGTTCACACGCTTTTTCAAATTGATCATCAAAGTAGGTATCTAGCTCTTGCAGAGCAGCAACTTCGATATCAAGAACTTGTTTAGCAGCAGCGCGAAAATCAAATTGATTGGACATATCAGATCTCTACTTATTGATCGTGGTAATTAAGCGGTCATGTTTGCGAATAAGTACACTTGGTAACCTAAGAAGCACACAAACAAGATGGCACCTTCAATACGGTTAATACTGCGTGATTTACCCAAACACATCGCGACAAGTAACAATGAAACGCCTAACATGACCCAGAAGTCACGTCCCATCGCGTACTCACTGAGCACCGATGGATTAATGATGCCAGGAATCCCCATTACCGCCAGAATGTTAAACACATTCGAACCGATAATGTTACCGACAGCCATGTCGTCTTCACCCTTTAAAACTCCCGCAAGTGATGCGGCTAGTTCTGGCAGGCTAGTGCCAATGGCGATAATAGTTAGACCGATAACAAGGTCGCTCATACCAAAGTGTTTAGCAATAATTACCGCGTTATCAACCAGCATGCTGGCTGCCAAAGGAAGCAGTATCAAGCCAATAACCACCCACATGATTGCTTTAGGGTTACTGACGCCTTCTGGGATCTCTGACTCTTGGTCATCAAGAAAAACATCACCTGATTTTTGCTCTTTGCGGCTGATTTGCAACATAGCAAATAAAAATGCCCCAAAGAGTACAAACAATAAGACACCCTCATAAAAACCGAGATGGCTATTCCAAAGCAGAATACCAGCGAGTACGGTTACGGCTATCATGAGTGGAAGTTCTCGGCGGATGACGGCGGAGCTAATCGACAAAGGCTTGATCAGCGCTGTAATACCTAGGATTAACGCAATGTTCGCTATGTTTGAGCCTAATACGTTACCCACCGCTGTATCTGTTTTGCCATCCCAAGCAGCGGTTGCAGATACCATCATCTCAGGGGCGGATGAGCCCATCGCGAGGATTGTCATGCCAATGACAAGCGGGGAAATACCGACGTTGCGGGCTATCGCTGCAGAGCCAAAAACAAGTTTATCTGCACTCCAAACAAGCAAAACAAGACCGACTATAAGCAACGCAACGGCTTCGAGCATGAGAATTCCTAAGTATTAAATAAGTAAAATGAATAACCGCTAATTTTGACCTTTTGCGGCCTAAAATGGAAGATAAACGAAGAATAAATTAAAGGTTAGTAACGAAAATGTATGTAAATCTCACTCATTTAAATGAGCAATTCTGGTCTAGGATTTAAACACTTCGTGCTAATTCGGTCATAAACCATGAGAAATTGCAGGGATATACTCGACTTTATTTAATTGAACAGTGCTTTAAATTCAACGCCAATGTGCTTATGATTGCAGCCTAATAAATGTACCGACGTTACTTTATTAAACGTAGAATTCAACTCCGATGAGTATCTGCTTGATGATTCCGTGAGTTGCAACGCTCCTACAGTAGAAGAGATGATATGTCGAACAACGATTTAGTCACCGTGAACAACCTCACTTTTTCACGGGGAGAACGCATGATCTTTGATGATATTGATCTGCATGTTCCTGAGGGCAAAGTGACGGCCATTATGGGACCATCGGGAATTGGTAAAACAACACTGCTGCGTTTGATTGGTGGTCAGTTGTATCCCGAGCAAGGAGAGATCTGGTTTGATGGCGACAATATTCCCTCTCTCTCGCGTAAAAAACTCTACCATGCTCGAAAGAAAATGAGCATGTTGTTCCAGTCAGGGGCTTTATTCACTGATTTGAATGTTTTTGATAATGTCGCCTTTCCATTGAGAGAGCATACCGATTTATCGGAAGATTTGATTCGCACCATGGTGTTACTCAAGCTCGAAGCTGTCGGTCTGCGCGGCGCGGCGCAATTAATGCCGAGTGAGCTTTCAGGTGGTATGGCAAGACGCGCTGCTTTGGCTCGTGCAATCGCACTTGATCCTGACCTGATCATGTACGATGAGCCGTTTGTGGGGCAAGACCCAATCACTATGGGCGTTTTGGTTGAGCTAATTAGCAATCTAAACCAAGCGTTAGGTTTGACCTCTATTGTGGTTTCTCACGACGTACCTGAAGTCATGAGTATTGCTGACTGGGTATACCTGATGGCCGATGGAAAAATCATCGCCTATGGTACGCCAGAAGAGCTGACTCAAAACTCTGATCCTCGTGTCCAGCAGTTCTTACAAGGTGATGCCGACGGTCCTGTACCGTTTCGTTTCCCTTCTCAAAGTATCGAAAAGGACTTATTTGATGGTCGATAACTTCATTCACTTTGTCGCCTCGCTGGGTCGACGCACGCTTTCTATTTGCGGAGCATTTGGTCGTGCGACTTTCATGTTGATTGGGGCGCTATTTTCTAAGCCACAACCGATCAGAAGCTTTCCTCTGCTTGTTAAGCAACTTTATTCTGTTGGTGTTCAGTCGCTGGCGATCATCGTCGTATCTGGTCTGTTCATTGGAATGGTTTTGAGTCTACAAGGCTATGTTGTGTTGGTGGATTACGGCGCAGAAGGCAGTTTGGGGCAAATGGTAGCGCTTTCGTTACTCCGTGAATTAGGACCCGTTGTTACTGCACTTTTGTTTGCTGGTCGTGCCGGTTCTGCGTTAACCGCAGAGATAGGTCTAATGAAAGCAACGGAACAACTGTCTAGCCTTGAAATGATGGCGGTAGACCCATTGAAACGAGTGATTGCACCACGGTTTTGGGCTGGGGTTATCTCAATGCCTTTACTGGCTATGATTTTCATGGCTGTGGGAATTTGGGGCGCTCAGCTTGTTGGTGTTGACTGGAAAGGCGTTGATCACGGCAGTTTTTGGTCAGCGATGCAGTCCTCTGTTGAGCTAGGGCAAGACATTGGTAACAGTATGATCAAATGTTTTGCGTTTGCAATTACGGTTACTTGGGTCGCTCTATTTAACGGTTATGATGCTATTCCAACATCGGAAGGGATCAGCCGAGCAACTACGCGCACTGTTGTGCATTCTTCTTTAGCAGTACTAGGATTAGACTTTGTACTGACCGCATTGATGTTTGGGAATTAATCATGCAACAAACACGTAAAACTGAATTATGGGTTGGCAGCTTTGTATTAGCGGGAATTTGCGCGATTCTTGTGATGATTTTTCAAGTTGCTGACGTAAAAAGCATTGGCTCTGGTGATACTTATACCCTCAAAGCCGAGTTCGATAATATTGGCAGTTTAAAAGTTCGTTCGCCCGTAAAAGTGGGGGGCGTTGTGATTGGTCGAGTAAGTAGTATTTCGCTTAACCCAGACAACTTATTGCCAGTTGTAACACTATCTATCAATAGCAAATACAATCAGTTCCCAGAAACGTCGAGCGTACAAATTTTGACATCTGGCCTGATTGGTGAGCAATACATTGGTTTAGTACCTGGCTTCGTTTTTGATGATGAAGTCATGCTGGTGGATGGTGATACCATCGAAGACACCAAATCGGCGCTTGTGCTTGAAGACTTAATTGGTCAAGTACTATACAGCGTAGGTGGTTCAGACGACTCAAGTAAGGAATAACTATGTTAGCGAGATTACTACTTTCAGTTTGTGCTGTGTTTAGCGTCTTTGGAACAACAGCAGCAGAGGTGGATAAAACTGAACCTTATAAGATGATGAAGCAGGTAGCTGAAGTCACGTTCGAAAGATTGAAAGCCGAACAGCCGAAAATCAAACAAGATCCAAATTTACTTAAAGTGATCGTTGAAGAAGAGCTAATGCCTTACGTCAACTACCGCTATGCAGGGTTAAAACTTCTTGGTCCAAACTTAAAAGGTGCTAAGCGTGAAGATGTACTTGAGTTTATCGATGCATTTCGTGCGTACCTAATTGCGTCTTATGCACAAGTGTTGACGCAATACTCTGACCAAAAAATTGAGTTTGGTCCTGAGCCTAGCATTGATGACTCTAAGCGTATTACAAGCATTAAAGTTGATATCATCGATACTCCGCGTCCAAACATCAAACTTGAGTTTAAACTGCGTAAAGACAACCAGTCTGGTGAGTGGGAAGCATTCGATATGATTGCAGAGGGCATTAGTTTGCTTTCTAGTAAACAATCCGAATGGAACAGTAAAATTCGTCAAGAAGGTATTCTATCTGTTGCTAAAGACCTAGAAAAATTGGCCGCAGAACCGATCCGCTTCGAGGCGAAGAAATAATGGCCCAGACTCCCGCTCAGTGGCAATTGGATCAAAACATTCTTAAGCTAACAGGGGCACTTGATAGAGATACAGTGCCTTCATTGTGGGCGTATGCACAGCAATGGCAACCTGCTCAATCGGAGCTGGAATGCTCGCTAAAAGAGATAGAGCGCGTCGACTCTGCAGGAATGGTGATGTTAATCCACTTATTAGAGCATGCAAAAAAGCAAAACTGTCATATAATGCTCAGTTTCGTGCCGGCGCAACTGCGCACTTTGTTTCAACTGAGCAATGTTGAATCTTTAGTGGCCAAACACATACAGAATTATCAGGGGTAAATTGTGGATAGCGCAAAAGTACAACAGTTATTAGAAGAAGCACTAAACCTTCAAGAAGTGCATGTGAAAGGTGAAGGTAGCCACTATGAAGTGGTTGCTGTTGATGCTTGTTTCGATGGAATGAGCCGCGTTAAGAAGCAGCAGCTAATTTATGCTCCTCTGATGGAATACATCCAGCGTAACGACATTCACGCATTATCAATCAAAGCGTTCACACCAGAAGAGTGGGCTCGTGATAAGAAATTGATGTCGCTTTAAGGTTTATTGATGGAAAAGTTTCGAGTTATTGGGTCAGATAAACCACTAGTTGGTGAAGTGACCATTTCAGGTGCAAAAAACGCAGCACTGCCGATTTTATTTGCGTCTATCTTGGCGGAAGAGCCAGTAGAAGTGGCAAACGTACCACACCTTCGTGATATCGATACAACCATGGAATTGCTTAAGCGTTTAGGCGCGAAAGTAAGCCGCAATGGCTCTGTTCATGTTGATCCAAGCAGTATTACAGAATACTGTGCGCCTTATGACTTGGTGAAAACCATGCGTGCTTCTATTTGGGCTTTGGGTCCTTTGGTGGCGCGCTTTGGTCAAGGTCAGGTTTCTTTACCAGGCGGTTGTGCTATTGGCGCTCGTCCTGTGGATCTGCATATTTCTGGTTTAGAGCAGCTTGGCGCAACCATTACATTAGAAGATGGTTATGTGAAAGCAGAAGTGGATGGTCGTCTAAAAGGCGCGCACATCGTGATGGATAAAGTCAGCGTAGGCGCGACGATCACCATCATGTGTGCCGCTGCGCTGGCGGAAGGCACAACAACACTAGATAACGCTGCGCGTGAGCCTGAAATCGTCGATACCGCTGATTTCCTAAATAAGCTTGGCGCAAAAATCTCTGGCGCTGGCACAGATACCATTACGATTGAAGGTGTTGAGCGCCTAGGCGGTTGTAAACACAACGTGGTTGCTGACCGTATTGAGACGGGAACATTCCTTGTCGCAGCAGCAGTATCTGGCGGTAAAGTGGTATGTCGCAACACTAATGCTCATTTGCTTGAAGCGGTTCTCGCCAAGCTGGAAGAAGCTGGCGCGCTTGTCGAAACGGGTGAAGATTGGATCTCCGTTGATATGACCGACCGCGAGCTAAAAGCGGTAAGTGTACGTACTGCGCCACATCCTGGTTTCCCGACGGATATGCAAGCTCAATTTACGCTACTGAACATGATGGCGAAAGGTGGCGGCGTAATCACTGAGACTATCTTTGAAAACCGCTTTATGCACGTACCAGAACTCATGCGTATGGGCGCTAAAGCTGAGATCGAAGGCAATACGGTTATCTGTGGTGATGTTGAGTCACTCAGCGGTGCGCAAGTGATGGCAACCGATCTACGAGCTTCGGCTAGTTTGGTTATTGCAGGTTGCATTGCTAAAGGCGAAACCGTCGTTGATCGTATTTACCATATCGACCGTGGTTACGACAAAATCGAAAATAAACTGGCTGCACTTGGCGCAAATATTGAGCGAGTGAGCTAGGCAAGTTAAACTGCACCGCAGGTAACTTGGATATCAAGAGAGCCGAAACCTGAGTTTCGGCTTTTTTATATCACTCTCATGACCATATTTTCCCTTTATGGAAAGAGAGATATTAATAGCTGTATCTGGCAAAAGCCGGTTCCTGGAGAACAAGAATGATTGCACTGTTACGTGTATTTGCTGTCGCTATCTTTGCGATTGTTATGTTTATTGGTGGTTGTGGTTACTGCCTATTAAGCCCTAGAAACCCTAAGCACGTTTTCACTTTTGGCCGTTTGTTTGCCAAGATGTCTCGTGTGTTTGGGATTAAGTTAGAGTTGCGTATCCCTGAAGATGCGTATTCACGCGGTCAACATGTTTACATTGCTAACCACCAGAACAACTGGGACATGTTTACTGTTTCTGCGGCTGTGACTCCGAAAGTTGTGACAGTAGGTAAAAAGAGCTTGGCTTGGATGCCACTGTTTGGTCAGCTTTACTGGCTTACGGGTAACATTCTGATTGACCGAGCGAATCGTTCTAAAGCAAAAGGTACTATCGATCAGGTCGTGAGCAGCATGAAAGAAAGTGATGTTTCGGTGTGGATGTTCCCAGAAGGCACGCGTTCTCGTGGGCGTGGTTTGCTTCCATTCAAAACAGGTGCTTTTCATGCGGCAATTGGTGCAGGTGTGCCAATCATTCCTATCGTATGTAGCTCGACGAATAAAATTAAGCTGAACCGTTGGAACAATGGTCATGTGATTGTTGAAATGCTACCTCCAATCAGCACTGAAGGCTATGGTAAAGAGGGCATTCGCGAGTTAGCGAATATCTGTCGTGAACAGATGAAAGAGAAGCTTGAATCGTTAGATGAAGAAGTCAAACAGCGCAACGCTGCTTAAGTTTTACTGCGATATCATCACGAAAAGACAATAAAAAACGGGTAGCCTGAGCTACCCGTTTTTTTATGTTTGTCAGCAAGTGCAATTATTTGCGAACAGCGATTGCTTCAATCTCGATGCCAACATCTTTTGGTAGGCGAGCCACTTCTACACAAGAGCGTGCAGGGTAGTTTGCTACGCCGTGCTCATCAAAGAACTTGCCGTAAACTTCGTTCACTGTGCCAAAGTCATTTAGGTCTTTAACAAAAACCGTTAGCTTTACAATATCAGATACTTTAAGACCTGAAGATTCAACTACAGCCTTTACGTTTTCTAGAGACTGACGAGCTTGTTCTGCGATATCAGCAGACACTTCACCTGTCGCTGGGTTTACTGGGATTTGGCCTGAAGTAAGAACCATGTTACCTAGATCTACGCCTTGAACGTAAGGACCGATTGCTGCTGGTGCAGACTCAGTGTGAAGTACTTTCGTCATTTGATTTTTTCCATCAGTTGTAGGGAATAAAGATTCTCAGTTTGCCTCTAAACCCTCGGTAGGTAAAGAGCAAAATACCCTGACATTACAGGGTATTTTAAACGTATCACAGCCTAGTCGTGCGGCGTGTTTATCGCTCGGTTACGATCTCGCGTGAGAACACTTTCTCGCAGTATTTACACTTTAGGCGGATTTCTTGTTTCTTCTCGAACACGCTAAAGCTGCTTTCTACTGGTTCATTATGAGAAATACAGTTTGAATTCGGGCATTCAAATACATCATTGATGCGCTCAGGAAGCTCTAATGCGAGCTTTTTCACCACTTCATAATTCTCGATTTGATTCACGGTCGCGTGAGGAGCATACAACGCTAGCTTGCTCGCTTGCTCTTCATTGATAAACACATTTTCGATTTTGAGTAGATCTTTATGACCGAGTGCTGATGATGGCAAGTTCAGTCCAATCGTTACGCGTTGTGATGAATTGTGCATATCGAACAGTCTTAATACTTTGATGCCGATTTGCGCAGGGATGTGGTCGATGACCGTACCATTTTTGATTGCTTCTACCTGCAATTGAGTTTCTTTAGCCATGATTTCTCCCCTCGATTACAGTGTTTCGTTTAGAACAAGCGCCAGCAGTGCTTGGCGAGCATACACGCCATTTTGAGCTTGCTGGAAGAAGTAAGCATGAGGCGTTTTATCAACATCAGTTGTAATTTCATCCACACGTGGTAGTGGGTGCAGTACTTTCAAGTTCTCACGCGCGCCTTCTAGTAGTGCCGCCGTTAGGATGTAAGCCGACTTAATATGTGCGTATTCCGATTCGTCAAAGCGTTCTTTCTGTACGCGTGTCATGTACAGAATATCCAGTTCAGGAATCACACTTTCCATGTCTGTGTGTAGGCTATATTGAATGCCAGCTTCGTCTAGTTCTTCGCAGATGTAATCTGGCATTGCCAGCGCATCTGGTGCAACAAAGAAGAAGCGGATGTTGTTAAACTTTGCTAAGGCTTGAGTCAGTGAGTGCACTGTGCGGCCATATTTTAGGTCACCTACGAATGCGACGTTCAGGTTGTCTAGACGCCCTTGTGTTTCCGCGATGGTGTATAGGTCGAGTAGCGTTTGAGTTGGGTGTTGGTTTGCACCGTCGCCCGCGTTGATCACTGGCACGCCATTTGAAAATTCAGATGCCAAGCGAGCGGCGCCTTCTTGTGGATGACGCATCACAAAGGCATCGACGTAAGAAGAGATGACTTGTACTGAATCTGCGAGTGTTTCGCCTTTCTTCGCCAGAGAGGTATTACCATCATTATCAAAGCCAATCACGTCACCACCAATGCGCTGAATCGCTGTTTCAAACGATAAACGTGTACGTGTTGATGGTTCAAAGAAACAACTTGCAACGACTTTGTTTTTAATCAGTTCTGGTCGAGGTGCTTTTTTAAGGCTACCTGCTGTTTCTACGATAAGTTCCAGTTCTTCGCGTGAAAGCTCTGGAATAGAGATGATGTGCTTCTGGTAAAGCGAGTTCGCCATGATCTTCTTCCCTATAACATTGATGACTACATCCAAATAACCGAAAGGAATTTTGGACATAAAAAAACCTCCCCAATGGGGAGGTTTTAAAATTCAATAGAATTAACGAAAATAACACCACGTAAGCGTAGTCGCTTAGCGAGAGCAAATCGCGTTTTTACGTCAGCAATCAGCGTGGTCATTTCTTAATCCTCAGACAAATTGCCGAGCATTATACGCTTAACTTTCGTGAGCGCAAGCGATTACATCATGGTTTTTATCGGCTGTTTTTGCGCACTGGTTTAGCTTCCTAGCGTCGCAACCATCACGGCTTTGATGGTATGCATACGGTTTTCAGCTTCGTCGAATACGATGGAGTATTCCGATTCAAATACCTCTTCTGTTACTTCAAGGCCTTTCATACCGTATTTTTCAGCGACTTCTTTGCCGACGGTGGTTTCATCATTGTGGAAAGCTGGAAGGCAGTGCATGAATTTCACATGTGGATTACCCGTTTGCTCAATCACGTCCATATTGATTTGATAAGGTGTCATTAACGCTACACGTTCATCCCATGCCTCGGCAGACTCACCCATAGACACCCAAACGTCGGTGTATAGGAAGTCACAACCTTTCACACCTTCCTCAACGCTTTCTGTTAACGTGATTTTTGCACCGGTTTGTTGCGCGATAGTTTGACAAGTTGCCACGAGCTCTTCTTCAGGCCAGAACGCTTTTGGCGCGACAAGGCGAATATCCATGCCCATTTTCGCTGCGCCCACCATAAGTGAGTTACCCATGTTGTTGCGCGCATCACCTAGGTAAGCGAAGGTTATTTCATGCAGCTGTTTACCACGGCCGTGCTCTTGCATGGTCAGGAAGTCAGCAAGGATCTGGGTTGGGTGGAACTCATCCGTTAAACCATTCCACACTGGAACACCAGCATAAGTACCAAGCTCTTCAACAATGGATTGGCCAAAGCCTCGGTATTCAATCCCGTCGTACATACGACCAAGAACACGAGCTGTGTCTTTCATCGATTCCTTATGACCGATCTGCGAGCCAGAAGGGCCGATGTAAGAGACTTGAGCACCTTGGTCAAAGGCAGCGACTTCAAACGCACATCGGGTACGAGTCGAAGATTTCTCAAAGATTAGTGCGATGTTTTTACCTTGAAGTTTCTTCTGCTCTGTTCCTGCATATTTAGCTTTTTTCAGCTCTGCAGACAGTTCGAGCAAAAACTGGATTTCTTTGGTTGAGAAGTCCAATAGCTTCAAAAAGTTGCGGTTACGTAAATTGAAAGCCATAGCTCGTCCCTTAGTACATGTGATTAGATTAATAGAATTTATTAAAACATATAAATGCTTTTATTGTGAATAATTATTTTTAATTAAAGCTAAAAAAGGTTGATGTATTCACATCAACCTTAGTTTTGATTCACCTAATGTAAAGGGACGAGTAAGTTATATATCGTCTCGTTCTATTGGACAGCTCATACAGCGAGCGCCACCGCGACCACGACCAAGCTCGTTACCAGGTACTGTCAGTACTTTGATGCCAGCTTTATCGTATTTTTCGTTGGTGTATACGTTGCGTTCGTAACCAATTACTACGCCCGGTTTTACAGTTAGAACGTTATTGGCATCATTCCATTGTTCGCGTTCCGCTTCATAGCTGTCGCCACCAGTGGTGATGATTTTCAGCTGATCTAAGCCAAGAGCGGACTCAATCGCGTGCAGATAGTTATGTGAGGCTTCAACATGCATTTCACCGTTGCCTTTTGGTGTTAAGCGCCATGTGTCGAGATCTTTGCGCATGATCTCTGGGTAAACAGAGAAAGTATCTACATCCATATGGGTCATCACGGTGTCTAAATGCATACATGAGCGGTGTTTAGGCAGATCAATTGCAATCACCTCGGTAGCTTGGCCTGCTTTAAATAGGCTTGCTGCAAGGTTCTCTACACCTTGTGCAGTCGTACGCTCAGACATACCGATAAGAACTGCACCTTTACCAATAACCAACACATCACCGCCTTCGACATTCGCATTATCATAATGCAGATCATCGTCACCGAAGTATTTGATAAAATCTTGGCCAGCAAAAATTGGGTGCCAACGATAAATCGCACGTAAGTGGTTTGTTTCACGTTGGCGTGCAGGCATCATCATCGGGTTAAGAGAAACGCCGCCATAAACCCAGCATGAGGTATCACGAGTAAAGAGGTGATTAGGCAGTGGCTCAATAACAAAGTCGAGAGGACGCTTCATTTTTGGCAGCATAGAAGATGAGGAGATCGGTAGCTCTGAGTAAGCTAAGCCACCTAAAAAGATGCAGGCAAGGTGTTCATCATCCATTTCTGAAAAGTATTGGCGTAGGTCTCGCGCAAAGGTTGGCCCGTAACGAAAGTCAGAAATCTGAGTGTTCAGCAGCCATTGTTTTGCTTCTGGAACAGCGAGGGTTTCGACCAGTAAATCGTGGAGGAGAAGCACTTCAACGTCTTGCTCGCGCAGCGTACGTGCGAATGCATCGTGCTCTTCACCTGCCGCTTCTACAGCAAGAACGTCATCAAATAGCAACTCATGACAGTTTGACGGAGTTAAGTGGGTTAGGGCGCGTTCAGGGCGATTTAATAGAACTCGTCGAAGTTGACCAACTTCTGATCCAACGTACAGCTTGCTCATTTTGTATCCTTACAAATTTTCCAGCCATTAGTTATGACAAGCTTCCTAGAAAGATGCAAGTTATCAAGCTTTGTTTATATTCTGGTGTTTATGGTTTTGTGAGTTTTTTATTTTTATTTTTATTCTTATGAAATTTATTATTAGATATAAATGCTATTTTACTAAAATTAGAGTGCGTGCGTTTTTATTCTAATTTTCCCGTTGAGAAAGAATACATGCACAGTGCATAAAACGTGCATTTTTATTCTAAATTATGCATTATTAAAGTGAATTTATTCGTTATGCATCTTCGTTTTACACGTGAGTGTATTCAAGAAAGCATCATAAACACGCATAGAAAGAGAAAATAACCACATTAAGTGTCAATTAGGATGTTCTGAATATTAAAAAACGCCATTCTTTGTTAATTTTTTGTTTCTTTGTGTGGTCGGTTTAATATTTAGATTCAAATAACCGATAAGAATCGCAGTGGTATGATGTTTGTTTGTGGCTTTTCATCGCAATCCATGCCATATTTCACCGGATCAGCATACTCAGTATCGGGTATTGTGTTTCCATCAAGTAACTAATCTGGAGCCAAAACATGTCTCACGAAGATGAATATCTATCAGTAGAAGAATTAATTGAGATTCAAAAGGAAGAGACTCGCGATATCATTGCAGCATTGCTAGAAGATGGCAGCGATCCAGATTCGCTATACGAAATTGAGCACCACCTGTTTGCAGAAGATTTTGACACGCTAGAAAAAGCGGTAGTTGAAGCATTCAAGATGGGCTTTGAAGTTCTTGAAGCAGAAGAAACTGAAGATGAAGATGGTAACAAGTTGCTTTGCTGTGATGCGACTATGGAGTCCGCACTAGACGCAGAAGCGATTGATGCGCAAGTTGAAAAATTGATTCACTTGGCAGAAAAATACGACATCATCTATGACGGTTGGGGTACGTACTACGAAGGCGAAGATGCGCTTTACCCTGAAGAAGATGAAGACGACGAGTAATCAAAGCTCACTACTTTTGGAAAAACCAGCGTTTAACGCTGGTTTTTTTATTCCTTGAAAAACTGACGAATGTGGAGGCGATAAATAATTCACATTGAGTTTATAGGGGATTTCTCCCTATAATGCGTGAAAATTGATCTAGCTCAAGGTGTATATGCAACTCTCACTCGCCGGTTTATGGCAAGTCTCTCCACTGACGGACCTTTCTATCCCACAGGATGACATTACTTTCCCTGCTCCTTTGAGTCAGGTATTGCCAGCTGAACTGACAGAAGAAGCAATTCGTCAGCAAGAGTGGCACCTGATGCATGACATTGAAGTGGACGAATCCATGATGGCATTCCCAGCGGTAGAAATGGTGTTGGGTGGTGTGGATTACCATGCAGAAGTGCGTTTGAACGGAGTAGCATTGTTTGACTGTGACGGTTCTCAAAATGTCTACAAGAAAGACATTCGCCCGTTCATGCAGATGGGGCGCAACCGTTTTGAGATCCTATTCCTTGAGGAAGAAGAAGATCTTCTGTTGGATGAGGATAAACCGGAGTTGTGTTTACTTGCAGATCATGAATATAAAAAAAGTGATGAGCGCTTAGGGGTATGGCAAGAACCGTATCTGCAGTTCATTCGCAATGTGCGTTTAGACCGCGTGGCTACCGAACAGATTTGGCACCACGGTGGTGGTTGTGAGTTTAAAGTAGACTTGTACTATCAAACTTTTTCGCCGGGCCTGGTCTCTGCATCGGTTAAGTTTAATGGTATGACTTACCATATTCCTATTGATGTCCGAGCGGAGCATGCGAGCGCTTTATTCCAGATCGAAGCGCCAAAGTATGCCGATCTTACTGATCCTGATCCAAGTGATCTCTACCAGTTGTCTGTTGAGTTGGATGGGCAGCACCAAAACTTCACTGTTGCCTTGAGCCAGGAGCTTTGTGTTACCCATGTTGTGCTTTAACTCTTAGTAATGCTCTTTATTACAGTGTTTTAAGCATTACGACTTCACATGCATCATGCCCTGTTTGTCCAAGCGGGGCATCGAGATGCTCAAAGCCTAGCTTTTCATACAAGCTTACCGCTTCTCTCAGACATTCAGTTGTCTCTAAATAGCACTGCTGATAACCAAATTGTTTCGCCAATTGTAAGCTCAATGCGACGATGCGTTTGGCTAAACCGTGCCCTCGTGTTTGAGGTAAAAAGTACATCTTTTGTAGTTCACATACATTTGGCTCGCCAGCTAAAGGGGCAAAGCCACCGCCACCAACGATCTCTCCGCGATGTTCAATGACCCAATAGGCGGCCCTGTTTTGATTGTACACCGAATACATATCATCAAGCGTTGGATCGGCCACACCATAACCTTTGTCTGCGGTTAAGCCGTATTCTGCAGAGACTTTACGAATCACATCTGCGACTTGCGGGTTGTCTGCTTTAGTAAGAGGTCGAAGAACGTATTCCTCAGCCTGACACACTTTTGTTAGCCCTTTTAGGTAAGTCTCTAGACCAAGTTTGAGTTGCTCTTGCTCGCTGTCATCGAGTTGGGTAAGCAGTTGTTCAAAGAAGTGGTTTTGCTGTTGGTCCAGTTGTGATAACGCCTGTTGGCCTTGCTCTGTAATCGCGACGAGTTGACTACGTTTGTCTTTTGGGTTTTCGATGCTCTCGACCAAACCTAATTTAATCAAACCAGTAACGGTTCGGCTCGCGTTGGACTTGTCGACATTAAGCTGCTGTGCCAGCTGATTGATGGTCAATGGCTGCAATTGGATTTCACCCAATGCGTGCGCTTGCACTGGAGTGAGAGCGACATCGCCGCATTGTTTATCAAGCATACCAAGCAATCGGACTGCTTGACGGGAGTAGTGTCGAAGTTGACGAGCGTTCATTATCACTTACCTCTAAAAAATAAAGTTGCGCACCGCAACTAAAATAATTGCGGTGCGCAACCTTGTCAATGGTAAATGTCATTTTTCTCGTTAGGAGACGTAGTGAGCCTCCATGTTTAAGCGTGGTGATGTAAACAAAACTGCGGTGCTGGAGCTTTTTCTGATGATTTACGCATCCATACTTTCTCGTGGAAGTAGTAAGCCACCGTGTTCAAACTCGGCTCTAGCATCGCCATTACGCCGCCGACAAATGCATCACCTGTTAGTAAGTAAACCACGGTAAAAGCGACGCTGAAGTGCACGGTCGCAAAGCTTGCGGTTTTTAATTTGGTCATCCACTGACGAGCTTTAAGTGCTGGGACTTTTGCCCATGCCTTTTCATGAAAGTAGAAGGCTACGGTGTTCACTGAAGGCTCAATCATGGCAATTAAACTACCAATTAGAATGTCGCCTGTGAGTACGTAAGCGACACTAAATGCGATAGTAAAATGCAGTGCTGCGAAAGTTAGTGTCTTTTTCATGATAATTACTCAATCGTGTTTGTTTCGATGAGTTCATTATCGATAATAATTCTCATTAATGCTAATGGATGATGAGTATTGTTGCGATAGGGGAAAGCTATTGATGATGGTTTTTGGTGAAAGAGATACAAAAAAGGTTGACCATGATGGCCAACCTTTGGATTCAAAGTGAGAAGTGTGAGTTCTTCTCTTTCACTGAGGCTTAAAGTGCAGCGATCGTTGTCTTCTGCTCTTCTAGCTTAGCTAGTGTCTCTTTGTAGCCTTCAAGCTTCTCACGCTCTTTAGCAACAACAGCTTCAGGTGCTTTCGCTACAAAGCCTTCGTTGCCCAGTTTGCCTTCGATACGCTTGATTTCGCCGTGCGTCTTCTTGATTTCGCCATCTAGACGAGCAAGCTCAGCATCTTTGTCGATCAGACCTGCCATTGGGATCATTAGCTCAGACTTAGCAACCAATGCTGTTGCACACGCTGGCGTTTCTTCGTCAGCAGCAAGTACGCGTACAGATTCTAGTTTCGCTAGAGACATTAGTACTTGTTTGTTTGCTTCTAGACGCGCAGCGTCTTCTGCGTTTGCTGCTTTCAGCATAACGTCAAGCGGCTTACCTGGGTTGATGTCGTATTCAGCACGTAGGTTACGGATGCTGGTAATAAACGCTTTCACCCATTCAATGTCGTCTAGCGCTTCTTGGTTGAAGTTTGCTTCGTCGAATTGAGGCAGTGCTTGAAGCATGATTGTCTCGCCTTCAACACCTTCAACTAGTGGCTTGATGCTTTGCCAGATAGTTTCAGTGATGTAAGGAATCACTGGGTGAGCTAGACGAAGAGTCTTCTCAAGAACCGTGATTAGCGTACGGCGAGTACCACGCTGTTGCGCTTCAGTACCTTTCCATAGAACGGGTTTAGTTAGCTCTAGGTACCAGTCACAGAATTGGTTCCAGATGAATTCGTAAAGCGTGTTAGACGCCATATCTAGACGGAAGTTGTCGATATGGTTGTTGAACGCTTTCGCTGCAAGTTCAAACTGAGACTCGATCCACTTGTCTGCTAGTGAGTATTCAATCTCACCACCGTTGAAGCCACAATCTTGCTCTTCTGTGTTCATCATTACGTAACGGCTTGCGTTCCATAGTTTGTTACAGAAGTTACGGTAACCCTCAAGACGCTTCATATCCCAGTTGATATCACGACCTGTTGATGCCATTGCTGCAAGAGTGAAACGCAGTGCGTCTGTACCGTATGCTTCGATACCGTTTTCAAACGTCTTACGAGTGTTCTTCTCGATCTTCTTCGCTAGTTGAGGCTGCATCATGTTGCCACAACGCTTCTCTACGAGAGACTCTAGGTCGATACCATCAATCATGTCGATTGGGTCAAGTACGTTACCTTTCGACTTGGACATCTTGTCACCGTTTTCGTCACGGATTAGACCAGTAACGTAAACCGTCTTAAATGGTACTTGTGGTTTGCCGTTTTCGTCTTTCACGAAGTGCATGGTCATCATGATCATGCGCGCAACCCAGAAGAAGATGATGTCGAAACCAGTTACTAGAACGTCTGAAGGGTGGAATACTTTCAGATCGTCAGTTTGCTCTGGCCAACCTTGAGTACCGAACGTCCATAGTGCAGAAGAGAACCACGTATCCAGTACGTCTTCGTCTTGGTGAAGTTCAATGACTGACTCTAGGTTGTTGTTCTTACGAACTTCTTCTTCAGTGCGACCTACGTAAACATTACCTTGGTTGTCGTACCAAGCTGGGATGCGGTGACCCCACCATAGCTGACGAGAGATACACCAGTCTTGAACGTCACGCATCCAAGAGAAGTACATGTTTTCGTATTGCTTAGGAACGAATTGGATGTCGCCGTTTTCTACTGCTTCAACTGCGGTTTTCGCTAGAGGCGCAGTACGTACGTACCATTGGTCAGTTAGCATTGGTTCGATAACCACGCCACCACGGTCGCCGTAAGGAACTTGTAGATCGTGATCTTTCACTTCTTCAAGTAGGCCTAGCTCGTCGAATTCAGCAACGATAGCTTTACGAGCGGCAAAACGCTCCATACCGTGGTATTTAGCTGGTAGCTCAGTGCTGTAAGCGTCGCTTGCTTCGCCGTTAGTGTTGAATACTTCTGCTGAGTCGCGGATGTTCGCGTCGAAAGTCAGAATGTTGATCATTGGTAGCTGGTGGCGCTTACCTACTTCGTAGTCGTTGAAGTCGTGCGCAGGTGTGATTTTCACACAGCCAGTACCTTTTTCCATATCTGCGTGCTCATCGCCCACGATTGGGATGCGACGATCAACGATAGGAAGGATGATTTCTTTACCGATAAGATCTTTGTAACGTGGATCTTCTGGGTTAACTGCAACACCTGTATCGCCTAGCACGGTCTCTGGACGAGTCGTTGCAACAACGATGTAGTCTTTGCCATCCGCTGTTTTTGCGCCATCTGCTAGTGGGTAGCGGAAGTGCCACATGTTGCCTTTAGTGTCTTTGTTCTCTACTTCTAGATCTGAAATCGCTGTGTGTAGCTTTGGATCCCAGTTAACTAGACGCTTACCGCGGTAGATTAGATCGTCTTCGTATAGACGTACGAACACTTCTTGAACGGCGTTAGATAGACCATCGTCCATCGTGAAGCGTTCACGATCCCAGTCTACAGATGCGCCAAGACGACGAAGCTGCTTAGTGATAGTGCCGCCAGATTCGCCTTTCCATTCCCAGATTTTGTCGATAAAAGCTTCACGACCGTAATCGTGTTTTGTTTTGCCTTCTTCTGCAGCGATCTTACGCTCAACAACCATCTGAGTTGCGATACCAGCGTGGTCAGTACCTACTTGCCAAAGGGTGTTTTTACCCTTCATACGTTCACAACGGATAAGCGTATCCATGATCGTATCTTGGAACGCGTGGCCCATGTGTAGGCTACCAGTGACGTTCGGTGGCGGGATCATGATGCTGTATGATTCTTTAGTAGTGTCACCGTGTGGCTTAAAGTAGCCTTTCTCTTCCCAAGTCTGATACAGAGCTTGTTCGATTGAAGTTGGGTTGTATGTCTTTTCCATAGCGCTCTTTTAATGGATACGTTGATGGTTGAATCTTAGTCAATCTTTATAAGTGAGGGATCTTAACAAGATCGCCTTAACTATAAGGATTGACCGTTAAGGATATTGAATTTCGATCGTTTGCAGCTGGTAACCTGCTTGACGGTAAATTTTATATCTTTCTCTTGCGAGTTGTTTAGCTTTTTCTTCGCAGGGCACGAAGTCTACCACTTGAGCAAACTTGTTCGCAAAGGTTGTCTCATTTTCCGCCAAATTAATTACCAGCTGACGGTTCCAATTAGGTTTTACACCTTCATGGCCGATTTCAATGTTGGTGGCGTATTTCGGTCCCTCGCCTACGAGGTTATGTGCCATGAACTTGTCTGCATCAACTTGCCAAAAGGCTTCAGCGAGCTGCTCGGCGTGTGGTTTGTCTTGGCAGTTTAAATACACTTTAGCGCCTTGGCGAGCAAAGTGCTGAGCCAAAAACACGATGTATTCTTCAAAGCCAGCCACCGTTGCTTGCGGGCTCTCTTCGTTAATGATGTAGAAGGTTGCAGTTTGCATCATTCTCTCACTTGCCTTGGGTCTCTTCCTAAGACCATCTTAAGTCCCACTTTCATTTTAGAAAATTAGGATAATAAAAAAGGGCCTTGCGGCCCTTTTAGATTCTGTTCAGAAATTACTCTTCTGTCTCTTGGCCGCTGCGGTTCAAAAGGAATTGGACAAGCATTGAGACAGGACGGCCCGTTGAGCCTTTCGCTGCGCCTGATTTCCACGCGGTACCTGCGATATCGACGTGTGCCCAGTTGTACTTCTTCGCGAACTTAGATAAGAAGCAACCCGCAGTAATTGTGCCACCAGGGCGACCACCAATGTTTGCCATATCCGCAAACGGGCTCTTCAACTGTTCGTGGTACTCGTCTGCCATTGGTAGACGCCATGCACGGTCACTCGCTTGCTCAGAAGCGTTTACTAGCTCATGAGAAAGAGGGTTGTGGTTAGAGATTACGCCGCTGATATGGTGGCCTAGTGCGATAACACAAGCACCAGTTAGCGTTGCAACGTCAACCACGCAGTCTGGTTCGAAACGCTCTACGTAAGTCAGTGCGTCACAAAGAACAAGACGGCCTTCAGCATCCGTGTTCAGAACTTCTACAGTTTGACCAGACATGGTCGTTAGGATGTCACCTGGACGGTAAGCGTTGCTGCCAGGCATGTTTTCACAGCCCGCTAGAACACCAATAACGTTGATTGGTAGGTTTAGCTTCGCTAGCGCTTTCATTGTACCGAATACCGATGCCGCACCACACATGTCGTACTTCATCTCATCCATACCTTCACCCGGCTTTAGAGAGATACCGCCTGAGTCGAAGGTTAGACCTTTACCTACGAGCACAATCGGTTTTGCATCTGAGTCAGGGTTACCTTTGTACTCGATGATAGACATCATAGATTCGTTTTTAGAACCACGGCCTACTGCTAGGTAAGAGGTCATACCCAGTTTTTCCATCTCTTGCTCACCAATAATTTTGGTGGTTACGGTTTCGTAATCGTCCGCTAGACGACGAGCTTGAGAAGCAAGGTAAGCTGGATTAGCTACGTTTGGCGGCATGTTGCCAAGGTCTTTTGAGGCTTTGACACCTGATGCGATAGCAAGGCCATGAGTGATTGCTTTTTCACCCAAGTTCAATTCACGACGCGTTGGTACGTTGAAAACAAGCTTGCGCAGTGGGCGGCGAGTCTCAGGTTTCACGCTCTTGAATTGATTAAATGTGTATAGACCATCTTTAGTCGCTTCTACAGCCTGGCGCACTTTCCAGTATGTATCACGACCCTTAACATGCAGTTCAGTTAGGAAACATACCGCTTCCATTGAGCCTGTCTCGTTAAGTGTGCTGATCGTCTTTTGAATGATTTCCTTGTACTGGCGCTCGCCAAGTTCACGCTCTTTGCCGCAACCGACAAGTAAAACGCGCTCTGACAAAACACCTGGTACTTGATGCAGTAGCAGCATCTGACCAGGTTTACCCTCTAGATCACCACGGCGAAGTAGTGAACTGATGTAACCGTCACTGATTTTATCAAGTTGTTCGGCTACTGGAGAAAGGCGACGTGGTTCAAACACACCAACAACGATACATGCGCTACGTTGTTTCTCTGGACTGCCACTTTTTACACTGAACTCCATGCGTACTCCTACATCCTGAAGACAAATTGCTCTAAATGTTAGATAATGATCGCTTACTTGTTGAATTTTAGCTCCAGACTTACATGCAGAGCTGATTAAGCGACTAACATCTAGTTTATAATTTTTAAAAAAATAAATGGTTCAACGGGAAACTATAGTGATTCGACCAAAAAAACAAGTTTTGTATAGGTAATTTCAGCGTGATTATTGTTAGATATTTGATCCGCGAAACACTCAAGAGCCAATTTGCGATTTTTTTCGTACTTTTTTTGGTGTTTGTAAGCCAGAAATTCATAAGTGTTCTTGCTGATGCTTCTGATGGGGATATTCCTGCTGGATTGATTTTCTCTATTGTTGGTTTGAACATGCCAGCAATGGGTCTGTTAATGCTGCCTTTAAGTCTGTATATCGGCATATTGATCACATTTGGTCGTCTGTATGCAGAGAGCGAAATTGTCGTAATGAACGCGACAGGTATTGGTAATAAATTCTTAGTTCAAGCGGCCTTATACCTAGCGTTGATTACTTCAGCGGTGGCGGCTTTCAATGCGTTGTGGCTATCTCCGTGGTCTCAAGACCGCGTTGAGCAGCTTTATGAGCAGGTAGCGTCAGAAAACAGCGTTGACCTACTTAAAAAAGGTCAGTTCCAAGGTACACCAGACGGTTCATCGGTTGTGTTCATCGATGACATTAAAGACAATACCTTGAGCAACGTTTTTGTTGCGCAGATGCGCCCTCGAGATTCGGTGTTACCGAGTGTGATGTTCTCATCTTCTGGTGAAGTAAAAGAGCTTTCGGACGGTCGTCAGATCATCACTATGAAAGAAGGTACGCGTTATGAAGGTGTGCCTACTCGCGTTGAATATATGATCACGAAATTCGATGAATACGAAGGTGTTATCGGCCAACGTGAGGTCAAAAAGAAAGGGCGAGACTGGGAAGCATACCCAACGGTTGACTTGATAGGTCACCCAGATCCAGAGGCGCAAGCGGAGCTACAATGGCGAATTTCGTTATTTGTGTGTATTCCACTCTTAACGATGCTCGTTATTCCTTTGTCTGCGGTGAATCCGCGTCAGGGACGGTTTGCCAAAATGGGGCCTGCGATTCTGATCTACCTAGCGTATTTCTTGGCGATCAGTGCAACCAAATCTGCATTAGAAGATGGTGACATCCCGGCTGCTATTGGTATGTGGCCAATCAATGCGATGTTGCTGATTGTTGCTATCATGGCGAATATGATGGACAGCGTTGCTGCTAGACGAATAAAAGACAAATTCCGCAAGAAGAGGCTCGCGTAAGCTGTGTTCAAAATATTAGACCTTTACATCGGTAGAACCATCATCTCTACCACTGCCTTGGTTTTAGCGACGTTTGTTGGCTTATCGGGCATCATCAAATATGTAGAACAGCTACGTAAAGTTGGGCGAGGTGTGTACGACCTCACTCATGCGTTGTACTTTGTGTTACTCAGTGTGCCGCGTGATATCGAAATGTTCTTTCCAATGGCGGCATTACTCGGTGCCCTGATCGGCTTAGGTATGTTGGCTTCAAGCTCTGAGCTTGTGGTGATGCAAGCTGCTGGTTTCTCTAAGCTGGATATCGGGTTATCGGTACTCAAAACGGCCGTCCCGCTCATGATTGTTGTTATGGCGTTAGGTCAATGGGGCGCTCCTGAGGCCCAGAAGATGGCCCGTGACTTACGTGCGTTTGCGATATCAGGTGGTAGCATTGTGTCTGTGCGCTCAGGTGTGTGGGCTCGTGATGCAAACGACTTTATCTTTATCGGTAAAGTCGAAGACGACAAACTTTATGCTTTAAATATGTGGCGTTTTGATGATGATAAGAATCTACAAAAAGTTATTTTCGCCGAAGAAGTCGACTACCAACAAGATAACAACTGGCTGATGCGTTACGTACAAATTACGGACATGGAAAATGAAAACGTAATTTCAAAGCAAGACATCGAACAGATGGAGTGGCACACCTCTTTGGCACCAGATAAGCTAGCTGTGGTGACCGTGAAGCCAGAAGAACTGTCACTGAGCGGTTTGTATGATTATGTGACTTACCTAAAAGCATCGGAACAAGATGCATCTCGCTATGAGTTGGCGTTTTGGCGTAAGTTGACTCAGCCGCTTTCAATTGCTGTGATGATGTTAATGGCGCTATCTTTTGTTTTCGGTCCACTCAGAAGCGTGACCATGGGGGCAAGGGTATTGTCGGGCGTGGTTGCCGGGTTTACTTTTTACATATCCAGTGAGTTCTTTGGCCCATTAAGCTTGGTGTATGGCATATCCCCAGTGTTTGGTGCTTTGGCCCCGAGTTTGGTGTTCTTAGCTATTGCGATTGCACTGCTACGAAGAAAGCTATAACTGAAGCATCATCGAATAAACCAAGTTTTACCGAACCAAATGTAAAAGGAAGGCATTACGCCTTCCTTTTTTGTGTTCCTAGACAAGTTAGTTTGCCTTCGGTAATACAACAACCTCTGTTTTGGCCCAAATGTCGTGGAAACCACGTTTCTTCGGATCAATCGGTACAGTCAGATTTGCCAAGCCAAAGCCAGATGTCGAAATACGAATTAGAGCTTGAGTTACCGTAATTGGTGCACCGTCTTTGGCATTGCGAACTCGAAGCTTCCAAGCGCGCATCCCAAGAGTTTGTCCTGCTCGCGTCCAGAAGAACACAAAGAAATATATCCACACACCCGCAAGATAAAGTGTAAATAGAGGGCTCAATACAGGGTGCTTTCCGAGCATATCTGCGGCATCAGCGTACTCGCCATAGCTCAACAATCCTGCTGCATTTAGTGCAAACACAACGGCCATAACAATACCAGCGGCCATCATTTCAATTGCGATAATAATCAATGTGTCGTAAATCAACGCTGCAAGTCGACGAAAGAGACCTGCAGGTGGAAGAGTTGTAGACGTTGTCATTATTCCATCACTTACCTTAAAAATTGTGCGTCAGAATATAGATTCCCTCACCAAGAGAAAAGAGACCTAACGCACAGAGTCTTTAATTGTGTATAAACGAAGAGACTTTTCTGCCCTACGTTATCAGCACATGTCATGATACACGAGGCCGTGCAGCAATATGTTTCAACTGAATTCGACTCTCTTAACCATTGGCTTTTTGGTCTGTGACCAGATTAGATAGCTGAGAGAGTTGGTGTTTCTCATCTTCGGTATAATGTTGGCTTAATGAAAGCTCTAAAGCTTTTTCTGACAGCTTGATTGCTGGTGACAAAAATAACTTAGGGTGCATACTAGAGAGAGCTAGCAAGGCCTTTTGTAGGCGAATCTGTATTTGGAGTTGCGCTGCACCATCGTGTGCTATCGGCAAAAAGACATCATCAAACAAATCCTGGTAGCTCAATGCGGGCACAAATAGTCTAGGATATCGAGTTTTGGCTGGCGGCTCACTGAGTAGGTCTCCCCATAATGAAAGTGCTCGTACAGAACGCCCAAGAACGTCAATCGCGGTGCCATTATCATTTACAGCCGGAGATAGTGCTCGTGAGGCGATTTCCGCCATAACGACTAAACCAAAGCGAGGGTCCTGATCATATGAACGCTCCGTTCGAATCGTGAAGGCTGCCGTTACTTCGCTTTCGTCTGGCAATTCTCCACAAACCCAAGCCAATGGTTGACCTACGTACACAAAACTTCCCGGTTGTCGCTCAAGGTAGATGGTGCATTGGTTTGCTTCAGCAATACTATCGAGGTGATGCATATCAACATGCTGTAAGTAGCCAATTTCTTGGCTCAAAATAGGTTTACTTCCTCTGGGCTTATGCTCTGGGTGGCTCCATGGGTGAGCACCTAGCCAGCGCTCTTTGCCCCGTTTTCTTATCGCATCTAACAAGGCTTGCTCTACGTATGAAGTGGTTTCACTGACCCTTCCTAGTACGGAAAGGTGCTGAATCCAACGTAGCAGAGTGAGTATGATCATCACGATTACGGCGATAGTCACGATGAATAGATAAATTTGTGCTTGTTGATGATAGGCCCCAATACCTAGCGCGATAATTCCTACCAAACTAAATAGAAAAGAGCCAAGAAAGGTTGCTAAGGCATTTTGTGTTGTGCTGTCTTCCATCAACAGTTTTGTCGCTCGCGGCGTTACCCCTGCACTAGCGGCACTGTACGCTGAGACCATAATATTGAGAGAGAATGTAGTCACTGCAAGCATGGAGGTTGCGAGGATATTTAATATGTTGTTCAACAAATCCTTGCTGACGTTGATGGCAGGGGGCAGAGTAATGAACTGGTTTAAAACAATCGACATTAAGGCGGTAGCAACAGCTAGTAATGCGTAGAGTGACGTCCGGACCCACAGTTTTCGTGTCATCTGTTTCAGTAACCACTGCCATTTTGACCCAGTCATTCTTTGCTCCTATTCAGTTCTCACTAGAAAGTCGATAGAAAATTCAGAAAGTTATTCTTGCTTAAGCATAGGTTAAATGCCCGTCGTTCTGCTTGATATTTCATGCATCACGAAAGTAAGAAAGCTGCTTGCTTCAAAGAATGGTGCTCTTGAGGTGTGAATTACCACGATTCTGTTACCTTAATTGATAGATGAATTAAAAGTATGTGATTGAAAAGAGGTAGCGCATGATTGTAATTACAGGTGCAAGTAGCGGCTTAGGGGCGGAACTAGCAAAGCGTTATGATGCGGAAGGCAAAGAGACGTATGTAATAGGAAGAAATACAGAAAAACTATCCGCACTAGCAAAACAACTCTCTCATAACGTTGGTTATCAAGCTTGCAACCTCTCATTGCACCAAAATGTGAAACAGCTCTTTGATGGGGTGAAACAGTCCCCTGAAATGGTCATTCATAGTGCGGGAAGTGGTTATTTTGGCTTACTGGAAGAGCAGGAGCCGAAAGAGATTCAAAAGTTGATTGATAACAACCTGAATTCTGCGATTCATGTGCTAAGAGAGTTAGTAAAGCGTTACAAAGATCATCCAATAAAAGTGGTCATGATCATGTCCACAGCCGCGCAACAACCTAAAGCGCAAGAGTCTACGTATTGTGCAGTGAAATGGGCCATCAAAGGATTAATTGAGTCGGTTCGTTTGGAGCTAAAAGGAAAACCTATGAAAATTATCGCGGTTTATCCTGGTGGAATGGATACGGAATTCTGGAAAACAAGTGGCAATACGATGGACACGAGTCACTTCATGCAAGCAGAAGATGCCGCAGAGATGCTCCATAATGCGTTGTCGAGCATTGGGAATGGTTATGTTTCTGATATTACAGTGAATAGAACTTAAAAAGAGTTTCGTATACTCATTTTCATCTGGAAGAGTAGTAGAAAATGGAGCGTACGTTTCTTATGAGTACAGCTTTGTCACACTTTGTGGCGAAATTATCAGCAAACGATAGTTATTTAAGGTATTTCTGCTTGCGCAGGTCAAAAGCTTACGTATAATGCCAACCATCAAAGGGCAATAGCCCAAAGATGCCGGTGTGGTGAAATTGGTATACACGACGGATTCAAAATCCGTTGCCTTCGGGCGTGGCGGTTCGAGTCCGCCTACCGGCACCATATAAAGAAAGGTCGCTTTTATAGCGGCCTTTCGTCGTTTATAAGCTTTGAAAATATTCAAGAAATCAGAAGCTTAGCTCGTTTCTCCCTTCCTTGTTATCGAAGCTTTTCTCGCTCCAATAAACTCCCTTTACCCGCCTTAAAATTTCTCCCATGGTCCATATATGGTTCATCGCATGACGATTCTGTGCGCAAGGGAATCCTAGTAAATCCAACAAATGCAAACTTCTGTAATCTCGCAAGCCAGTATTATCAAGGGCTTCGAGCGAGAAGAGCCATGGTACGACCATGGTGACTTTACGGTGCTATGCGGTTTTGGTTTTGCCCTTATGGAACAACGGATCGTTTCGATGGATAGTCGAAAAGCCAGTTTGAGTTAGGCGGTTTTGCGGTGTGTGTTGGAAGCGCGTTGGGGTAATACACCTACAATCAATCACACAGATGAATTAACTCCAAGTTGATATCGATATGCAACTGTGTAATCTTCTTTATAGTGGTGAACAAATGGAGCTTGGCCAACTATGAAGATGATTTTCGTCGATGCTGAAAATGTAGGACTGAAGGAGCTAGAAAAAATTAATGCTTCGGTCGTTGATAAAGTCTTTGTTTTTTCTAAGTCAGATTCAGTCAAGCTTGTTTGTGAAAAGTCGTTGTATCTGTTCTTATCTGACTATCCGACAGGTCAGAACCAAGCCGATTTCTATATCATTGCATATCTGTCTAGGGTGCTACTTGCTTTAGATAAAAAGCAGTTGGGCTCTGTTCATTTTGAGCTATACAGTAACGATGAAAGTTTGATTTCAGCATTTGAGTTTCAGTGCAAGCAATTAGGCGCACCTTGTCAAAGCATCAGAACTAGAGACAACACCGTTGTTCCAATTATTAAGTCACAACAGACACCCCAAAAATCCCCTGAAGACAAGCTTCTTCATGCTTTGAAGTCTCCTCGTGCTTTAGATCCTAGCTTTCAAAAGCAGCTAGGGCTGTCAAAGTCAGATTTTACCAAGGCAATCAATGAGCTTTCCAAAAATAACCAAATCAAGCGTAGTCCTCAGTCCAAGAAAAAATGGGTTAGGTGTTAGTCGGCTGACTTACCGACCTCATTAAAGAGTAATAAATGGCGGTATTCTCCATCGCTACTACTAACCATCAGTGTGTGAATATTGCTGTCCTAAGCTTGCTGAGTGATGATCTCGGTACTCTCTGATGAGTTGCGTGCGAGATTAGTGTTGATGTGGCTTGATAGATGAGGTCTAGATCTTGGATGGGATTTTTATATTTAATATATAATAACCAGTACAACAGCTTGCCATAGGCTGCTGTTGTACTGGTTATTATTAATACTATGTTAGTGGCTCTGGTGGCGAAATCTGTAGGTAATACAGTGGTAGTTTCCATTTTAAGCTATGACATTTTCCACTCATTCGTCCAAAATCACTGAATATCACTAAGAATCACTGAACAATCACCGTCCCATCATCGTCGCTACTAAACCACCTCTCATACAATGTCATCGTTCATTCAACAAAGGAGATAGAACGATGAGCAACAAACAGAACAACCATAAAGCAAATCAAGCTAACAGCAACAAAGGTACATCTGGACATAACACCACGTACCAAAAGGCTCAAGATAATCGAGCAAATCAACTAAACCCAAACAACTCACGTTATCAAGGAAAGAAATAATTATGATGGATCCTTCAGATATGTCACAAGACGAGCTAGACCTGTGGTCTGATATTAATAACCCTAATAATGATTCTGATATGGATGACTGGGCGGATGCTCACAATCCAAATAATGATGACTACTTAGGGGATGACTAAGTCTAAAGCCGATGGTTTAATGCCATCGGCTTTCTATTAAATAACAGTTGGTTAGCATGACAAAAGTGACGGTAAAAAATACAAATATACAAGGCAGTTGTTGAAAATTGCTAAGCAATTAGCTGCCCCCCCCCCACATTTAGGGCAGTTATATGCAGAAGTACTAACTTCTGTATAGCATTCAGGACATTTGATCAGAGCCATAGCTACCACCTTATACTAGGTGTGTTATTGAAATTAGGCCAAAGACTAACCTATACAATTGTTGAAAATTGAAGCTCTAGCAAAAAGTTTCTATTGATTTCTTTGACACTTAACCTTCAGCTCAATAAAACTCTTTGTCCCTCACATTCTGCAAGTAGCGATAAATGTCAATATGTAAACAAACGCAGTGCTAGAACTACCTAGTCCTCAAGCTCATATTCGTTCAACATTTCTTCAAAAACTCTTATAACATACCCATCCATAATGAGCTTATCGCGCAATGATGTATAGTAGGATTCATCCGACAATTCATCTACAGAAACAATAGCAGTACCCAACGGTGGGTTTGACTTGAATGTAGTCTTGGTTGGCTGAGGCAACTCATCACAAAAGATAGTGCATTGAGTCTCAAGTGGCTTATCAGTTTTAATTAGTACATACCCATCTGCTTCTAAATTGGTTTGCGCTTGCAGGCGGTTTACACTCCAATTGATGTAGTAGTTTTTAGTATCAGATGACACACTCAAGTCTGGTAGATTATTAAGACTATGAATACCTTTAATTTTTAATCTATCGTAAGGTTCGTATTCTGCTTTAGGCTCTTCTGGATACTTATTCTTGGGTACGTGAAGTGATGACCCTTTGTGGCGTGGAATTATTAGCTCTACAGACACGCCATTTGCCAAGATACTACTATCGTTAAATATGGTTAGGTAAAGAATCTCTGCACCAGCCCACTCTCTGAGCACATCGGCTCGCTCTCGGTATAAATCTTTATTAAGCTGTTTTCCAGTATTCTCCCCATGCTCCCACGGGGCGGATACGCTCAATATCGCCAATAGACAAGAAATTGCAGAAAATATTTAGCCTAGCCTGTGTAAAAATCCTACATAAATCTACCTTCAACCTACCGCTGCCAACTTTATCCAACCGCCTATTTAACATTAAATTATGCGGCAAAGATCACACCAAAAAACAAAAACTTGAAGTAATATCATGCATATAACTAAGTTTCATATCAATTTGGGTATGAATAAAATATTGTCCGTTCGTCAGTAGGCTAATTTATATGCAACTTTATGGGGTGTGCCCTTCGTGTAATAAGAGTACGGTGTTTAATCGAATACACCGCTCATTCATAGAAAAAGTATTCCGCAAAAAATACTTCAAATATGAGTGTGTAAATTGTTCAGCAGAAGTTTTTTCTCATCAAACTCAAATAGATATAGTTCTTCATCGAAATGGGAGATTAAATGAACAATGACATCAGATCTATGGATCAAGCTGATGGTTTGCGTCGTCTTGCGAAACCTCCAACTGGCTTAGATAAATTGAAGGCTCTACAGGTCGAATTACGCAGTGCCATCATCGCAGGGAAATACAAAGATGCAGACAGACTAATGGCGTTGCTAGATAAAGCTCAAAAAGAGCTAGAAGAAACACATTGGAGGTAAACTGTCTTTCGATCTGGTAAGCAAAACTCTGATCTGCTCCAGCTAGACTGGACACTTCATTAAGCGACATTTTGCTGTTCAAAGTTAACTGGGCTTAGATACCCAAGAGCACTGTGCCTTCTCGTCCGATTATATACTCGCTCAACTTGAAGATGCAGGTTTCAAAATCTGAAAATTATCCGTAATTCGGGATACCAGTGAGCCTGCAACTTCTGGCAACGTTACATTGAAAAATTCATTAATAGCCGTTGTAAATTCAGCCTTCGAGGAGAAGTAAATATTGTTCCTCGCATGCTCATTCATCACTTTCCATAACCGCTCGATTGGATTTAAATTTGCCTTCCCATTTTTTTAATCTCAAGCATACTTCACCGATGAGATTTTCTTTTTATCAAAAGCTAATGAAACTTGGTTTGCATAGCGATCTGTTGCCGTTTTAAGATGTAGCCGAAAACCCAATAGCCAAAGAGGGGCTTAATCCTCAAAGCAGAACTGGATGTCAGTTCAACAACAAGTACCTTTCATCATGAGCACCACCTTAGCTTTAAAGTTGAGGTCGTGTATAGGTATTCGGATAACCTTGTAACCTGTCACTGACTAAGTGAAAACGCTGAGGCAAGTAGCTGAAACGGTTCAAGGTTTATTAGGGATAGGGGTGGGTAAAGCCGAACCATATAACTTCATGTTGTATCGTTCGGCTTTTATTTAGCTGTAACAAACACCCATTCAAACACATATTAACTAATTGAATATCTAGTTAATGGAGGTTTGAATGAGTAAATCACAGCGACTCACCACCACTTTCCTCAACAACCTTAAACCCAACCCTAGAACTGCAAAATCCGCTGATTACGAAGTCAATTTATCTGCTATGAGAGATAGTGGCTTACCTACTGGCGTACGTTGCTTAGTGGGTAAATCTGGCGGGAAACGCTTCTTGCTTAGGTATATTAGCCCTCAGGTTCCGGGTAAAAAATCTGCGATTGGTCTTGGCCGTCACCCTGAGACAGATCTTGTAACCTTGAGAAAGATCGCTAAGGAATACCGCCAGAAGATCCTGGAAGGCATTGATCCCAAGCTTGAGCGTGACAATCAGACTACCGAGAAGACGATGACTCTGGAACGGTTCTTTGATGAAGTGTACCTGCCACTGGCAAAACAGAAACGTAGTTGGAAGGATGATGTAGCGCGATTTCGTTTAGCAAAGTCGATACACCATATCTCGATTCATGACCTAACCGCCGCCGATATCATCAAAGTCCAAATGGAGATGCAGAACGCAGTTACGATTAAGGGTAAACCGTATGCTCCTGCTTCGATTAATCGCGTTTTAGCTCTATTGAAAACGATCAATCGTCAAGCATACAAGTTGATGGACGCTCCGCTCATTGCTGACAAGGTGAGCTTGTTAAAAGAAGATAATGTTCGCACTGGCTACTTATCGGAAGCGCAGCTAAAGGAGTTTATAGGTCACGCTCTGAACCATGAAGATAAGAGCATTAGTGCGTACCTAATTATTCTGTTTTTGACCGGATTACGCGATAAGGAACTGCGTTTGCGCTTGAAATCCGATGTGAATTGGGAGGAGAAAACACTCACTATTCCGCATACGAAAAACGGTAGTAGTCACGTTATTTATCTAAGTGATTACATGCTTGATATTTTGAAGTCGGTGCCTCATGTGGCGAATAATCCGTATCTCTTTCCTGGACGCAAAAAGGGTAAACCAGTAGGACAACCTAGGCATGCTTTCAAGGCTATCAAAGCCAAGATGGGACTGCCCGACATACCCGGTGATAAAGCGAACCTAACCCTGCACAGTGCTCGCCATACCGTTGGGTCGCTTTTGGCGTCACAAGGAGTCTCGTTACACGACATAGCCAAGCAGTTGAATCACGCTGACCTGTCATCAACAAGACGCTACTCGAAGCTGACTGTAGGGCGTCGGAGGGAGATTGGTTCTCGTTTATCGGATATGGTGACTGCGAAGCCAGAGATACGTTGGGAATGAAGAAGTTAGGTTTAACCAGTTAATTTAGAAATGACATTAGAAAAGCCCCTGTTTAGCGATGAGCTAAACAGGGGCTTTTTCATTATTAGAAGGAAAATCATCTGACATGTCTCGATAGAGAGTGGAAAGCTGGTTTTCGTTAGTTATAAGGAAATTCACGATGAAAACAGTAAACAAGTTTGAAGACATTCAATCACTGCCAATGCCTGATGGTGTGAAAGCAAAACTACTCGAACACCTGATTGAGCCATTCGGTGATGAAGAAAATACGAAAGCGTTCTGGGATGAAGTCGGTACGACCTTGTACTTGATTGAGGAGTCCGATACCGACGAAACCTTGAGTGAAGAATCTGAGGAAGACCAGCATTTTCTAAGGTTTCTTAGTAACTTTAGCGAGTGGGTGCTAATTCTTAACTCTCCTGACTGTCCTTGGCTATTAGCGGTCGCCATAGTGACCATGGAAGGCGCTGGTGTGTACTGCTGTGCTCCTATGAACAGTCCAACGTTCCCTGTCGCCAAGCTCGCTGACCAAGCTGAATCTTAAAACCAAATTAAACCTGAACAATTCCATCTCAAAGGAGGTGTCCTATGGCACGTAAATCAAACCAACAACAAGAAACGGTTCAACCTGAAATCGTAGAGGGCAATGAACAAGTCACGGTCACTGACGATCAACCAGTAGACCATTTCGCTAATATCGTGCGCGAGGGTAAAGCTAAAAAGCTATCACCGAAAACCGAGAATCATGTGTTCTATGAAATCGCCATTCATGATGAAGAAAACGAGCTCTATATCCGCATGTCGGGTAATGAAGGCGGTGGTTTGCACAGCAAGGAATGGATCCCGCTTAAAGATATCACCGCTGTTCTGGATGTGCAGGGTGATAAGCCGTTCAAGAGTTCTGTGCTGAAGTGTGTATTTTCTGGACAGTCAGCGAACAACGCGGGTTTTATGTGCGGAGTTTGCAGGGGGCTTGGTCTTATCATCCAGTCGGAGAAATCAGTCTTCCTCCACGTTCTAGCGCCTGACTACAAGCAGTGTCGAGACGAAATCCTGTCTCTAGTGGACTCTGAAACCAAAGCGAAATAACCCCAAATCCACATCAATCCTTACTCACTAAGCCAACACTGGCTTTCATACCGAGCACTTAGCAAGAGTGCATTCCTAACAAACTAAAAGAGATTTTATTATGAACTTAACTTTTGACGTTGAGCGATTACTGCTGCCTGTCAGTATCGATCTTCAAGATACTTTAAACCGAGTGATCAGCGAATCAGGCAAATGGACACCCATGATCCAATCGGTGGTGATCAACTTCCGAGATTCATCTTACAGTTCGGAAAACGGCGGTTTTCACCCTGTTGAAATCAGGCTTGTTCGTCTCTACGACCAGTGGATTTTTGATTACATCACTGACTTTGCGTATTGCGGTGGTCCTTATCCCGAACTGGTTAAAGAGGTGGATTTTAACTTCTCATCTGGAACAGCGAGTTTTTCCTATGTTCCGGAACTGCCGATAACAAGTAGTGAGGTAATGGAGTTCTACTCGATGTGGGAATCCAACTTTCTTAGCTACGTCGAAATGGGCGTGTTCGATGAGAGAAAAGTCACTGTGGATTAGTCCATCGGTAACAAACCAAGTAGAAAGCACCATGTATGTACCATAAAATACTCGACTCACTTCCTAGTGAAACTAAGGCTTCCCATTGTCCCATGTTCGTCATGGTGTGATGGGAAGCCTTTTTCATTGGGGCAAGTTTTAGCAACGTTTACCCAATCCGTTGCCTTCGGGATTCAGAGGGGATGGCGTTGTTGGATTGCAATGGACGGTGGAAACACCAAGGAAGGGAGTCTTAATTTTAACGAGTTTGGTTGGTTTGTTCTGGTGTTTTGTTATTAAAAGCTCCCATTGCTATGTCGAAGCAATGGGAGCTGATGTTTAGGTTTTGCTATAGCGCGTAACGTATAGGGGTATTGAGAACGAGTTTCCATGAGATTTTCCATAGTCATCTGTTCTAATTACAGCGCCAAGAGCGCCCCTTAATTCAATGTTTACAGGTCGGTGTGAAAACTTGGTCACTTTCAACGTTGCCATGCGCTGTAAGCGGTAATCCACGATTCCCACACATTAGTCTCAAACCCGTTGAGTTAAAAAGGAAATTGTCACCGGGATCTATAGTGACAAGTTCATGGGTAGGACGGTCTGTAGCAGCGTAGTGAAACGACATTATGTCGGGGTTCTTTGTTGACTTGGTGCTGTGCTTCTAGAGAGAACGCTAGGGCGTCATTTATTAACGTGGCAACTACTTGTAACGATCCAATGTGGCGTGGAGATCGCGTATCAGTTCAAGCTTGAGACTGACTGGGGAGAGAACCTCGACTTGAGGGATCCAGGACTTCAACAAGGGCAAGATATCGCTCAATCTTGATACTCGACTGCTAACTAGCAAACTACCGTCACTCAGTTCTTTCAATAGCTGCTGGTGGGGGAGAATCGTCCGTTCAAGAAAGCGAGGGGCTACTTCCCTATCAACCTGTACAAGCACCTCAGCATCATCCGGAGTTAGCCACTCCATCCCCTGTTTATGTATTTCCTCGTGGACCTTTTGATTCGGTTTGTATTTATCTTCCCGGCGGTGAATCCGTGAAATATTCGGTAATCGGTACGAATGTAACTGGTCACAGTGGGTCGCAGCGAGGAACCAGATACCACGGTCATTCACCAAGCGATAGGGATGGACAGATTCGAACGTTTTGCCATTGTACGTAAGGTCAATCACAGAGTGAGTGGTAATAACTTCGGTCAACTGCCTAAACTGCGCATCGAACTTCTCGATAGGTTCGGAGCGTGGATTCTTAAACAGAACGGGAGTGTGACCGTTGAACTTGTAGTGATTAGGTAGTAGCGCAGACAAACCCGTATCGTGCAGTACCTTGTTGGTATTCGCATTACCATTATTTCGAGTTACTGGATCTAACCGATAACCCTCATTGGTGCGGATAATCGGAGCGTTGACGAGCCTTTCATTGAAATCGCGTCTCAGGGTTTTCTCGCTTACCTGATAATCCGCTACCAACTGCTCAGGGGAGAGCACCTCTCCCATAAACAATCTCGTCAATATGTCACCTAGCCTTAATGCTAGCTTTTCACTCTTATCGCTCATGCTACTAGCGTACGGTTTCCTCCGGACAGGTTGAGGGCAAAACATTTTTAAATGTTTCAAACCGTCGCGCACTGAGATTTGGCATAGCTTTCATCGGATAAGGCAGGGCAATAACGATGACTATTTTCACACTCATTCTGCGATCTTGGACATATCCTGTCCGAGCGCAGTGGGATACTACACAACGTAGATTTACTACAACGTCAATTAAAGGAAACAAGTAATGCAAGTGACATTCATTAAGCCGCTTATGGCATCAGGTTACTCATGCCGCTCTTTAGGTTGTCCCGGTTGGGTCACCAAGGGTGGGTCATGCGATACATGTGGCGCAATGGATTACAGTTAAGAAGGAGTATTCGTTATGGGCGGTTGGACAGAAGACCAAGGTGACTATGATGATGGTACAGAAGACTCTGGCTTCAGTCAGGACTTCGACATGGAACCGGGCGACGATGGTTGGCTTGGCGGTGACTTCATGGCTGATGATGACGATGATTAAGTCCCATCACTAAATTAGGCTTATCAACAAGGGCGGTATCGAAAGGTATCGCCCTTTTCTGTATCTATAGAAAAGGAAAACATTATGACGAAAACACATTTTCACTCTAACCCTCAACAGCGCTGGTTTAAGCCTAGCTCGTCAACAGGTGTTCGATTCGCGAAGTACGGTGCCACACTCGGTACCCGCTATGGTCCCCAGGGCGTCGTGATTGGCGGGGCGATCGGGTTTGTCGCAGGTGCATTAATCGGAGGGGCGTTAGATGAGCTAGATGTTATCTAGTGAAAAAAGTAGAGGCGGTTGCGCCTCTACTTTTTTCTTTGTCGTAACTGATGAGAAGTGGTTTCCCTTTGTCTCGTTGGACTTTTTCCTCTGTGTTCATTTAGTCCGTTGGGGAATTAATACCATTCTTAATTTCACACGGCCATGTGAGCAAGATAGGTTTCGTTTTATATGCTTGAGGTCTTTCAATGAACATTTTGGGTGTAACGATATCGTGAAACTCTGTCAGCGAGAGCGATTGGTGCATACGTTGCAAGATATACCTTATGCTGCGTTTGCCGATATGTCCCTCCGATGTTGAGAGCTTTACGTTACATGTGTGAATTTTTCTTTGTCTAACAATTGTGTGTTTTTTGTCAGGTAACGATGGATCCCAAAAGTTGAACTTATTGAATAATATCTGACCAGTAAACGGGTTAGGTACGTCTTGCTGAAAGTCTTGCTCGATGGTGGCTTTATATTTTATTCGACTTTTGTCACTAATAACGAGTTCGAGCGTTAATTGATTACGGTTTTTAATTGCATACACTGAGTAAGTGCTGTCTCTACTACCAAGATATTTGTAGAGCGGATTTAGGTTGGTAATTTTGAACGGGATGTATTTGATACTTTTGCTTGGCTTAACCAAGAGATAGATGAGGTACGTGCTCTGTTCGTCGTCTTTCTCGTCAGTTTCGCCACGCGTATCGTCATAATAATCTAAGTAATTATGAGTGGTTGTCTCAATCTCTTTGCTTTCTTTGGTATCAGCTTTACTATCTTTGTTATCAACCTCGTCGTTAATGGTGTTAAAGATAACGAGTTTGGCATCTAAGAGCTGTTTGTTAGCTACTTTATTGGTACTTGGTTGACCAATATGTTTTTTGTAGAACTTGAGATTCGTTTCTATTAGGTGCTTTTCTGCTGGTGGTGATGCTCTGCGTACGGCTTCAAGAAGCAGCTGATGGCTTTCTTCTTCGTACTTTCGCTCGGTTGAAATGAAGTTTCCCAAGAGCTGGATAAATTCTCGGTTTTGTTTATACCAGGGTGGGAAGTCTAGAATATCTACCGTGATTGGCATCTCTATATCTTGGTATGTCTCGTCTTTACTGCTGTCCAATTCTACAATGCTGCTCTCGATTAAAGTGAGCGCAATTCTTTTCTTGTTTGACAATTCTTTCAATGGCTTGAGCGTTTTAATGTGCTTAGTTTTATAAGTGGAATGTGCGGAACGCTTTGGGAACGACTGGTGTACCCTTGCTTTCTTAAAGGCACTTTCCAATGCTGCGGTAGCTTTATCAGGACTTAAGCCAAATAGCCGCTGTAGGGTGATGATGAGCAAGTGCTTGTTATGAATTGATAACGGTTTAGCTTTTGGCGTGAAAAGGTAAACCGTTTTTTCATAGAGTACGGGTTTTCTTCTAGGCATATTAAATCAAACAAAATGGTTCCTTAATCTGTGCATACTAACGAGTTAATCTCTTTGTATGAACTCTTTTTTCTTACGGTGCATCATATTTTATGGTCTGTAGAGGGAGTCGTGTGGTCGGCACTCTTCAGTCAGTGTCACCTTAATCTTTGCTCACGATTTACTTATACGGAGTGAGATATTGTGAGCACTACACCGATAGAAATGAACCAGAAGGTACTCAATGCGTTGCCTCGTCCTGCTAAGGGCGAGCAAGGTGTTGAGTATCCTTGGAAGAAAAACCCCCGATTGCGCGTACTTGTGACCGCGAAGAGTATGCGCTGGATAGTTCGCCTTGGCTGGAAAGGAAAGCGTTACTACGAGTCGTTTGGGACTTACCCCGAAATGAAGTTTGCTGAATTCAATCAGTTGGCTTACCAATTTATCGCTGATGTTCAGTCTGGGGCATACCAGAAGGGATCGCGTTTGACGGTTCAGCAGTTCTTTGATGACGTTGTACTTCCATACAGTCGTAATCATCACCGCGATTCTAAGACCTTTTTATCCCGCTCTAAGCGCGTAATGGCTGCGTTTGGTAAAGAGCGCGTTACGGACGTGACTCGCCGTGATGTTGAGCGGTTTCTCAATTCACTTACTGACTTAAGTCATGCGTCTATTAACCGCTATCACGCCTTCTTATCGAAACTTTTTTCGATGGCGGTCGAGCACGAGATTATCGATAAAAGTCCAGTAAAGGGCGTTAAAAAGCGGTTGGAGAACAATGCGAAAGACCGAGTGTTGTCCTCGAAAGAAGCGGAAAGCTTTTGTCGGAATGCGTGTGTTGAGCCTAACTTTCTACATGCGAGTGCGCTGATGTTGAGTTTGTTGACAGGTATGCGCATTGGTAATGTGATTAGCCTGACTCGCTCCATGCTTGCCGATGATCTTTCTTCTGCGCTCCTGCCGATGACTAAGTCTGGTAAATCGCAGCGCATTTATTTCTCCGAGCCTGCAAAACGCCTGATCCGTAAATGTCTCAAAGTGTCGTTCAATGATTGGGTGTTCCCCTCGTTAAAGAACCAAGGCGAGCACATTGCCTACCCACGCGCTTGTATGGAGCGCATTCAGCTTGCCATGAAGCAAGAAGGCTGTCTGGACGCACCTTTTACTATCCACGATCTTCGCCGCACTTACGCAACCCAAATGTTGATTGCGACGAACGATATCCGTCTCGCGCAGCAAAGCCTTGGTCATTCCAATGTGAATGTCACCGAGCGTTACGCCTACTATCAAAATACCCATTTAGCGCAAGCCTCTCAGCAGACCGTTGACGCTATACTACCTAACTTACAAATCGATTAAGGAGTTCGACATGTCCAGAGTACTAACTATTGAAGAATTTGCGGAAATGTACGGCTTAAACCCGGCAACCGTGCGAACCAATGTAACTCGCAACCCTAGAAGCTTACCGCCAGTGATGCGCATAGGTCGCAGTGTGCGCTTCTTGCGTAGTGAGGTTGAGCGTTGGGAAAAAGAGATGACAATGCATTAACACAGTAATATCTCTTAATACAGATAAAAGCCCAAAGGCGTCCGTTAGGACGTCTTTGGGCTTTTTAGTATCTGCCTATAAAAATCAAACAAAAGTGTACCTAATCTTGATCTTTTTACTATCACAGCCTTGACGATTGATATTTCTTCTAGCGCCTTTCGTGACTTAGGTTCTGCGCTAAATCTTAGCTGGACTTTGAGCGACGAGTTAATTGTTTTGTGGCTTGTCGACTCGATTCCCTTCTTAGTTGAGTGCTTTCTTTCATCCCTAATATGAACCTCAGCAACGCAGCGATTCTCTCGCTTAGTTGTTTTCGAGGGGGCAGCGAGCTTCTTCGCTGCTCTTTAACAATTAAATGATTTGAGGTATCAAAATGAGTAACTCTATTTTTGTGCGTACTAACTCTGGTGTAGCAAATGTGTTTGGTGGTAAAACTGTTCTTCCGTCTGAAGATCTACTGCTTATTCTGGGTGCAAGAGGCAATCTAATCGTTGCTGAAACTGGTGAAGAGGCTGATGCATTGTTTAAACAGGTATCGAAGAAGATGAAGCCTGAGAAAAACAAATGTTTCATGCTAGAAAGCGGTGGCTGGATCCATGCGGATACGGTCGGCGGTGCTTTCATCTCTCCAAAGTCGGGTGCATTGTTGATGACGGTGGTAAACAGCGACAATTTGCTTGCTATGTTTACGCCTGAAGAATTCAGTGACCTCGAAGGTTTGCGTGACGCGATTACTGAAGCCTTGCTGACGTACAGCGAGGGTAATGATCTGCCTAAGATTGCTTGGTCAGACTTTAAATAATCATCATTGTAAACCTTGCAAAAAGACGCTTAGAGCGTCTTTTTGCGTTTCTAGAGAGTAGTATTATGAATGAAACATATGATTGGTTAGAGCAGTCTTCTGACTTAAGCATGGACAACCTAGCAACATCCGGTTGGACTGAAGAAGCGGTAAGTGCTTGGGGTGACGCTCAACCTAGTGAGCCCACTTCTTTTGATAGCGTTAAGCGCAAAGCGAAACCACTGGTGGGTCGTAAGCCCAAAAAGAAGAAGCAAACTAAGCGAAAGCGACGAGAGGCAACACCGTTCTTTGAGCGCCCCGTGATAGCGATGGATACTGAGTATGTAGAGTCTGAATGCGGAACCTACAATCGTATCTTGAGCTACCAATTCGCCGTTCTGTTCCAGGGCAAGTTATCAACGATTATCTTGTTTCCTGAATCGACCAAAAAATCGGGACGGCTGGCACTGGACAAATGCTTGGTTCAGGCTATCGAAAAAGCGATGGAAGATGAAGTACTTGATAAGTGGCCGACTGACATCATTTTGTGTGCTCATTGGCTATCGGCTGATTTGTTTAACTTCAGCCAAGCTTTTAACCAACTGAAGACACATGTCAAAGGTTTACGTAAGACGGTGGCGAGTCTTGATGACGTATACGGACTGGAACTTGATAAAGTCATGTCTCGACGTATCGACAAAGAACCACTACACGCTTACTCGAAGTCTGGTAACAAGAAAACTCTGTTCATCACCTTTTATGATACGCTTTTATTAGCGCCCAATGGCTCATCTCTTTCATCAGTAGGCGACCTACTGTCTATACCCAAAGTTGAAATTCCAGAGCCTTACTCTATCTCTCGAATGGATGAGTTTCTGGAAGCACAACCTGAGAAATTCGCTGAGTATGCAATTACTGATTCAATTATCAGTGCTCGTCATTTCGAGCGGGTTTCTTCCTTCTGTCAAAATACACTCGGTCTAAATTCGGTTCCTTTTACTATTGGTGGTATCGCCGTTAAAGCCTTTGTGAATAGTTTGGAGGATAAGCGCGGTTACCGTGGTTTGTTTGGCTTTGAGAAAGTGACCAAGGAGGTTTGGCCTTCTGACCGAAGTAAACCTCTGACCATTACACGGGATGTGCCTGTAACAGCTCGTATGACGTTGGAAAACTTTTCGACTCAGTGTTATCACGGTGGTCGCAATGAGTCATTCATCGCTGGCCCCACGGGTATAGATACATGGCGTGATTACGATGTTCCATCATGTTATTCGGCGATTACGCTTGGTTTACGTGAGTTAGATTACGACCAGATGTACATGACCAGAGATCTGAAAGAGCTGTTTGGAGACAAATGTGCTTTGGCTTGGGTCGAGTTTAAGTTCCCTGATATTGCCTACCCGTCCTTAGCCGTACGATCTGAATATGGATTGATATTTCCGCTATCAGGTGAAACGCACTGCACTGGTCATGAACTTGAAGTTGCGTATAACCAAGGTGCTGAAATCACCATCAAGCAAGCGTTTGTAGTGCCCTGGAAGAATGATAAACGAATCTTCGAAGACTTCATGCGTTGGGGTCGAGAACGGCGTAAATCATTCGTTAAAGGTAGCTTTGACGAGAAACTGACCAAGGAAATGTTGAATAGTTGCTATGGAAAGCTAGCTCAATCGTTACGCCCAAAGAGGTCGTTCGATATCCAAGCTGGTTACTCTACGCAACTACCACCATCGACTTTGACCAACCCATTTTTCGCCGCTTACACGACTGGCTTAGCTAGAGCCTTGTTGGGGGAAATGCTTCATAGCATCCCCGATAATAAGGTTGTTGTTTCAGTGACGACAGATGGCTTTCTGACTAATGCTGAACTGGATGAGATAGACCTAAGTGGCTCTATTTGTCAGCGGTTCCGAGAGCTCTACCATCGTATAGACCCAACTGGTGGTGAAGTATTGGAACTCAAGCATCAAGCGAAGCAACTGATCGGTGCTAAAACTCGTGCTCAGTACACGGTTATCGGAAGTGAAGGTTTTGAGCCGATACTGGCTAAAGGTGGCGTTAAGGTCGATCCGATGGTCACTGACCAAAGTGCTTATATGGTGAACAAGTATCTCACCCGAAAGCCCGGTGACAAAGTTGATGGTAGCTACTTAACACCGAACCGGATGCGCTTTTTAGAGCATAAGGATTTGATGCTTGAGAAGCGGTCCATCTTCCTGAATATGGAATATGATCAAAAGCGACAGCTCCTAAATCCGGTAATGGTTGACGTGAAAGGACGGAAGCATATTGCGCTTGAAACCAAGCCACACAAGTCGCTGGATGAGATGCTGTTTACAAGATTGCGCTTTGATCGATGGCGGAAGACGCATTGTCTTAAAACGTTTGAGGATTGGTGTTCATGGCAAGACCGTTTAGTAATGGCAGAAAGCACGAGTCACAAGGACCTGCGTTTAAAGGCTGATGAGACTTCGGATAGCTTAATGGCACGCTTATTCTTGCGTTTCTACGCGCATGAACAAGGTGGTATGAGCAAGAAGCAGATTAGCGCTAAAGCATTAGCTGAGTGGATGACCGATATTGGCTATCCAACCAAAGCGACCGCTGTACGTAGTGCTAAGAATACCAAATTGATTGAAGGCGCTGTACCGATGACAGAGCTGACCATCAACTTAGCTCGCTTAATAGTCTCGAAGTTTCCTGACTTCGAAGTTGAAATCCTCTTCAACCCTGAATCTCGTTCCTCACTGCGAGAAGCTCTCAACGCCCGTTGAGATCGTAAATATTGACCTATCGAAAGCCCTTATCTCAAAGGGCTTTTTTACATATCAACCATTGCACCGTTGGGGATATAAGAAACCCAACCTCACACGCAATGACATTTATTCAAATCCACAGCCGTCATTCCGGCGGCTAACTCTATAAAATTTTAAGGAGCATTATTATGGCTAATAAAAAATTTAACTTTTACGCATCGGTAAACAACAACATAGCTCGTATCGTAAAAACATGGACTGAATGTGAGAAAATTATTGCTAACCCCGGTGGTAAGAAGAAGGGGGCTTACACCTACAAACAAGCCGAAGAATACTTGCAGGAGTTGGTGGTTGAACGTGATGCTCGCCTTGTGCGCAGTAAGCCCAAGAGAAATCGATACAGCAATTCTCGACCAAAAGAAGATTTAAGCTTTTTGAGTGCTTTCACAGCAAGACCTACGAAAAAGACCATTATCTGTAAGCTTGGTGTTGGCGGTAAGGGTTCGACGGTTTCGGTTGTAGGTGGTGACACGCAAGTATTTGAAGTTAAGAAGTCTACAGTTTCAGCAATGCGCTACCAGCTCAGTATGCACACACTAAACATCACTAAAAGTTTGCTAGATCAGGAGGTGAGTTCTATCGATATTATAGGGATGGATGCCGCGACGATAAAAACCCTCACTGAATGGGCACCGAAGTGGAAGCTACAGAACTGGGTGAAACCTAATGGACAGCCACGACCGAACGCTGAACTCGTGCGCGATATGCTGGCGTTGTATGAGCAGATTAAATCCAAGGTCAGCTTCGGCGAGGGTGTAGCTCAAAAAGCTCCTGTAGACGATGATGCCCCGTTTTAAGGTCTATTTAGAGTAGTTGACCATGCAGAGGTCGTCTGGCTTGTCCAGGCGACCTCTGTGTGGTTTTATGCTTAGCAAATTGAAAAGTGATAACTATATGAAAAATATCTATGAAATTGAGGGAATTGAGTTCCCTTCCCGCACTGCTGCTGCGCGTCACTATGGCTTGACCCCTAAACTGGTGAATGAGCGCATTACCAAGTTCGGCTGGACGTTGGAGCAAGCCCTTGAGCTGGAAGCGCGCCCTAAAGGTGACTACCGCAAGAAAGTTGTTATAGACGGCACCGAGTACTCAAGTATGCGCCAAGCGGCTAGAGAGCTAGGTGTGGCGCAAAGTACGCTGATGAACCGCATAAAGGCTGGCATATCTGTAGAGGAAGCGCTGTCTGCTGCACACACCGAGCGTGAGAAGTTAAAGGGTCAGTCCAAACCTATGTTCTACCAAGGTAAGCTCTATCCGTCTGCGCGCCATTTGTTGCTGGCTAATCCCGCGCTGGTTGCTGGTGGCGATTTGGGTAAAGCCGTTACCTCGCTGAATGACAAGGCTCGCCGAGCTAAGAATCAGGGTAAGGTTCTCAATCTATCACTGGATCAAGTTGCCGCTGAGTTTGGTTTGGCGAAAATTGGGTTTTCTGATGAGTTTGATGGTTTTGTTGCTCAGTTAGCGGAACAAGTTGGTGAAGCGGCTTTAACTGAGTTGTTCTATGAGCTGAAGTAGTCTGGATTTGCGTTTTGAAGGGGGTAGTTGCGTTGAGTGACTGCTCCCTTTTTTTGTTTGGGGCGTTTTGTGCTGGTGAGCCTGTTGCCGGAAGAACTGTGCGGTAACCATTGCTGTTGGTATTTATAGTTGTGGGGTGAATGCGGTTGAAAGTTCGGTTTTCTGTGGCTGCAGGGAGGCTTCTAGTTGAAATTGATAACCAACTATCTGCTCTACAAAAAATCTTTGAGTCAGTGGTAATGTTTTTGATAAATAATAGAAATTTTGCATTAGGTTTTTGCTACCCTGAAACCTACTATTAAACAAGTATTCATGGATAGGTCAATGTCTACTATTAACACTCAGTTGCTAGCAATCAAAAAAGCACCGTATTATGAGACTCAAGGCTTTATAACTCCGATTTTGCAAGTTACGCCAGATGGGGACTACGTTCCACTAGATCGAACTTTATATCCGGTAGATATATTTATATCAAAGGGTTACGGTGCTATTGATAAACAGTATGAGCAAAGTGAATTGTTCATTTTAAAGTCCCATGTAAAAGACGAGCAGAAGTCGCGAGAGGTGGGAGAGCCTAGGTATTGGGCTGACGACGGCATGGTTTCTCCACTTGCTGCAAATACTTTGCTGCCTGTGTTATCAACTTCTCTACCGAGTAAAGAAACGGGTACTCTAGAAAGAGGTGTAGAGCCCCCTAAAGGTGCTTTTTTTATACTTGATAGTGAATATCTTTACGGTCCACTGAAGTCTAGTTACACCGATGATGATCAATATGTAGTTGAGCCCAACGTTAACCCGTTGTTGTCTTACGGACGGGGGAACTTAGGGCGTTGGTTGCTCTCAGATGTACAAAGCTGCTTAGTCAAAACTGAGGTTGACGGGGAGCAGTGCATATATGTTAAGTCTTTCAAACATCTATCTAATTTTAGAGGTAGGAATGGAAACTCAGCTGACTTTATTGATTACCTTAGTGATGATCAGCTAATTAAGGTTGCGAACCAGACTCACTTTGGAAAAAAAGGTCTGAGTAAGAAGGAGGCCGAGAAACTTCAACAAATCATCACGAGTTTCGAAAAAGAAAATAAAAACTTACATGATGAACGCTTAGAACGTTTGAAATCTATGCTCGATAAGTACCTAATGAATGGCTCGAATGGGTACAATCTGATCAAAGAATATTTAGAAGCTCCAACTGGTCAGAAGTTTCTGAAAGATTATGTTCAACAAAACGAATCGCGACTTCTTCAAGGTGTCCTAGATGAATTCGAAAAGGATGCAAATGAAAAGAAAGAAGAGATTGAGATAGAGCTAGATCGTCAGCGAGCACTGCTTGATAAGTACCAAGATGATATCGTAAAGCTCCAAGACAAAGTGCTTCAGAAAAGAAAGTGGGCTCAAGACGAACTCGATCGTATAGCTCAAGAAACTGAAGAAGAGCGTCAGAGAAAGCTAGAAGAAAACCAAGCTGAATTAGGTGAGAAGATCGCTCAAATGGAAACTGAACTTGAGGCTCGTGGTCGTGAGTTGGCAAGTGTCTGTGACCGATTAGAAATAGCAAACGATATTAAAGAGCTCAAGGCTGAGAGTGATTACTACGAGCGATATCATGAAAAGCAACAAACTAAGGTTAATAACTTAATTGCAGGTTATAACAAGGCTATAAGGGAAGAGGATGATGCGCTCTATAAACGTATCGGTGACATGCAAGCTTTTAACAAACTCCTGAATGGTAAAAGTAGCACGAGGGTTGAAACGGCCGCTCCGGTTGTAGAGCAACTGCCGATGAGTAGTGTTCAACCGGATAGTGCAGCTGACCTTGTTGATTACCTGTGCAGCCAGTTTTCAGATAGTGGTAGAGGTTTTAGCTTTGACGAAATGAGTAACTTGGTTGTTTGTTTGCAGCAATCATTTTTGACTGTACTTGCTGGTGGTCCTGGTACGGGTAAAACTTCAACTGTCACTCGTCTGGCTAAAGCTATGAATTTAGGTACTGGTCAATTGGGAGATCATTTTTTGAATGTTCCTGTTGGCCGTGGTTGGGTTTCATCCAGAGATATTTTGGGTTTTTACAACTCATTAAAAGACACTTACCAAGAGTCTAGAAGCGGGCTATATTCATTTTTATCACATCACCAAATGCATCCTAGTGATACAACGAAAATTATCCTACTAGATGAGGCTAACCTATCTAGTATCGAACACTATTGGTCTGACTTCCTAATTTACTGTGATCGTGAAAACTTATTACGTTCTATTGATACTGGTATTCCAAACACTGACCAGAGATATTTAAAATTGGATGACATGACGCGGTTTATAGCTACTATTAACTTTGACTCTACTACAGAACCATTGTCACCGCGTTTAATTGACCGAGTCCCTGTCATCACCTTGGATAATCCTGAAGCGAACATTGGTGGTGAGACAAGCTCATTAAATTTAGATGGTATGTTGAGTGCATCGAAAATCAAAGAAATGTTTACTGTTGAAGATAACGCCTTGCTTCGCTCTGAACAGATTTTATTACAAGATACTGTAGATATTTTAAGTAAAGCTGACCGAAGTAAAGGTCCTGCGATAGTCGTTAGTCAACGTAAACTTAATGCTATAGCGAATTACGTTAGTTCTTCTCGTGATCTAATGGGTTCAGAGACAGCTATGGACTTTGCTATATCTCAATTTATTCTACCTCACATTGATGGTTACGGATCTGCGTTTAAGTGTCGCCTAGAAGAATTAGCCGATAAAGTCTCCAAACATAGTCGTACAGAAGGCCATTTAGAACGTATTTTGACGTCTGGAGATTACCTATCGGGTTCATACTCGTTCTTTGGTTAGAGGATTGCCTGTGGAGTTTCTGAAAGCTACTATTTTGAATGGAAGCAGACGTGACCTTGTTTTGTCTTTACCCTTACAAAGCTCTGCTGGTTCTACGTCTCAGTGGGTTCAAGAAGATGAAGCGATAACCTTTGAGCTTACACTTTCCGATGGGAGTTCGGGGGTCGTGCTAAACCTCTATGATCATTCGATCGAACCGAGTGATTCTTTTAGGTTGCCAAACGGTAATGTTCGTTATGTCTGGAAGCCTAAAAGTAGAGGTCGATGGACCTATGAGTGCTTGTTTTTTAATTACTTTGGTATCGCTGAGCTAAATGTTGTATATCGTGACGACACTGGCGAGCTGAACGTTCTTGAGTTTGAACCTTTAGAAGTACTATCTTCTAAGGCGAAAGCTCAAAATGTTGAGTCAATGGTTATGTACTTGTCTTCTCTCGGGGAGGACAAACTTCACTCATTATTCCAAACTACTAAGTTTAGTGCTGGATATCGTGAAGGTTTGGGAACTCCCGTAAGTTATTTGGAGAGACTGGAAGGTAGTGTAGAAAAGGTTTCTCATCATATTCAACAGATTATTCGAAAGCCTATAAGTAGGCTCTCCCCTAAACCTTCAATAGTTCAACCTCACGGTGATGAACAATTGGACGGCTCTTCAATTTCATGGCTCATGGACAATCTTTCGGTTTTGGAGGCTGTTGATAGCCCGCGCGATGCACATTTGGTATACGACGAGAATTACTATCGAGCTAGTTCACTGGAAGTATCTAGTATAAGGGAAGATACTAATCTTTATGAAAACGAAGTTGTATATGCTGCCGTGCTTTTTATGAAGCAAAAAACGTCAGAACAGATGGAATCTTACAAAGGAATTGCTAACAACATTAAAAATGAGCGAAGCTTTCCTCTTGGGTATGTTTCATTTTTCTCACAAATATCGAAGCTCAAAGCTCATCTTTTAGGTAATCAACTAAACCGTTGCTCTGCTTTGTTAGAGAAACTAAATCATTTACAGATAATCCTTGAAAGAAACTTACCCGTTAAGAAAGTGACTATTGCTCGTCCGATGTTGACAGCAAAAGCTGCATCGAATATCTCATATCGAGTGGTCTTCGTTGAATTTATATATTGGCTAGAATGTAATAAGCCTGATTGGTCTTTATATCGAAGCTTGATGGCGATAACATCTATCCCTAAGCTTTTTGAACTGTATACATATTATAGAATTGAAGAAACACTCCATGATCTGATGTATAGAGATAATTCAACAAGATGGACTGTGAATGGTATAGGTGTATCTTTACATTATGAACCAACATATTGGATGAAGGGGAACTCCCGTGATGGAGAAACCGAATTCGTTAATTCGGAAGGAAAAAGGATCGATAAAGAAGGAATTATAGTTAGACGTAATATAACTCATAAATACTCTCATCGGTCTCCAGACTACGTTATTGAAGTCGGATCGAGAGATTCCGGTTTCAAATTGATAGTTTTAGATGCTAAATATACATATGCGTCTAAGGCTTTTTCATATTATTTACCGGATTGTACGATGAAGTATGTTCATGGTATTTCTCTAAGAGATAATGGTAGAGCACCTGTAGAATCAATGACCATTCTTTATCCAAGTGAAGAGAGAAGCTTAGATAGCTTTCACACTTTTGAATATAGTATCGAAGGTCCATACTCTGTAGTCCCAGCTCTTCAGTGTGTGGGGGTGGCTCTTGGTGATACTAGGGGGCAAGATGCATTGAAATTAACACTGGAGCGATTGTTACATCTTAGTGGAGTAACCTTGAATCTAGATTGAACGGTGTGAATAAGGTACTTATGTCGAAGCAAAGCCCTTCATTGCACTCTCATAGTAGTTTTCTCTTTTGCCCCTCGCAGTTATAAGGCGGATCACTCAGTTTTAACACCTCTGAAGTTATTTATGGGTTGCTAATATAACATTTGCAAAAATGAGCTGAAACCGTATTTCAAATCTGTGCTCGACGTGTGCTAAAAAGATCTAATGAAATCCTATTTCATGGTCCTTGATATCCAAAGAAATCCTCTTAAATGCAAATAATTACAAGTGCTTAAGAGGAATTCAAAATCCGTTGCCTTCGGGCGTGGCGGTTCAAGTCCGCCCACCGGTACCATATTAGAAAGGTCGCTTTTATAGCGGCCTTTCGTCGTTTTAGGTGTTCGTAAATATCAAAAGAAAGTTAGCGTTGCCTTCGCGGTGGCGGCAGGAATGCCAGTCCAATCAACTCCGTCCACCGGTACCATATTTTAAGACAGAGCCTCGATGAAAGTCGGGGCTTTGTTGTATCTGGATCTTCAAAACAAAAAAGCGCGAGGGGTATGCCTCGCGCAAACTACTACATGGTGATAGTAAGAACAGCCTATAGAGCTGTGAACAAGGTATTCTGAGTGTTCGGAGTCCAGTCTGCTTGGGACACGTGCGGTACATCAACTAGATAACGCAAACCTTGATAAGTCACCACATCACCTTGTTTATAGGAAACATTCTGAGTCCAGTTAGTGGCTGGGTCTGCATTTGTCCAAAGGCTAGAGGTTGGAGATGGTGCCCAATCTTGTTGCGCAGTATGGTTTGTTACAGCCTGGTATACAGTACCTAGGTGTAAGACGTAATCGCCAGCGTCGTAGTTATGACCAACTTGCCAGTTCGGTGTGTAGTTATCCATTGTGTCGAAGTCATAACCCGCTTGTTTTGCTAACTGTATAAACTTAGCGAGCTTAGGTAGGTTTTGCGTTGCACCCATGCCACGCTTACCATCTTCAAATAGGAACTCGTGAGTTAATACGATAACTTTATCGGCGTGTAAGGGTGTACCACATGGGAACTCTTGAGCTTTGGAGTTGATCGGGTTAATCGTTGTTGGTGCACAAGTGTTTAACGCGGAATCCACATATCCAAGAAATGCTTCTGCTTCTGTAAGGCTGTTTGCTGGCATTTCAATGCCCCAATTTTCGGGTGCCCAGTCCACATCCCAACCGTGAGTTTGATAGCCGTTATTCGCTAGGATATTTTGAACCTCGATAGCTGCTTTTACACTGTTGGATGGGTTGGATGTATCGCATACATATCCTGGTTCCCAAGGTTTCAGGTCATCAGACGTGGCACATAACCCATCTGCTTTGAAGTCTTTCGTCACGCGCCAACCGTTGGTGTAGGGCAGTCTAGCAAACTCTGTTGCCTTGTAGTTCGGGTAGCTTGTAATGTTCGGCAAATACTTTGCTAACACAGATAAGTTTTCCGTAAACATTGAGGCATCGTAAACAGGGTCTTGATACGAGTTAAGCTGGTGGTCCCCGGTCGCATTACACTCCGCAGCACTGTTCGGTCCAAACTCATCCACGCAGTTGTGCACCATGTGATCGTAACTGTGGTTCGCAACAATATGACCAGTGTCTAATGTGAGCTTTAAGGCTTCTAGGGAACGGTCTTCATTCTCATCACCAATTCCATCTAAATGCCAAGCATTAAAGTAAAACGTCGCTTTGATATCTTCCTGGTTAAGTACTTGAATAACGTCAATAGATGCATTGATTGGTCCATCATCAAACGTTAGATAAATTGTGCCTTTAGAGTCGGTTTGAGCAAATGAGTGTTGTGATAGTGCGGCACTTACAAGCGTTGCAATAGCCAATTTATTAAATTTCATTCTCTATTCCTTTTAAGAAATTAATAACGACGTTGTCAGTAGTAAAATATTGATAATTTGAAACTTAATGTGATGTCTTAAATTATTTTATGACTTTTATCCTAGACCTAAATAATTATAAAAAAATAGGTGGTATTTTCTAAATTGGGATTGTGTTCACGAATAATGCAACCGGTTGCGCTTTTTTGTCTTGGTTATTTTTGCTACAGTTTTTGCAGGTTGAAATTTACACAACGGGAGTAAGGCTATGAAAAAGATCCTTTTATGCTGTAGCGCAGGGATGTCAACCAGTATGCTTGTTAAGAAAATGGAGCAAGCTGCTGAAAATAAAGGAATTGAATGCAAAATTGATGCGATGTCAGTGAATGCATTTGAAGATGCAATTAAAGAGTACGATGTTTGTCTTCTCGGGCCTCAAGTACGTTTTCAGCTAGAAGAGCTAAGAAAAACGGCGCAAGAGCATGGTAAAAACATTGACGCGATTTCTCCTCAGCATTATGGAATGATGAAGGGAGAGGAAGTACTAGAGCAAGCATTAGAATTAATTAACTAAACCATAGTTTTAAATTAAAAAAGATAACTGTACATCAAATATAAATATTTGATGCGGGATTCTTTTGCCTAAAATAAGGATGGATTCTATGAAGCTTTATGACGCAATTATAGGCGCAGTCGAAAAGCATATAGCCCCTATAGCAGCTAAAGTGGGGAATCAGCCCCATGTTCGCGCAATGAGAGACGGTTTTATTGTCGCAATGCCGTTTATTATTGTTGGTAGTTTCATTTTGATTTTTGCATTCCCCCCATTTGCCGAAGATACAACCTTTACTTTTGGTCGAATTTGGCTCGATTTCGCCACTACACATTTTGATACCATAATGATGCCCTACAACATGTCGATGGGGATCATGACCATTTTTGTTTCGCTGGGCGTTGCTTATAGTTTAGCGAAGGCTTACAAGATGGATGGGATCACGAGTGCTGTATTGTCACTAATGTCTTTTTTACTCATAGCGGCCCCAGCTAAAGATGGCGCTTTGTCTATGTCTCACATGGGCGGAACCGGGATCTTCACCGCAGTGATGTGTGCATTTTTCTCGGTGGAGCTCTACCGTTTTATGAAAAAGCACAATATTACGATTCGCATGCCAGAGCAGGTGCCACCGGCGATTGCGCGATCATTTGAAGTATTGCTACCAGTCTTAGCGATATTCATTACCTTATATCCACTTAGCCTTTTCGTACAAACCCAGTACGACATGCTGATTCCAGATGCTGTTATGGCTATCTTTAAACCGCTAATTAGTGCGTCTAACTCATTGCCTGCCATTATTGGCGCTTTATTGCTTTGCCAGCTGCTTTGGTTTGCGGGTATTCATGGTGCTGCAATTGTTGTTGGACTGCTTTCTCCAATCTTTTTGACCAACATTGGTGCCAACATTGAAGCCTTTGTTGCAGGTGAACCGATTCCAAACGTATTTACTCAACCGTTCTGGGATTTTTACATCTTTATTGGCGGCTCTGGTGCAACACTTGCTCTTGTTATGCTGATGTCGTTTAGCCGTTCTGTTCACCTTAAGAGCATTGGTCGAATGAGTGCGGTGCCTGGCTTTTTCCAAATCAACGAACCAGTGATCTTCGGTAGCCCAGTTGTGATGAACCCGACCTTGTTTATCCCGTTCGTCTTCGCTCCAGTCATCAACGCTACGATTGCGTATTTTGCTGTGCATGTCGGCTTTGTGGGTATGGGTGTCGCTACAACACCTTGGACAACACCGGCACTGATAGGTGCTTCGTGGGGTAGCGGTTGGACCTTTGCGCCAGTATTGCTCGTCATTGGTTTATTAATTCTTGATCTAATCATCTACTTCCCATTCTTCAAAATGTTTGAGAAGCAAATGTTGGAGCAAGAACTACCAACGACGAAGGAAACTAAAGGTGACACGCAGCCGTCAGGCGAAGGCGTTACTGCTTAACTGTGCTTAATGGGCCGCAATTACCGCGGCCCGATTTTCGGAGAGAAAATGATGGAACAAGAATTGGTTGTAATGGAGATCATTTGCAATGCTGGTGAAGCCAGAAGTTTAAGCTACGAGGCATTGCGTTTATCTCGAGAACAAGATTTTGAAGCGGCTGATGAGAAGCTCTCTCAAGCAAGAGAGTGCATTAATAAAGCCCACTTAATACAGACTCAGCTTATTGAAGAAGATCAGGGAGAAGGGAAAGTCCCGATGACGTTAGTGATGGTGCATGCTCAAGATCACCTAATGACTACGATTTTGGCTCAAGAGATGGCTGTAGAAATCGTCGCACTGAACAAAAAAATCTCGAACAAATAAAGGGGGATGAAAATGTCTAGAGAGGCGATCAAACTTGCCATTATTGGCGGTGGTAGTAGCTATACCCCGGAATTGGTTGAAGGGGTTATTAAGCGCTTAGAATATTTACCCGTTAGGAAGATTCATTTTGTGGACATTGAGTCAGGAGCTGAGAAGCTTGAGATCATCAAAGGATTGGCTCAGCGAATGGTCGATAAAGCCGGAGCAAAAATTGAGATAAAAGCCAGTTTCGATCGCCGTGCTGCGATAAAAGATGCGGATTTTGTGATGACGCAGTTTCGTGTTGGTGGCCTTGCTGCACGCGCTAACGATGAGCGAATCCCAATCAAGTACGACGTCATCGGCCAAGAAACAACGGGCCCTGGTGGTTTTGCTAAAGCACTGCGAACCATTCCGGTCATTCTTGATATCTGTAAAGACATTGAAGAGTTGGCTCCAAACGCATGGATGCTCAATTTCACCAACCCAGCGGGTTTAGTTTCCGAAGCGGTCAGTAAGTACACCAAAGTAAAGAGTATTGGTTTATGCAATGTGCCCGTTTCAATGGAAATGATGATTGCAGAAATGATGGAGTGCGAGCCAAAAGAGCTACAACTTGAGTTTGCTGGGTTAAACCATCTCGTGTGGGTACACAAAGCATGGCTCAATGGGGAAGATATTACTCAAACGGTATTAGAGAAAGTCGGTGATGGTGCCAACTTCAGTATGAAGAATATCTGGGAAGAGCCGTGGGATCCTGCATTTCTAAAAGCACTGGGGGCGATACCATGTCCTTATCATCGCTACTTCTACCAAACTGATGCCATGCTTGCTGAAGAGAAACAAAGTGCCGATGAAAAAGGCACTCGTGCTGAGCAGGTAATGGAAACAGAAAATGCGCTATTTAAGCTCTATCAAGATCCTACCCTCGATCATAAGCCGAAAGAGTTAGAGGAGCGGGGTGGTGCTTATTATTCTGATGCATCACTGAACCTAGTTGATTCAATTTATAACAATCGTAATAGTATTCATGTTGTTAACGTTTTAAATAATGGAGCGATCAACGGCCTACCTGACGATGCTGTGATTGAATGTAGTGCGGTGATTGGTAGCTGGGGGGCGAAACCTCTTGCGGTTGGCGAGTTGTCAAACAATATCAAAGGATTACTCTATCAAGTTAAAGCGTATGAGCAGCTAACAATAGAAGCTGCTGTCGAAGGTAATTATGACAAGGCGCTTATGGCATTAACCAATAACCCATTGGTGCCTGACATTGGCCGCGCCAAGTCAATCCTGGATGATATTCTGGCGGTGAACGCTCCGTATTTACCTCAATTTAAACTAACGACGTTGTAAGACTAAGGAAGGGCGCCGATGAAAGTCATTTTTAATGCTGATGATTTTGGTTTAACGAGAGGTGTAAATAACGGCATCGTTAAAGCTCATCGGCAAGGTGTGGTTCATTCAACCACCATGATGGTGGGTATGGATGCTGAGCAACATGCCTTAGAACTAGCTCGCCATAATCCAGACTTGAAAGTTGGCGTTCATCTTAGGTTTACAGCAGGTGTGCCTATAACGAAGCATCGTAACTTGACTAACGGCCGAGCGCACTTTATCAACTATGACGAACTTTGGAGTAAGCAGGACTTCGAAACTCAGGTCGTTTATGATGAAGCAAAAGCTCAGGTGGAACATTTTTTATCGCTTGGGTTAGAGCTAAGCCACTTAGATAGCCATCATCACGCGCATACTCACCCTCAAATTTTGCCCGTTATTAAAGAAGTAGCGAATGAATACCGAGTGCCACTGCGGGGCACTGGCTTGTGTCAAGAATCGATGACAATCAGGTATATCTTTACTGATGAGTTTTATGATCAAAAAGTGAGCTTGGATGGCTTAATGGCACATCTATTGAGCTTAAAAGCTGACTATGACTTGGTTGAGGTGATGTGCCACCCGGCAGAGGCCGATCAGGCGCTTATCTTAAAGAGTGGCTATGTGCTTCAGCGAGAGCTAGAGTTACAAGTTCTTACCTCTCCCATTTTAAAAGAACAGTTAGCTCATCATGGTATAACTGTCACGGATTACTCTGAGCTTGTTTCTACCAATCAAATGGTCGGTGTATGATTAAAGGCTGCCAGCTTCGCCCCCTATAGCACCTTACGAATTGCTGGCAGCCGTTCTACACAAACGAATATTTAATAACAATTGCAGTTGGACCCAATAGCATTATGGCCAGGATTAAAGATGTAGCCGAACTCGCCGGTGTAAATCGCTCTACCGTTTCTCGAATTATTAATGGAGAGGGGAAATTTCGCGAGGAAACTCGAAAAAAAGTAGAGCAAGCTATGGCGCAATTGAATTATCGTCCTAGTGCAATTGCTCGTTCACTCGCAACCTCATCCAGTAATATGGTTGGGTTATTGGTGACTTACTATACGGGGGGCTTCTTTGGCGAGATGATGGAGCAGGTTCAGACCGAGCTGGATATTCATAAGAAGTTTTTGATTACAGCTCAAGGCCATCATTCTGCACAAGGTGAAAAAGAGGCAATTCAGCGTTTTAATGATTTACGTTGTGACGGCTATGTACTTCATAGTCGTTATTTGTCAGATGATGACTTACGTGAACTAGCTAAACAGCCAACACCTTTCGTTCTCCTGGATCGCTACGTGGAAGGAATAGAAGAGCGTTGTGTTACCTTTAACCATCATCATGCAAGTCGTATTGCCGTTGAGCACCTTTTAGCTGGTGCTCATCGAAAGATTGCTTGTATTGCCGGTCCATCCCAACGTCATAACAGTGTATTGAGAAAGCTTGGGTATATTGATGCAATGAAGGATGCTGGTATAGATATTGATGAAAGCTGGTGTGAAGAAGGGAATTATGGCCGGCAAAGTGGTTATGATGCAATGGCTGCAATTTTACAACGACACCCTGATGTGACGGCTGTCTTTTCGTGCAGTGAAGAAATGACGGTTGGCGCAATGCAGTACTTACACGAGCACAGTATTTCTGTACCAGAGCAAATCTCATTAACTAGCTTTGACAGTGTTGATCTTTGTGAAAGTCTTTACCCTACAGTATCAGCAGTGCACTTTCCTATCAGTGACATGGCCCGTGTAGCGGTACAAACGTTAATGGGACTAGTCAAAGATCAAGAAGTAATAGACAAGCCAGTGTTCGAGGCCAAGCTTAAAATACGCAAAGCAGATCGCTCCTTAAAGTAGCTTACTTCTATCTAATTAAGTGAGTCGCTTAGAAATAACGGTTTGATGTTTTGATAGTTACTGATGAATTTATTCACAAAATTTACTAGTATTCTAACTCTCTTAAGAAATATAAATCAGTAGTGAATAAGTGGCAGCCATTAAACTAACGGTCGATCGTATTCAACCCGGACTACATATCCGTCTTCCGCTAAAGTGGAACGATCACCCCTTTCTACTCAATAGCTTTAAGATTAAAGACCAAGAGCAAGTCGAGATGATCCGCCACCTCGGCGTAAAGTTCGTTTACTTTAATCCAGAGCAAAGCGATGCCGTTCCACTCCCTGTTGATCAAAGACAAGCTGACAGAGTAACAAATGAAGCGTCGTTAGATCATGAAACTCAAAAAATGTGGCAAGAAAAACAGAACCGCATAGAGAAGTTAAGTGCATACCGTCGACGCGTGATTCAGTGTGAAAAAGAGTTTGAGCGCTCTCTGGCACGTATGCGTTCAGTCATGACTAAAATCCGTAACCGTCCGACAGCAGCAGTTGATGAAGCAAAGCTTCTTATTGAAGATATCGTCGAGAAGTTAATGTGCGATGATAATGTTACGTTACATCTGATGAACGGAAAAAATGAGTTTGAAGATATTTATTTCCACTCATTGAACGTGGCTGTTATCTCGATGATGATTGGCCGTGCTAAAGGGTACTCAGCAGCACAGTTGAAAGAGCTTTCCTTCTCCGCACTATTCCATGATATCGGGAAAATAAAAATCCCGACTGCAATATTAAGAAAGCAACTACCTCTAACAGAGCCAGAAACCAACTACTTAAAGTTGCACACTAAATATGGCGTCGATCTTGCGAGTCAAATCGAGGCTTTTCCCGAAGTCGCGAGAATTGTGATCGCGCAGCACCATGAGCTAAGAGATGGGTCTGGTTATCCTAAAGGCCTGAAAGGAGATGAGATCAACGAGTTTGCTCAAATTATTGCTGTAGCCAATGCGTTTGATAACTTGTGTCATACCCCGATAGTCTCAGACCAAAAGATTCCTTATACCGCACTCTCTCATTTATATAAGAACTGTAAACACCTATATAAAGAAGAGAACCTGAACATCCTAATTAAGTTTATGGGCGTGTTTCCTCCGGGTACCGTAGTTCAGCTTTCTAATAATATGGTCGGCCTGGTTATCTCAGTGAATGCATCGCATTTATTATTCCCGAATGTCTTGGTTTACGATCCATCAGTACCAAGGACGCAAGCGCCAATCATTGATCTTGCGTCAAAAGATATAAAGATAGTTAACGCGATTCATCCGTCAAAATTACCGGATAAAGTAAAAGAGTATCTAAATCCGCGTTCGCGTATTTCTTATTTCTTTGATAGCGATGAGTAGTTATCCACAGCTTTTTGTGGGTAAATTGTATAAATCCTGAGTGTTATTTCTGGGTAATTTTGGGGTTGGATGGAAAGTATCCATTTGGCATGTTTTTTTAGAAAAAATGCATTTTTAGTATTGCCAAAGAAAATCTTCTCCCTATAATGCGCATCCATCGACACGGCAGACGTCACAAGGCTTCAGCAGGGTCGAAGAGGTAAAAAGCTTCTACAAAAAATTAGTTTAAAAAAGTGTTTGACACTAACAACTAAATCGCTAGAATGCACCTCCGCTTTGAGAGAAAAACTTCTCGCAAAGCAAGCTCTTTAACAATATAGACCTATCAATCTGTGTGGGCACTCGTTGATGATAATCCAATTAGATATTTCTTTCTTAACGGAAAGCGGTATCAAATTAGGTTTCAATGAAACGAAGTGACCATTCGAATTGGGAAGCAGCCTTGAGCTGTTTTGTTTTACTTTTTCAAAAGTAAAAACCAATAAGAGCACAGTCAATTCAAACATTACTTCTGCTATTTATTAGCGAAAGGAATGTTCAGTATTCATTGAGCCGACAAAATCTTAAATTGAAGAGTTTGATCATGGCTCAGATTGAACGCTGGCGGCAGGCCTAACACATGCAAGTCGAGC
>NZ_JAWPOP010000180.1:0-993 GCF_033344345.1 Vibrio sp. 1978
AAGCGTAACAACAGCAAATTCGATGCGCGTAAAAGGTTCAGGAATAGGGAGTAACGCAATCAGTAACAGGAGAATCGCAGCCACCGCGCCGGCGATCAGCACCGACAATGAATAAAGTTGGTTGAGAGAAACGGTTCTTTTTTGTGCGTCTTTCTCCACGCCGACAAAACGATAGAGTGCTTCGTGCAAAGCAAAGCTGACCAACAAGGTTGTCACTACGCCAAAAGTGGTCAGTAGCTCGAGTTTGCCCATTTGCTCTGGCGTCAAAAAGTGTGGGAGCACAGGCAACATGAGTAAGCTGATGCTTTTGTTGATCACTAACGCAATCGCGAAAAGTGACATGTTGGTCATTGCTTTAGACATGGTCATATCCTTTGACGTTGTTTCGCGCTTTGGCATTGTGATGACTGGTTGGCGCATGCTCTGAACATAAATATTGAGCTATTGGCATGTAGCAGCGTTCCGCGCTGTATAGCTGTGCAACATTTAAGGCTTCAAGTCCCATTGTGACCTTCATCCACGGTGACTCATTAAGCAGACGAATCGCATTGTGCAGAGAAGCCGCATTATTCGGCGTGTATTTGATGCAGTTCTTTCCATGAGTCAATACGCGATCCCAATAGCTATCATCGTGAGGGATAACCACACACATACCGGACGCCAGTGCTTCTAAAATGGAAAGCCCGAAAGGTTCGGTCACGCTGGTGGAAACAAAAACACCACACTGTGCGCGCAAATCGTTGAGGTTGTTTGGAGATTCATACCAATCGACCCCTTTGGTATTAAAATCCGGAGTGGAATATTCAACGCCTGGTACATTCGGTTTGATGTAACAAATGGTGGATTGCATGGTGGTAGTGTTTTCTAGCGTTAGGGCATCCAGTAGTAAATCCACGTTTTTCCATTTCAACAAACTCGCTGCCCAAAACACGCGATTGGAGATTGGATTAGCTTGTTTCGGCCAGCGTTCGCGAGAAAGGCCGTTAACAAATG
>NZ_JAWPOP010000181.1:0-989 GCF_033344345.1 Vibrio sp. 1978
TGGTTCTGGCTCAACTTTCTCCACGAACGTATGAAAGCCTGGCGCCACTAATGTTTGTTGCCGGTGTAGTTTTACTATTTGGCGTACTGTTCTTTGGTGAGGCCTCGAAAGGTGCGCAACGCTGGCTCAACCTAGGCTTTGTTCGATTCCAACCGTCCGAATTACTCAAACTTGCGGTACCGTTGATGGTTGCGCGCTATATCGGTCGCCAACCATTACCACCAACATTCCGAACGCTGATTGTTGCGCTAATCATGGTGTGCTTACCAACGATTCTTATCGCGAAACAACCAGATTTGGGAACATCGATTCTGATTGCGGCTTCAGGTATTTTCGTTATTTTCCTAGCAGGCATCAGTTGGAAGATCATCGCAGCGGCTGCCATTGCCTTAGGTGGTTTCATACCAATTTTGTGGTTCTTCTTGATGCGCGAATACCAAAAGGTTCGCGTTCGTACTCTGTTCAATCCAGAATCTGACCCACTTGGCTCTGGTTACCAAATCATTCAGTCGCTGATTGCGATTGGTTCAGGCGGTATGAAAGGCAAAGGTTGGATGAATGCCACACAAGGAACACTGGGCTTTATTCCAGAAAGTCATACCGACTTTATCTTTTCAACCTATGCGGAGGAATGGGGGTTCATTGGCTGTGTGGTATTGCTGACGCTATACCTATTTATTACAGCACGGGTGATGTTGCTAGCATGCCAATCTGAGCACTTTTTTAGTCGCTTAGTCAGTGGCACCTTGGCGATGAGCTTCTTCCTCTACGCCTTTATTAATACTGGAATGGTGAGTGGATTGTTGCCAGTGATGGGAAGCCCGCTTCCATTTTTTAGTTACGGCGGAACGGCCATGCTGACACAGGGCATCTGCTTTGGCGTAATCATGTCTCTGTGTTACTCCAAATACCGTAATACTTAGCGCTGCTCGCAACCATCAGCACGATCAAAAAAGGCTTCCCTCGGGAAGCCTTTTTTACAACAACGA
>NZ_JAWPOP010000182.1:0-988 GCF_033344345.1 Vibrio sp. 1978
GTGGCAACTTAACGCCATCCCAGTGGTTAACATTACGGATGCTGCCAGCGATGCAGCGAACGTGAAAGATTCAATTAAGTAAGGTTTCGTATGTTGTCTTTGATTGAACAAATTCGTACTGGCTCGCTTTGGGACTTCCCAGGCGGTGTGCATCCGGCAGAAAACAAAAAACAATCCAATAAAGCCGACTTAGTGCGAGCATCCATTCCCGCTGAAATCATTCTTCCGCTGAAACAGCACATTGGTAAAGCGGGTAACTTGTTGGTCTCTGTTGGTGAGCACGTTTTAAAAGGGCAAGCTTTAACCCAATCAGAAACTGGGTTTACAGTACCCGTACATGCGCCAACTTCTGGCACTATCACTGCCATCGAGCCTCGAACGGTGGCTCACCCTTCTGGTTTGAGCGAATTGTGCGCCGTCATCACTCCTGACGGCCAAGATACTTGGTGTGAAAAGTCACCTATCGCTGACTACACTCAAGAATCCGCCGATGCACTCATCGACATTATTCGCCTTGCTGGCATTTCAGGGATGGGTGGTGCTGGCTTCCCTACCGCGAAAAAGATCCAATCAGGCATTGCTCGTACAGAAATCCTGATTGTAAATGCAGCAGAATGTGAACCGTACATCACGGCCGATGACAAACTGATGCAGGAGCATGCCGAAGAGCTTATCCAGGGTATCGAAATCGTCGAACACATCCTTAAGCCAAAACTGACGATCATTGGTATCGAAGATAACAAACCAGATGCCATTAAAGCGTTGGAAAGTGCCGCGCTGAACAAGGACATTGTTATTCGAGTAATCCCGACGAAATACCCATCGGGCGGTGAAAAGCAGCTGATAAAGATTCTGACCAACAAGGAAGTTCCTAGCGGCTCTATCCCTGCAGATATTGGCATCTTGGTTCAAAACGTCGGTTCTTTATACTCAATTAAGCGCGCTATCATCGATGGCGAGCCAATGATCGAACGTGTCGTTACGTTAA
>NZ_JAWPOP010000183.1:0-987 GCF_033344345.1 Vibrio sp. 1978
CTTTTGCGCCTTTGCCAAGTTGGTGCTGTTTAAATCGCCTTTCGATGTCATTGGTAACACCGCAATACAGTGCATTACGGTTATTGCGGATCAGATAAACGCTCCAGTGCTGCTCAACGCTTTCACTCATGAAAGTAGAGATTCTACCTGCGCTTTCAATGCATCGAGTTCTTCTCTTAACTCGGCAACTTCTTGCTCTAACTGAGCGACACGTTCTGAGCTTGACGAAGTAGCCGGAACTGCCGCAGCCATTGCTGACACATCGACTTCACCACAGAACAAGTGCATGTAACGAGATTCACGCTTACCAGCTTCACGAGGTAACTTCACCACAAGCGGACCTTTATCTTCGCTAGCAAGATGCTCAAGTACAGCTTCTACTTCTTTTACATCGTGGAAAGTGGCAAGGCGGTTGGTTCGAGTGCGGATCTCGCCTGGCGTTTGCGCTCCACGCAGCAACATGCCACAGATGATGCCCTTCTCCTGCTCCGACAATTTAAGATCGCCAAACTCGGTGTTGCAAAAACGATGTTGGTACTTGCTAACACGGCTATTGAAAGCGCTCTCATCGCTGACAAGTCGACGCTCAATCAACGCATCAACAGCATCAAGGACGTCAGATTCTGACAATGCCATCACTGGCTCACGGTTGCTTTTTTGGTTACATGCGTTGGTCAACGCGTTCAAACTGAGGAGATATTGGTCGGGGGTGGTCACTTCTTTTTCAATCAAGCAACCAATTACTCGTGCTTCAATTGCCGTTAGCTCAACTTTCATAATGCATTTCCTTATTATTTTTGCATTTGAATTTATACCTAAACCGCATCTAAGTCTTTTATGTCTACTTTGCACCGTCGATTCAAAACGCTGCACGACTTGAAGCGGTTTAGGTATAGGTGTCAGGCTAAAGCATAGCGCAAAGACCTGGCACCCATCGCGAATCGGGGTCGGTCTCAATGCTCCGAGAGAATCGGCACTTTTCTCATA
>NZ_JAWPOP010000184.1:0-984 GCF_033344345.1 Vibrio sp. 1978
CGATTTTCTGCCGATCCTCCGGCGCACGCTGACCCGCACCGGCTTTGTCATCGACCACATCCACTACTACGCCGATGGGCACTGTTGCAAATAGTCGGTGGTGATAAACTTATCATCCCCTTTTGCTGATGGAGCTGCACATGAACCCATTCAAAGGCCGGCATTTTCAGCGTGACATCATTCTGTGGGCCGTACGCTGGTACTGCAAATACGGCATCAGTTACCGTGAGCTGCAGGAGATGCTGGCTGAACGCGGAGTGAATGTCGATCACTCCACGATTTACCGCTGGGTTCAGCGTTATGCGCCTGAAATGGAAAAACGGCTGCGCTGGTACTGGCGTAACCCTTCCGATCTTTGCCCGTGGCACATGGATGAAACCTACGTGAAGGTCAATGGCCGCTGGGCGTATCTGTACCGGGCCGTCGACAGCCGGGGCCGCACTGTCGATTTTTATCTCTCCTCCCGTCGTAACAGCAAAGCTGCATACCGGTTTCTGGGTAAAATCCTCAACAACGTGAAGAAGTGGCAGATCCCGCGATTCATCAACACGGATAAAGCGCCCGCCTATGGTCGCGCGCTTGCTCTGCTCAAACGCGAAGGCCGGTGCCCGTCTGACGTTGAACACCGACAGATTAAGTACCGGAACAACGTGATTGAATGCGATCATGGCAAACTGAAACGGATAATCGGCGCCACGCTGGGATTTAAATCCATGAAGACGGCTTACGCCACCATCAAAGGTATTGAGGTGATGCGTGCACTACGCAAAGGCCAGGCCTCAGCATTTTATTATGGTGATCCCCTGGGCGAAATGCGCCTGGTAAGCAGAGTTTTTGAAATGTAAGGCCTTTGAATCAGACAAAAGGCTGCCTCATCGCTAACTTTGCAACAGTGCCGGATTGAATATAACCGACGTGACTGTTACATTTAGGTGGCTAAACCCGTCAAGCCCTCAGGAGTGAATCATGACCGTAGTCACGACC
>NZ_JAWPOP010000185.1:0-983 GCF_033344345.1 Vibrio sp. 1978
TCTTTTGTAAGTTCCACGTTTATAACCGCCTCGCCCTTCATGATAGGCCAGATACTGGTTATAAGGGTCCCACAATGAAATGCCTAACTGGCGACGAGTCTCGTGGGTATACCACCCTACAAACATTATCGAATCATCAAAATTGGTGCGCGAACCACCTTGTCCGGTGGAATCTTGGAAGTCATCCCAAGCAGGATCTTGAGCCTGTGCATAGCCATACGCACTGCTTACGCGTCCCCAAGGGATGAAACCCAATACGTAATCTTTGGGTGGTTTGGCATCATGGCGGAAACTGCTTTCCTGCTTGATGATGGCCATGGCAACATGAATGGGCGTTCCCCACTCTTTTTCCATATCTTTCGCATCATCATACCAACCAGATTTTTCTCGGAATATCTCACATAGGTTATCTTGCTGTTTTGGTGGCGCTGTCGCACATCCCGCAAGCAACACACTTCCTAGCACCGATACAACCAACGGCTTAATGTTCAATCCCACCCAATCCTTACTTATTGATTATTGTTTTAGATAAGCGAAGTAGTTTTCCAGAAACTCGTCAAAAGATAACGTATCGCTTTCTTCCGCTTGTCGCTGTTTCTCAACTGAAGAAGCCACTTCCGTTTCCATTATATCTTGCGAGTAATGTTGGTAACCGTGAGCCAGATTTTCTTCACGGAACTTCATGCCAAGAGCACAACCTACTTTGCCAAGTCCACCAAGTTCTTTGGTTAGCTCAAGCAATTGGCCAGAAATCGTCAGTTCAGGGTTATCAATCCATGCTTCTAGCTTGTCACATACAGCTTGGTAAGCATCGCCACCAGCCGCAGAATCCATCTCTACTGCAATTTGGCGCAACTCAACGAATACTCGTTTCGCCCAATCTTGCAAAGATAAGCGTTCACCTTGGCAACCGATCTGCAGCATCAAACCTTTTTCACGACCAGAGATGATCACTTTGTTCCAGTTGTCACGCCAGCATTCTA
>NZ_JAWPOP010000186.1:0-978 GCF_033344345.1 Vibrio sp. 1978
CAGGTCTGGCTTGGAATAGCGCAGGCTTTCTGGCTTCAATTAACGACCCACGACGTTGAAAATCTGCATCCAAAATTTCTGCGTTTTCAGTTGCACCACCATTGATGATGGCTTGATCAAACAGTTTGAGCAGCATTTTGTTTAATTCTGCGACGCGACGAAGTGTGCGATAAAACTCTTTCATCATCATCTCGACGCCGCGATTGCCTTCACCAACATAACCGAGGTTTTCGGCCACTTGTGCTTGATGTGCGAAGGTCAAACGGTTGTCGTATCGGCGAAGTTCAATGTGCAGCGCAAAGCGGACACGCCACAAGAAGTCCTGACACTCCACCAGTTCGCGGTATTCCGCATCGGTAAGAAAGCCGTAACGGCTCATTTCTAGCAGAGATGTGGCGCCAAAGTGACGGCGCGCTACCCAGCTCAAAGTGTGAATATCGCGAAGACCTCCTGGGGTCGATTTGATATCGGGCTCTAGGTTATAGGTCGTATCGTGGTAGCGAGCATGACGTTCGCGTTGTTCTTGGATTTTTGCGCGGTAGAAGGTTTCGCTCGGCCAGAAAGAGTCGGATAGCACGACTTTTTTTAAAGCTTGGAATGTGTCTTCGCTGCCACAAAGCAGACGTGCTTCTTGTAGGTTAGTGGCAACCGTTAGATCGTCACGACCGATTTGTGCACATTCATTGACAGTGCGAACCGCATGGCCAACTTCCAGTTTTAAGTCCCATAGTAAGGTAATAAATTCGCTGATTTTCGCTTCTAACGCCGTTGGCAGTTTGTTGTTAGAAAGAACGAGAATGTCTATGTCGGACAACGGATGCAGTTCACCGCGACCATATCCGCCCACGGCCACTAATGAGATGTTGTAAATGTCATTAAAACCGAAGTATTGCCATAAACGCGTCAGCAATAAGTCCATGTACTCTGCGCGAGCCAATACTAAGCTGGTCACAGGGTGATGGTTAAGAAACTCTTGTT
>NZ_JAWPOP010000187.1:0-976 GCF_033344345.1 Vibrio sp. 1978
TGTAGATTTAGAACAACTTAATGCAAGAAGTTCCGTTTTTTGTTGTGATTCTTGCCACGATTCCACTTTGCAAGACCCTAATTGTTAGGGCATTGAAAGAAAATCATCGACAGGTACAATGAGTTCTCACTCACACGAAAATATTGGATATGAAGATTAACAATCAGCAACGAACCGGATTCGGTTACTTCCTATACGGAATTCAATTGGCGCTCTCTCCAGAGATAAGACGTTTTGTCGTGTTACCACTTTTAGCAAATATTATTCTCGTGGGTGGGGCTATCTTCTATCTATTCTCCCACTTGAACATGTGGATTGAAGGTTGGATTGGACAGTTACCAGAGTTTCTCTCTTGGCTCACGTATATCTTGTGGCCCCTACTTGCTCTAACGATACTGGCCACCTTCTCTTATTTCTTTAGCACGTTAGCCAACTTTATTGCCGCTCCCTTCAACGGGCTGTTAGCAGAAAAAGTTGAAGAGACGCTAACCGGAAAAAAAATTAATGACGACGGCTTTACGGCTGTTCTAAAAGATGTGCCTCGCGTACTTGCTCGCGAATGGAGAAAACTGCTTTATATACTGCCTAAAGCAATTGGCTTGTTTTTGCTCTTACTTATCCCAGCACTAGGGCAAACTGTCGGCCCGGTTTTATGGTTTATCTTTACCGCGTGGATGCTCGCGATTCAATATTGTGATTACCCGTTCGATAACCACAAAATTCCGTTCAACGACATGCGTTACAAATTGAAACAAAAGCAAGGTAAAGCCTATGGCTTTGGTGTGTTGGTTTCAGTATTCACAACGATTCCAATTTTGAACCTTATCGTCATGCCTGTTGCAATATGCGGTGCGACCGCCATGTGGGTGGCAGAGTTTAAACATCAGCGCTAGGTCAAATTTAGTGAAAGGGAAGGTTGTTCGATGCGCTTCCCTTTCTTTTTACTAAATTCTCGGCCAACCTAATAAGATATAAC
>NZ_JAWPOP010000188.1:0-976 GCF_033344345.1 Vibrio sp. 1978
GGCTTCTGCCAGCTGGAACCACTTACGATAACGTCAGTATTGGCCGAGTCGTGACCAAACAAACAGCCCGAGGTGGTGGCTTAGGCCATCAGCTAATCACACGAGCCATCCAAGCATGCTCTACGTTATGGCCCGAAAAAACCATAGACATTGGTGCACAAGAACATCTTATCGATTTTTATGCTCACCATGGATTTGAAGTTATTTCTGACAGTTACTTAGAAGATGGAATTCCACACGTAGACATGCGCAGGAAGCATTCGACTCAATAAACCTCTACAAAACTGCAATAAAAAAGACGCGAGATGATCGCGTCTTTTTTAAATCTACAACGGAAACTATTTGTTTCTGCCGAAGCTGCCATCCGATAGACGGAAGAACATAACCGAATGATCGCTCTTTTCCAGTTGCAACATATCTAACTGGCCGTTTTCTGAGAGTTTAAAACGGATGAGTTGCCCCTGCTTGATATGGCTCAGTGGCTTGTCGCTTCCTTCTATTTTTACTAAGGCGCTAAGGTCAGCCATAGAAAGCTGATTGTTGCGAAAAACTTGAGCTAACGTATCACCATTCTTCACATGGTACTCTTTCCAGTCTTCTGACTTAGGCCCCGAGTTTTGCGACGTACGTTGCTGACTCAGGCTTTGCGCATTTAACTGGATAGCAACACGCTGGCTATCCCCTTCACCCTGCGGTTCGACTAACGGTTCCGTTTTTTTCGGTAACGGTACAATCAGAAGTAGAAGTAATAATGGCATTAACACCATCAAAGCTCGTTGATGGAATTTAGGTAAGCGCTGCCAAAATGCCTTGATTGGTTCTACACGTTCCAACCACTTACTTTTGTTGAACGGCTGCTTCCAGTTGATAGCAGCGAACTTTTGTTTGACCAACTCGACGTAGTCGACTTGCTGCTTTTTCTTTCTGCGACGATTCATGTTGATGTGTCCCTTAATACTTCTACTACCAGTATAAA
>NZ_JAWPOP010000189.1:0-975 GCF_033344345.1 Vibrio sp. 1978
GCTGGCGCACTGTGTAAAGAAGCTGGGGCGAAACGTGCTCTTCCTCTTCCTGTGTCAGTGCCTTCACACTGCGCGTTAATGAAACCAGCAGCAGATAAACTAGCAGTAGCGCTAGAGTCTATCGAATTCAACACACCACAACTTCCAGTTATCAATAACGTTGATGTGGCAGCTGAAACTGATCCTGCAAAAATTAAAGACGCGCTTGTTCGTCAGCTATACAGCCCAGTTCGTTGGACTGAAAGCGTACAGCTAATGAGTGAACAAGGTGTAGAAAACCTTCTTGAACTTGGCCCGGGCAAAGTTCTGACAGGTCTAACAAAACGTATCGTGAAAACACTAAGTGCAGCAGCAGTTAACGATGTGGCGTCGTTAGAAGCCGCTAAATAATTCTTTCACGATAAGAAAAGGAAAACACAACATGATGAATCTAGAAGGTAAAATCGCTCTAGTGACTGGCGCAAGCCGTGGCATTGGTCGTGCGATTGCTGAGCTTCTTGTTGAACGCGGTGCCACCGTTATTGGTACCGCAACGTCTGAAGGCGGCGCGGCTGCGATCAGCGAATACCTAGGCGAAAATGGTAAAGGTTTAGCACTTAACGTCACTGACGTTGAGTCTATCGAAGCAACACTAAAAACCATTAACGATGAGTTTGGTGCGATCGATATTCTAGTGAATAACGCAGGTATCACTCGCGATAACCTACTAATGCGCATGAAAGACGATGAGTGGAACGACATCATCAACACAAACCTGACGCCTATTTACCGTATGTCTAAAGCGGTTCTGCGTGGCATGATGAAAAAACGCGCGGGTCGTATCATCAACGTAGGTTCTGTTGTAGGCACTATGGGTAATGCGGGTCAAACTAACTACGCAGCAGCGAAAGCGGGCGTGATTGGTTTTACTAAATCAATGGCTCGTGAAGTGGCTTCTCGTGGCGTTACGGTTAACACAGTTGCACCTGGTTTCAT
>NZ_JAWPOP010000018.1:0-103222 GCF_033344345.1 Vibrio sp. 1978
ACCAGCGATTGTCTTTAAAGAAATGGCACTGGCCGCTTGATATTGGCGAGTGTCGCACTTCGCAGTTGAATTCGGGGCTTTATTTGAAATAATTCGTAAATTTGTTTAAGTTCCATTGATATTAAATATTGTATACATCACTTAAATGAACGCACAACAAATCAAACCATCTCTAATCATTGTGGAAGACGATCCCAAATTACAAACTATGTTGGGTGAGTATTTTGTTGAACAAGGTTTTCAGGTCAAATGTATCGACAATGGGACGGACGCACCCAATGCGATTATTGACACACAACCAGACGTGGTGCTGTTAGATTTGATGCTACCCGGGCAAGATGGTCTGAGTGTATGTCGTCAAATCCGAGAATGCTACAAAGGCAAAGTGTTGATGCTGACAGCAAGTGATGATGACTTCGATCATGTCGCCGCATTAGAAATAGGCGCAGATGACTTTGTTACTAAACCCATCAAACCTCGCGTATTGCTGGCTCGTATTCGCATGCTATTAAGAAGAAAAGAGGCGGCGCCTACCGAGTCCGAAAACGGCCTACAAATTGGTGTTCTGTGTTTAAACCGGTTGCGTAAATCGTGCGTAATGAACCAAGAAGAAATTGCGCTGACAGACGGCGAGTTCGATTTGTTGTGGGTTCTTGCTACGCATGCTGAAAAAACACTATCACGTGAGTGGCTGACCAAAACACTGCGTGGTATTGAATACGATGGCACAGACCGAACCATTGATAATCGCATAGTGACACTGAGAAAGAAGCTAGGCGATGCTTCTTGCTCACCACAAAAAATCATTACCGTTCGCGGCAAAGGCTACCTATTTATGCCTGATGCATGGAATGAATAATGAGACGGATTTATCTGGAAAGCTTTGTTGGCCTTATCATTCTGTTTATGGCTAGCTTGTGGGGATACGAGTTCTTAGTTTATGAGATCAACACAGATTATGACTACCTATTACAAGAGCATGAGGGTCAAGCTTTTCACGATCTGATCTATCCTATCTATAAAGAACACGGATTAGAATATACTCAACAACAGTTGGAACAATTTGCCACATCAAGCCATCGTTTGTTGGTGCCTCATACGCTTGAAGAGCTTCCAACAGACATCAAAAAGGCGTTTGAAAGTGATACCTCCGTTAACGTCGCTTACGATGAAGAAAGGGATATCTGGTTCCGCCTAGATGCGAGCACGCCTATCTTTAAAATGAGCGATAATCCGAATAGCCCTGTGGTTAAAGCAGCCAACTTTGATGACAATATCGTTTGGTTGTTCTTTTTAGCTGGATTTGCTCTGTATTGCATATTGTTGATCTGGTTCTTAAGCCGTCGGATTCGAGAGCTAGAGAGAGTGACCGTTGAGTTTGCCTCAGGTAACTTCAAGGCTCGAGCTAGTACCTCAAGCGCTAAGTCTGTTGGGACGTTAAACAAAAGCTTTAACACGATGGCCGATAAAGTATCTCGCTTGATCACTAGCAATAAAATGCTAACTAACGCCGTTGCACATGAATTGCGTACCCCAATCTTCCGCTTACAATGGCAAGCAGATTTGTTATCGGATTCAACCTTAACTGAACAACAGAAAAAGTATGTTTACAGTATCGTCGAAGACATTGACGAGATGGAAGAAATGGTTGAAGAATTGCTTTACTACGCAAAGATGGAGCGTCCTGACACAGCATTACAAACTCAAGAAGAAGTCGTCCTATTCAACTTAGTCAAAGAATTACGACAGAGATGGCAAAAAGAGACTACGCTCGGTATTTCGCTTCAAGAAGTAAACTCAGAAAACGTTCTCGCGTTTGCTGACCCAAAATTGTTAAAGCGAGCCTTAGATAACTTGCTGCGCAATGCAATGCGGTACGCGGATAAGCAGATTTTAGTAGAGATAAAACACGATCAGCACCGCTGCTTCATCAATGTTCATGATGATGGCATAGGTATTGAAGAAAAGCATTGGCCTCATCTATTCGAACCATTTTACAGTGCGGATGAATCTCGCAACAAAAAGACGAGCGGGTTTGGGCTCGGCTTGGCGATTGTCAGACAGATAATGGAGCTTCAACGTGGAGAAGTTTCGATTTGCCATAGCCCACTTGGAGGAGCTTGCTTCACACTTAGCCTCAAAAAATCAGACAGTTAACTTAACCTTCCTACCCCGTTTACAGAAGACGACACTTCAATACACTCAAGCGACAGAGCCCAACAATAAAACAGTGTACATTTAATCCATAAGATTCACACACTAAATGGATAGTACTCATGTATAAATCTTTTATCCTGATTATGGCGCTTACTTCTACGCTTACAGCTTGCGCCTACAACCAAAAACCTGTCGTCGACATGACCAATGTCGACCCTAGTACATATGAACAAGACTTTCTTTACTGCCAAGGCTATGCAGAAAATGTCGACAAATCAGAGGCAGCGAAATCTGAAGCCACTAATGGGGCAGTTACAGGCGCATTGATCGGCGCAGCTGCTGGTGCGCTAGAAGACGGATTAGGTGGAGCGGCTGTCGGTGCTGCGGCCGGCGGTGCTGTAGGAGCTGGAGCTGGTGCTTTGAGTGCAACAAATGATTCAACCAAAACTCAATCTCTCGTATTGCGTAAATGCCTCCAGCACAAAGGCTATACCGTCTACGATCTTGATTAAATAAGCACTTTTCTTAAATTATCGCGCGATGGATTCTATTCACAAATGTTTCACGCTGTAACGATTAATCTCGTTACCTCTCTGGGATATGTGTTCCATCCCAATGCTTAAATAGTAAGGTCATATTTTGAAGCCAGGTAAAACAGGTATACGCCGTGTCATGGATGCGACCGGCTATTCATTTCAAGGATTGAAAGCCGCATGGACACACGAAGCCGCTTTTAGACAAGAATTGATTCTCGCCTTGGTGCTTTCCGTCTGTGCTTTTTTCCTTCCTGTCACCACATACGAAAGAGTGCTGATGATCAGTAGCCTGTTCTTGGTATTGATCGTAGAACTCATTAATTCCGCCGTAGAAGCGGTTGTCGACCGTGTTAGCGATGACTGGCACGAGCTCAGTGGTAGAGCCAAAGATATTGGCTCAGCAGCAGTATTTGTTGCGTTAACTCTTGCCCTTTTTATTTGGGCTTCGTTCTTGCTCTAATTTTTATTCAAGACACTCATTATGAAGACACATGATTTACAACAGAGAGGTATCTCTTACGTTACCTTTACTTTCCTGTTGGCGCTGTATTTCGCTCTCGTCGTAAATATCCCTATTTATAAAGAACTGATCGGCATCTTTACACACTTAGATAATGTCAAGATTGGATTTATTATCACAATACCAATTTTCTTTCTTGCCGCGCTCAATTTCCTTTTTAATTTATTTAGTTGGCCTTGGATCGGCAAGCCGTTCTTTATAATTTTAATCATTGTTTCAAGTATGGTGAGCTACGCAAGCTATAACTATGGCACACTTTTCGATTCTGGAATGATTGCCAATATTGTTGAAACCGATTCGAGCGAGGCGAGTTCTTACCTGAGTGCTCACTCTGTAATTTGGACGCTGATTATGGGAGTTATCCCAGCGATAATTGTCTTTAAGGTCAAGCTGCAATCTCAACGTCACCAATTACTGTACTTCTCTGTTACCAAATTAGTATCGATGCTGTCGTCGCTAGCTGTCATCGCCGTCATTGCCAGCGTGTACTATCAAGACTACGCATCTGTAGGGCGCAACAATAGCCACCTAAAAAAAATCATCATACCCACCCAGTTCGTTTACAGCGCGACCGGGTATGTGAAGGAGAAATATTTCACCACGCCAGAGCCATATCGAGAAATCGGCACAGATGCAAAGCAGTCAGATAGCGCCGTACAGCAAGCACAGCGCAAACCAACACTACTGGTTTTTGTCGTAGGAGAAACCGCTCGAACGCAGAACTACCAACTCAATGGCTATACACGAGAGACAAACCCTTATACTAGTAAATTGGATGTTATCTCATTTCAAGACGTCGCATCTTGTGGCACCGCGACTGCTGTATCTGTGCCTTGTATGTTTTCACAGCTCACGCGAAACGAGTTTGAACGCACCAAAGCGGATAACCAGGACAATGCTCTCGATATAATGCTGCGCGCTGGGGTTGACCTCATTTGGAAAGAAAATGACGGTGGGGATAAAGAAGTAGCCCACAAGATCAAGAAAATTGAAGTGGATCGAAAGCAAGTAAGCCCTATGTGTAATGGCCAAACTTGTTACGACATGGCGCTATTAGATCATTTTGATCAGGAAGTCGCGGATATGCACGGTAACCGAGTGGTCGCCATGCACCTTATAGGAAGCCACGGTCCGACCTATTTTCAGCGTTACCCAAGAGACAACGCCTTCTTTAAACCAGACTGTCCACGTGCAGATATCGAAAACTGTAGCATCGAACAAATAGTGAACACATATGACAATACCATACGCTACACCGATCTTGTATTGGCAGAAACCATCAAAAAACTTAAAGCGTTAGAGTCTGAGTATAATACCGCGCTAATTTATATATCGGATCACGGTGAGTCACTAGGCGAAAATGGATTGTTCTTACATGGTATGCCTTATGGCCTTGCACCAGATTTCCAAAAACGCGTTCCTTTGATCATGTGGCTGTCTTCGGGCTTTAAACAAGCGAAGCAGATCAATACCGACTGTTTGTATAAACAAGCACAGAATGCAGGCCAATACTCACATGATAACGTATTCCACTCTTTATTAGGCATTATGGATGTACAAACTCAAGCCTACGATAGCAAGTTAGATATATTCAAAGCCTGCCGAGCCGTTTCCTAAATCATTCAATAAAGCCTGGCTCAAAGTGTGAATCAGGCTTTTTCTAACAAGGTATTTAAACTCATCGCCGCGCCAAGCGTTATACTGACAGTCCGCGATCCATACATCGAGATAAGGACTAGGATGAAAATTGGTATTATTGGTCTAGGGGATATCGCTCAGAAAGCATACCTTCCTGTTATCACTCAGCTTCCAAATATCGAACTTGTATTTTGTACCCGCAACCCAAACACACTTGAGAGCCTGGCTAAGCAGTATCGAATCTCAGAGATCTGCCAAGACTACCAGCAACTTCTACACTTTGGCGTCGATGCCGTCATGATTCATGCGGCAACAAGCGTACACCCTCAAATAGCGGCATTTTTTCTGCAGCATGGAATTCCAACCTTTGTCGACAAACCATTAGCGAACAGTGCTGATGACGTGGAAAAGCTGTACGACATTGCCGAAAAAGAGAGACAGCCACTCTATGTGGGCTTTAACCGTCGTCACATTCCACTTTACAACCAACATATGCCACAAGTGCAGCAAGGCAACATATCTGACTTAAAGTCGCTACGCTGGGAAAAGAACCGTCACCAACTACCGGGGGATGTTCGTACCTTTATATTTGATGATTTTATTCACCCATTAGACAGCGTTAACGTCACAGCCAAAGCCGATCTAAGAGATGCTTATGTAACTCATCAACTTGAAGGTAGTCAGTTGGCGCGTTTAGATATTCAGTGGCAACATGGAGATACTTTGCTCCACGCCTCGATGAATCGCCACTTCGGTATCACTACAGAGCGCGTTCAAGCTTGTTATGCAAACAAGGCAGTTGAGTTCGACTCCTTCGTTGAAGGCAAACTATGGCAAGCTAACCAAGAGCAAAAAATCAATTTGAAAGACTGGACGCCAATGCTAACGAGTAAAGGTTTCCATTCGATGTTGCTCGACTGGTTTGGCGTCGTTGAGTCTGGAAATATTGCTAATGAAGTAGTAAAACGCAACATTGCCAGCCATCGATTGGCAGAGCAAATTTGTCAATATATCGAGAAAGTTGTCTCTAGATAATGCGATTCTTGGCTATATGCTTGATTGAGTATTACGCTCTATACTAAAAAGACTTGCCTTAGGGAAGGCATTCATTCTCTGTTAAGACTACAGCGATTATTCTATCAATCAGGTGAATGAGGGCACAAAAGCACACATCGACAAAACAGACGGTTTAGATTTGTTTTACGCTGCTCTCAGGTATCTGAATCATCACATTCAAGAATAAAGGAAATAGAATGAGAACACTTGGTAACATCATTTGGTTTGTATTTGGTGGCGTATTTATGGGGTTGCTATGGTGGTTTTTTGGTATTTTGGCCTTTATTAGCATCATCGGAATACCTTGGGGGCGTGCGTGTATCGTTATGGGTAATTTTTCCTTTTTCCCATTCGGTAAAGAGGCCATCTCACGCGATGAATTGACCAATGAAATGGACATTGGCACGAGTCCGCTCGGCGTTATTGGTAACGTCCTTTGGTTTGTATTTGCAGGCCTTTGGTTAGCTATCGGTCACGTACTTTCTGCAGCAGCATGCTTTGTCACCATAATCGGCATTCCGTTTGCGCTCCAACACCTCAAGCTAGCGGTTATTTCACTCGCACCAATTGGTAAAACGGTTGTATCGTCAGAAGAAGCTGCAATGGCTCGATACAACATCAATCGTTAGCAAAAAGCTAATGCGCTTTCTATCCTCTGGGCAGTCATGCTCAGAGGGTAACGCCCGTCAAAAGTAAGCCTATAATCGCTATCGCATATTCAATAATGGCTGATTGTATATTCATACCGTCACCTTTACGTTGAAGTTTATCCTAGCTCAGCACTGCTTTACTTTTATAATTAATCAATACACCCAAGTGAATTCAAGATGCTAGACTCATAGCGTCGTCACTGATTCAAACTCCAAGAACGACGTAACGAAAAAGCGAGCTATCCTATGCTCGAAATATGGGTTCTTTCCCCCTCGAAGTAGAGTTCAACAACAAAAAAGACGAACTATAAGCATAGCCAAAATTAATGCTTTTCGACCTAAAATATCTCACATCAATCAAAGAAAGCTTCTAAGATTTTCTCTTTTTGAGTAAATATAGACAGTTACAGTAGCGAAATTCTTCTCGGTAAAAATCCCCACTCAATCTCATGATCAGTTTTTAAAAAAAACAACAAAAATTCGTTGTTATCTAGAGTAATTATTTTATTTGTCGCAGAGCAATTCCATCAATATCATTTGCGACATCGGAGTGCTAGAGCATTGAAATTTTTAGCATTTATCACAGGTATAGAACGTAAAAAACCTTTTATTACTTATTTTTCTTTTTTACATATGTTCTAACTCAACGTCTATTCAGACAGGAATATACCGTGGATAAATATCAAGCAGCTTATGCTAAACGTCTAGAGAAACTAAATGGGGATCCATCTCCTAAAACGATAGCCCGCCTTTCGGCTTGGGATGCGTTTTTTAACAAGGAGTACGAGCTCCAAGACTTGGAATACCAGCTATCGGACGCTGCGCACCAGCACTATGAACAGTCGCATGCGAAGAGCGACATTAGCTTCAAAGAATTCAAACGAGCGTTCTATAATGAATCCATCAAAATTTACAATTTAACTGATGGCGCTTCTATCCAGAAAGTATTCACCCCATTACTTTTGCTTACAACGCTCTGGATAGTGTTTGTATGCCTATTTAACAAGTGATCATCAAACTATTCCAACAACGATCAGTATGGGACTACAGGTATGGCTCTATGTAAGGGGGCTAATTGGCTCGGTCTCCTTCACTAAATTAGCGACTCAATTACCCGCAATTCCATAGGCTAAAAGTGACAAGGGCATCCGTTGATGCCCTTTTTATTCAAAGGAACGCAACCTAGACCTTTGGCCCACTTGGGTATAAAACCATTATGCGTTAAGCTGCACGCTATTATCCGATTGATAAAGAGTGGAGCGAAGTGATGGAAAAAGTAGGCTCTCGAGCATTGATTGTCGAAGGTGGAGCCATGCGAGGCGTATTTTCATGCGGCATACTCGATCATTTTCTTGCTAGCGAGTTCTCTCCATTTGATAGCTTTTGGGGAGTGTCTGCGGGTGCTAGCAACTTGGCTGCCTACTTAGCTAAAATGCCCGGACGTAACTTAAAAATCTACCTCGATTACAGCTTAAGAAAAGAATTTATCTCTCCATCTCAACTTCTACGTGGTGGTGATATGATGAACTTAGACTGGATGTGGAATGTCACCCTCGAAGAACTTGGCATCGATAAATCTGCGCTCAAAGCTGATTCACGACCTTTCTTTTTAGGCGTGACGCGTCAAGACAATGGGCAAGCGGAGTACCACCTTCCTGATGTCGACGACTTGGCAGAAACAATGAAAGCCAGCAGCGCACTGCCTGTACTTTACCGAAATGGCGTATCACTGAACGGAATTCAATACGTTGATGGTGGCGTCTCAGACGCACTTCCTGTTGCAGAAGCAATAAAGCGAGGAGCCAAAAAAATTATGGTTTTACGCAGCCAACCCGCAAGCTATCAAAAGCCAAGAGGAAGATTCAGCGCCCTAACTAGGAGGATGTTGAAAGAAACGCCCGGATTAATTGAACCGATGTTGACACGTGAAGTTCGCTACAATCAGACCTTAGCGCTGATCAACAACCCACCACCTGGTATCGAAATCATTCAAGTGTGTCCTCCTGAAACATTCAAGTTGAAACGGCTGAGTCGATCGCCAGCACCACTGCGTCATGCTTATGAGTTAGGAATTGAAGCAGGAAAGGAAGCCATCATACGATGGAGTCAGAAGTAGAAAAAAGCCACGTGGATTAAACGTGGCTAACGCAAATTCGATGGCAGTGGATTATCGTATTTGCTTCTGGTCGAGCCCAATATTCAGGCTCAAAACTGTTTTAATTTGCTCGCTAACTGAAAAAGCGAGTAGGCAGTCCAAACTAGTAAGTTTCAAACAACCCAGAGTTGTAATCTTGGATGGCTTGTTCTATCTCTTCCATGCTATTCATGACAAAAGGGCCATAATGCACCACGGGTTCATTAATTGGCTCACCAATAAAGATCAGTGCACCACTCTCTTTTTCGGCCTGCAATTCAACCCATTCACCTTTCGATAAAATGGCCATTTCGCCTTGATTGATCTCACGACCTTTTAATTGAATACGACCTTTATAGACATAGAGCATCATGTTGTTGTCTTGATCCGTGTTCAAATTCAAAGCTTGCCCCCCCATCGCTCTCCAATCGGCTACCGTGGCAGCAACACCTGTCTCTGTTAGCGGCCCCTGAATTCGTTCGTTGTTTATAGTCATATGACCCGCAATCAAACGTACAACCCCCGTATTCGGAGTATCAAACTCAGTGATCGTTTCAGGTTGAAAGTCATGATATTGAGCTGGCTGCATCTTATTTTTCGCAGGCTGGTTAATCCAAATTTGGAAACCATGCAATTCGCCTTCCTTCATAATAGGCATTTCGCTATGGATGACGCCTCTTCCTGCCGCCATCCACTGTGCACCACCGGAACGAAGCTCACCAACATTATCCATATGATCACGATGCTGGAAATGACCTTTCAACATATAAGTGAGCGTCTCAATACCTCGGTGCGGATGCGGAGGGAAACCGCCGATATAGTCAGCGCGGTCTTCTGATTTGAGTTCATCCATCATCAAAAATGGAGAAAAACTAGCATGATTGAAACCCGCTACTCGGCGAATTTTCACTCCATCACCATCAGCAGTAGGTTGCGCAGGAATAAGCTGACGAATTTCTCTGAATGTACTCATACTAGTTCTCCTAGTTTATCTTTGTGACCGCTTGCAAATCGCATGTTTAATCTATGGCTATCTATAAGGTTCTATTTTAGGTTGATGAGCTAAAATTATGAGCCATACTATTCGTTCTACTTATTCAACTTTTTCGAACAATACAATTTATCGAGTTAATAATGAGCACATTTAATTTATCTAAAATAAATGTAGCTATTTTCTAAACAAGGTGTATAGTGTGCCTTGGCTCTTAGAAGAGAGCTGTTAATGCAACATTTAGTTTAAGTTTCCTCTCAGTAAAATCTTGAATCCCCAATTCAGACACCTGCGTACAACTTCCTCTTGATTGAACATTCAATAGCTTAGAAAAGATCCACAAAACAAATCATAATTTTAATGTTTAATTCAAAGGTATTTTTATGTCGAAAGTAACTGGTTCAGTAAAATGGTTTAACGAAACTAAAGGCTTCGGTTTTCTATCTCAAGACAACGGCGGCCAAGATGTATTCGTACACTTTAACGCTATCGTTTCTGACGGTTTCAAAACACTGACTGAAGGTCAGAAAGTAAGCTTCAATGTAGAGCAAGGTAAAAAAGGTCCTCAAGCGACTGAAGTAACTCCTCTATAAGACTGCTTTTCTTGGTGTAGCATGCCCATGCTGCACCAAACCTCTCTCCTTCAAAAATATTCTTTCATCAATCACTCAGCCTAATTTTAGGCATTGCTTTGTGCTATCTAAAATAAACTGAATAGTACTGCTTAATTTATTATTTATAGGAAAAATCATGTCCTCAAAAAGAACTGGCCGTCAAAGGCATTGGTATCAATTACTTAACAAAGAGAAAATCACTAAAAAACAGGAGAATAAATGTTAGAAATTGAATTTAATTTAGAACAACCTCAAACCTCTTGGAACGCTAAAATACATCAATTAAATGGTGATATTTTACGAAGGCACGTATTACCGAAACTTCTTTCTCATAGCTTCATGATCGATTTTGAATATTGTGAGAAAACGCAATCTGGAACTATTCTCTGTGATTCAGGTTCAAAGTTAGGAAGTTTTACTGTTAACTGATTCAGTTTTCATGCATTAATGGATAATGCAACTAATTTGGAAGGTATCCAATGGCTAGAAAAAGTAAGAAGCAGTCAGAAAAAGACAAAAAAGAGTCTGAACAAAACGCGGCGGCGGTAAAGCAGAAAACTCGACGCCGCATAGAAGACATTATGGAACAAAGAGAATTTGATAAGTTATTCGATCTATAAATGCTCTCTAGTGCTTTCTCTGCCTTTATCGTTGTGCAAGGTACCGCCACCTACCTTTGCTCAAACGAATCTCCACTCTTTTAGACTACTCTTCTAATTACACGTGCCTCTCACACACGCAAAAACAACTGGCTCCTCTATACTCAAGTGACTTGCAAATAGTCGTTTCGCTCACAGGAAAACCCGTGACTAATGACAGTTAGGTTATTTGCGTATAGCCAAAGCGATATTTTTGCGTATAATCCCTCTCGTTTGCTTCGTATAACCCCAATGATATGGTTTGGGGGTCTCTACCAGTTCCCGCAAAGTGCTGATTACGAAGAGTTGAGATCATCGTGGGTCTTACTCTTTGTGATAGCGTTCGATTTATTTCTATCTATACCTATTCTTAGAGTAACTGCATCCACAATACACATAAGGTGGAATATGAACGCATTTATTCAAGGTCTTCCAAAAGTAGAGCTGCACTTACATATCGAAGGTTCACTTGAGCCGGAACTCTTATTCAAATTAGCAAAACGAAACGGCATCGAGATCCCTTACTCTTCTCCGAGTGAACTACGCAGCGCATATCAGTTTACAGACTTACAATCATTTCTCGACCTCTATTACCAAGGAGCGGGAGTTCTGCGTACGGAGCAAGATTTTTACGATCTCACTTGGGAATACTTACTGCACTGTAAAGAAGACAACGTTATTCATACCGAAATCTTTTTTGACCCTCAAACACACACAGAACGCGGCATAGACTTTGACACTGTTATCAATGGAATCGCTCGTGCGCTAAAAGATGGTCACGAAAAACTTGGCATTACCTCGCAAATTATTGCGTGTTTTCTCCGTCACCTTTCAGAAGAGAGCGCCATAGAGACCCTACAGGCTATTCTGAAACACCGTGATAAGATCATTGGTGTTGGACTAGATTCTTCAGAACAAGGTCATCCGCCAGCTAAATTCAAGCGCGTATTTAAACAAGCAGTAGAAGAAGGCTTACTTACCGTTGCTCACGCAGGTGAAGAAGGCCCCGCACAAAATATTAGCGATGCAATTGAAATGCTTTACGTGAGCCGCGTGGATCACGGTGTTCGCTGTGTTGATGATGAAGCATTAGTTGAATCCTTAATCGAAAGCCAAATGCCACTGACAGTGTGTCCGTTATCGAATCTTAAGCTATGTGTATTCGACGATATGAAAGATCACAATATTGTGGATTTGCTACGAAAAGGTGTCGCTGTAACGATTAACTCAGACGATCCTGTGTACTTTGGTGGCTACATGACGGATAACTTTCTGGCCGTCAACAACGCACATCCAATGAGTAAGAGTGAACTTGCCCAATTTACAATGAACGCGATTGATGCCAGCTTTATCGATAACGAGTTAAAGGCGAAATATCGTCACCTTGTTAGCCAATACGTAAACCAGCACGAAGCTTTGCAATAAAGGCATCAGTGCCACGCCTTAGGCCAAACGCGTAGGTATTAAAACCCTACAAAAACTCTGTGGTTAACCGCATTTATAAACGCTAGACTGAGAAAGCTAAACTAGCACACAAAAAGGAATAGAATCATGATTCAACAAGGCCAAGCTCTACCAGTTGCAACTCTAAGTGAGTTGACTGCCGATGGTATGGTGAACCACGACGTTACAGAACTGTTTGCGAACAAGAAAGTCGTACTCTTTGCTGTACCTGGCGCATTCACCCCTACCTGTTCAGAAGCCCATCTACCAGGCTATGTGGTATTAGCTGATGAGCTAAAGGCAAAAGGTGTTGATTTAATTGCGTGCGTTTCTGTAAACGATGCATTTGTGATGCAAGCGTGGGGCGAAGCTCAAAACGCTTCTGAGATTTTGATGTTGGGTGATGGCGACGCTAGCTTTACTAAAGCATTAGGTCTTGAAATGGATACAGGCGGCTTTGGTGGTATTCGCTCACAACGTTACGCAATGATCATTGAAAACGGCACAGTGACTAAGCTAAACGTTGAAGAGCCAAAAGAGTTTGAAGCAAGCAAAGCAGAAACGATTTTAGCGGCGCTTTAAGCTTACTCCTAAATACAAAAACGGAAGCCATCGCTTCCGTTTTTTGTTGGTTAACGCATTCTCACAACACTCGTTTGTTGCTTACGCTGCATTTCCGCAAAAGTCAGCACAAACGGGGATGACTGCTTTACACGGCTTGGTAATGAAGAAAGCGCATTGTAGGCATCCTGCTTCGTTTTAAAATCACCAACAGTTACCGTATACCAACGCGTGCCTCGGCTGTTTTTCCAGTTAACCCAAACCGGATGCTTAGGATCGATATAGCGAATATAATCTTTCACATCTTTTTCTTGCTTTAGCGCGAGTACCTGCATCGTGTAATGGTTTGGGTTTAAATAACCATATGCATCCTGAGAGGTCATGACTCCAACACATTGGCCGCTATCGACCTCCTGCTGGTAAGGCATAGCGCAGCCCATGAGCGATAAAATCAATGTCAAAGATAAAATCTTGTGCACGTGTCACTCCATTCTTGTTCTAGTTTCTTTTCTCTCGCACCCAAAAACACAAAACGCTCTTGGTCAGGTAAAAACACACCCTTACAAGAGGGCCTGTGTTTTAACGCAACGAGTATTCCAAAAACGTAAGGCGACCACGTTGGTCGCCTTAGTAAATTGATTTAATAGAACATTAACAAGATAGAGTGATATAGACAGAAGTTCGCTACTGTTTAGAACCAGCTAGCGACCAATTGCTTAAACCAGTCTAAAATTCGCTTGAATAAACTGCCTTCCTCCACGGACTCCAATGCAACGAGCTCGGCTTCATTTACGACCTTACCGTCGACTTTGTAAAGCACTTTACCAACCACTTGTTGCTCAGAAATTGGCGCAACTAAATCACCGTTGTATTCAACTTCCGCTTGCAGATTTTTTACATCTCCTTTTGGCAAAGTGAGATAAACATCGTTAGCTACGCCGACAGTAAGCTCGTCTTTTTCGCCCATCCAAACTCGAGCTTTCGCAAGTTCCGCACCCGCCTCAGTCGGCATTACCGTATCGTAAAAGCGGAAGCCATAACTCAACAGCTGCTTGCTTTCTGATTCACGAACATTCTCACTCTTCGCTCCCATCACTACGGCAATCAAACGCATATCACCTTGTGTTGCAGAAGTCGCTAGACTATAACCCGCGCCGCTTGTATAACCAGTTTTCATGCCATCGACATTCATACTACGATCACGAAGCAAGCCATTACGGTTGTATTGAGTGATGCCATTGTAAGTAAACGAGGTTTCGCTATACAGCGGATAGATATCAGGTAAGTCACGAATAATCGCTTGGCCCAACTTGGCAATATCATAAGGTGTCGAATATAAACCGTCACTGTCTAGGCCGTGAGGGTTGGTGAATGCCGTGTTAGACAATTCAAGCTTGGCGGCCCAACTATTCATCAAACTCACAAACCCTGATTCACTTCCCGCAACATGCTCAGCAATAGCGACACTGGCATCGTTACCAGATTGAACAATCAGACCACGGTATAAGTCAGACAAAGAAACGGAAGTATTGACTTCAATAAACATTTTTGAAGAATCTGGGAAATTTTTTGCCCAAGCATTTCGGCTGATGACAACCTCATCATTCAACGTAATATTGCCTGTATTAATTTCTTGACCAGCTACATAAGCAGTCATCAACTTCGTTAAACTCGCGGGGTTTAAACGTTTGTGGGCATCACGTTCAACCAGTACTTTCCCCGTATGGAAGTCCATCAAAACATAACCACGAGAACTGAGTTCCGGCGCATTTGGCACAACTGAAGGCGCAGCATAAGCCAACGAGGATACAGCAGCGAACCCTGTAATTAACACTGTGTGTAATATAGTACTTTTTCTCATCATGACATCTTATCTTAGTAGCATTTAAGGCTTACAAACGGTACCCGAATGAATTCAAAGCGCGGGATTACCTAGTTAAAAAACGAGTATATTGAAACGGCGCTCAGTTACAGCCACCTTGTTACGATTGGTTACTTTTACTCAATGTTTGTCGAAAATAATGAGAGGTAGGTAGAGCTTTCGTCTTGAAGAATGAAACAGGAGCGAAAATAATTCCGTAACGCTATGTTTTTTTGAGAGGAGAGAAAAAGCGCGCAAGTCAATTCAGGGAGTAAGTTGGTATAGGAAAAGTAGTTGAGCTTTTATCCATATCTAAATAGGAAACAACAAAAACAATCAACAATAAGCCCAGCTAATTATTTACCAAGAAAACATATTGAAAACGCATCATAAAATCGTAATTAATTATCGATAAATTTAAAAACCTAATATTATAATTTATGCAAATTTCATTTATTATTAAACTGGAGAAAAATACAGCTTTCCTTTTTTAAAACTAAGAGACGATTTTTTCGATGTTTTTAGGTTTATCTCATCAGAGAACTTGGTATAACAGTGAGGAATAAGGCATCCGGACTTAGCGCGAAAGGATAACCCACTGTTATTTAAGTTCACACGCTGCTTTTTAATGACTAGAGACTTTAAACTGCGGTTACCTTCGGTTTGTTCGGCTATTCTTTGACGTATCCCAACCCAGTACGACTCAAACGACGACATCATACATATCCTCTTTCATGATATAAGCATTAATAATTAAACATCGCTAAAAGCTAAGCTTGTCTTAAATAAAAGTACTAGAAATTAATTTTATTTCTTCAAAACAAATCAACTCGCATATTCCACATAAATTTAGAGGTTATGTCAAATATTAATTATCATTAATTTTATTTATAATGGATATAAAATCAGTTTATAATTTTTAAATAATTTAATTATTAGAAAGCAGTATGACCAGTCCATATTTAACATGGAAATATGAGCTTTGTTTTGCATCATAATATATAAATACATTAAAGATTCATCTACGAACTAAATCTCTTCAAGAGGTGATATAAATTAGCATTTCGAGACTAAATGAGAATAAAAATAGCGCACCGTATATGGTGCGCTATAGATTTGATTAAGGTCACTGTATAAGCATAGATAAAACTAAACTCATTTGACGTAGCTAGGCCAAGATTGCTTATGGTTTAAGTTTCAATACTTTATCAATATCTTCTGCGCTGTGGCGCTCAGGTAACTGCTCCCATTCTTCACCCCATGAACGGTTCACAATTCGACCACGTTTTACCGCTTCACGCTCATCAATTACTTTTGCCCAACGCACAACGTTTTTGTAGCTTTCTACGTCTAAGAATTCAGCCGCATCGTAAGCACGACCCAACACAAGGTTGCCGTACCATGGCCATGTTGCGATATCAGCGATGCTGTACTCATCGCCACCTAGGAATTCATTGTTCGCAAGACGCTTGTCTAATACATCTAACTGACGTTTTGCTTCCATTGTAAAGCGGTTGATTGGGTACTCGAACTTCTCTGGTGCGTACGCGTAGAAGTGACCAAAACCACCGCCTAGATATGGCGCAGAACCTTGCAGCCAGAATAACCAGTTCATTACCTCAGCACGCTTAGCGCCTTCTTTTGGTAAGAAATGATCAAACTTCTCTGCTAGATAAAACAAGATGTTGCCAGATTCAAACACGTTCACTGGCTCAGAACCCGAACGGTCAACCAATGCCGGAATTTTAGAGTTTGGGTTAACAGCCACAAAGCCAGAGCCAAACTGGTCGCCATCGCCAATCTTAATCAGGTATGCATCGTATTCTGCTGCCGTTACGCCAGCCGCCAAAAGCTCTTCAAACATGATCGTCACTTTCTGACCATTTGGGGTACCCATTGAGTAAAGTTGGAATGGGTGCTCACCAACTGGAAGCTCTTGCTCATGACGTGCGCCAGAATCCGGACGGTTGATGCTCGCCCACTGACCGCCGTTTTCATTATCGTTTGTCCAAACTTTTGGTGGAATGTATTCGTTAGCCATTGTTTTCCCTTATTGTGTTTGAATGCATCTTCAAACTGACGGGTCTTACGCGCCAGCAAGCATTATTAACATCACCTCTTCGCCAACTGCGATTAGGCATACTCAAGATATTAGGTCGAATTCGCTAAATAAAAGTCCTGCAATCTCTTTTAGTTAGAACCTTTGGTTATGGGATTTTCTTTCACGCTATAAGTAAAAACGTCGCGATAATGTGAACTAGGTTCGAGATGCCAATAACGAAGAACAGATCAGATTCAACGGCCCATCCATCATCTCCGTCTGAATCAAACTCGTATCGTGGCAACAACTGATCGAGAAAGCGAACCCGTGTAGGTAATCTGCCAATAGATCCAAACTGTCTTTCTCCACTTGCGGAGACAGTGCCAAAGGCTGAACAATGATTTGATAGCGCTCGGTAAACACTTGAGCAGGGCCATACGATGTCATGCTCAGCATGGTTTGCAATAACCCGTTGTACTCACGCAGCAGTTCAATGTAGCTAATACACAAATTTTTGAGTTCGCCTTGCCAATCTTCATTCACTTTCGGTTGATAAATTTCCTCCACCAGCGATGTGGTCAACGCTTCAAGCAACGCATTCTTGTTTTTGAAGTAGTAATAGATCGCCATAGGATCCACATTTAATTGCGTCGCTAACGAGCGAATACTTGGTACCTTGCTATCCTTTTTCATCAATGACTTAGCTGTATCTAGGATGCTTTCTGCGCTTAACTGCGACTGCTTAGCGGCTGGTCTCCCGCGTTTCTTTTCGTTGACAGACATTTGATCTTCTCGATAAACTCATACTTATTCTACATTGTAGAATTAATTTTAAACCATACTTTAGCTTGGCTCAAGCATCACCATTTTGATGAGGTACTCATGGCAAATATCGTATTTATTGCAACCAGTCTGGACGGTTACATCGCAGATAAGCAGGGCAAACTCGACTGGCTACATTCAGTACCAAATCCAGACAACATTGATACTGGTTTCTTCTCACTGATGGAGCGTATTGATGGCTTGGTAATGGGGCGCAACACCCTAGATGTCGTACTGAGCTTTGATTGCGATTGGCCATACAGCAAACCTGTGTTTGTACTCAGCAATACCATGACAGAAGTGCCACAAGGCTACGAAGACAAAGTCTTTCTAGTAAAAGGCGAGCAAAAAGATGTGCTTGCGGAGCTAAACGCAAAAGGCTTTAACGATCTTTACATCGACGGCGGAGTGACGATTCAGAACTTCCTGAAAGAAGATCTTATCGATGAAATGGTGATCACGCGCTTCCCTATCCTACTTGGCGGCGGCGCACCTCTATTTGGGGATTTAGAACAACCGCTAAACTTCAAAGTCACCAAGAATGAAGTTGTTCTGGATACCTTAGTTCAAACAACTTACGTGCGTGATAGGCAGTTAAGTTAGATAGTTAGAAAGAAAAACGCCCTTCACTAAATCAATGAAGGGCGTTTTAATGTATTCGAAACCGTTACTTAGCTGATTCAAACAAACCAGTTATACCTTTCAAAGGGAAAAGCCTTGCTTGTTCCAAACCTATCAACGTTACTTTACTAAGGTCATCAATAAAGAAACGACTGGTCATCGTGTGTTTGCCACCATTAATGAAAATCTCGATGACAGAATTGTCGATATATATATCAATCGTCTGCTTAGCGTCCAATCTTGGTGCTTTTCGAATGCTACCAAATTCTTCTGCGTACAAATGAGACATGTGACGACGGTCCAGCATAAACTCGTGCTTTGTCGCACTAAAGACGATGTTGTCACCTTTGAGGTTACTCAGCTCAAGTTCAAAGCCATCGCCCTCAAGGTCTAATTGGATCAAACAACTTGTGCTTTCCAGTGTATGGGACTGTGCAAAGACTACCTCTTCTTTTCTTAAACTCTCCAATTCAGGGAGTGGAGTTTGAACAAGAAAACCATCTTTCAACGTTAGTTCTCTAGGAAGAGACAACATTCCTGCCCACTGGTGTGTGACCGATGGCGTGTCGATTTCTGGCAACCCTATCCATGCAATAAGAATGCGACGCCCATTCTCATCTAAATAGGTTTGTGGGGCGTAGAAATCAAACCCATAATCTGGCTGTAAAATATCTTGGTGGTTTTCTAAAGTCATCGACTCTAGGTTCAACTGATCACCCACGATATACGCGACAGAATAGATGTTTTTGAAATCATAAGGATTACTACTGCTCACGCCCTGTGGAGAAAACAGCATCACCGATTGACCATTAATCTCAAATAAATCAGGACACTCCCACATGTACCCAAGGTCAGAGAACTTGGTCTTGATAGGACCTTTATGCTGCCACGTTTTCAAATCTTTGCTTTGATAGAGCGCCATAGAACCATGCTCGGTTTTGGTTTGAGCACCCACCACCATCAAATAGTCGTCGCCTTTCTTCCAAACTTTTGGGTCACGAAAGTGCTCCGTGTAATGTTCGTTCTCAATGACTACACCGTGCTTTTCAATGCTACCGTCTGAATCCATGGTGGCAAAACACTGTGTTGGGATTCGATTCCAGTTTTGGTCACGCTTGTTGCCAGTAAAAAACAGCAAAGCCTTGTTGTTTTCCACCAAAGCGCCGCCCGAATAGACACCATGTGAATCGTAGTCTTGGTCGGGATGAAGACCCACGCCATGATCAGTAAAATGGATAAAGTCTTTAGTAGAAAGGTGATACCAATACTTCATTCCATGGACTGGTCCCACAGGCGTCCACTGGTAAAAGATGTGGTGCTCACCATTGAAATAGCACAACCCATTTGGGTCATTTAACAGCCCAAATCTAGGGGCGATATGAAAACTAGGAAAGCCTTTATCTTGCTGACGTGAAAGTGTCATTTCTTCGATATCACACTGAGGGATTTGCTCAAGTCGGCGATATCTTTGCTCTACAGTCCAACGGTTGTTTAAGCTCATAATTTTTCTCAACTGAAATTGGATCTGAAGATCATTGCCCAATAAATTGCAGCAACTCTGTCTGGGTCGGAAGCGCGGTCATTGCGCCTTTTTGCGTCGTCGCTAATGCACCACAGCCATTTGCCCATTGAATCGCAGAGCTAACAACAGGATGATTTTTCCAATCGTCATGCCGAGACAGGCATGCCAGTAGCCCTCCGACAAAAGCATCACCCGCACCTGTGGTGTCAATCGGACTAACGACTTGACCTGTGATCAGTTCACTCTGACTTTCAAAGACGCGCCAAACACCTTTCGCACCTTGTGTCACCAAGACCAAAGCAATATTCAAAGAGGCTATTTGTTGTAAACCTTGCGCCATCGACGTTGAGTCAGTTAAGAACAAAAGCTCTTCTTCAGAGAACTTAACCACATCGGCCATCGCTACAGCCTTCATCACGACAGCTTGGATTTCTGATTGATCTTGCCACACTTCATCACGCAAGTTAGGGTCAAAGCTAATGAAACCACCAGCGGCTTTTGCTCTTTTGATCGCCTCAAATGTGCTGCTTCTACTTGGCTCATTTGCCAGTGAAATTGAGCAAACGTGTAGCCAGTCACCTTGCTTAAAGTTTGGGATGTCTTCAACAGACATAAACTGATCAGCGCTCGGTTTTACCATAAACGTAAAGCTGCGCTCACCTTGCTCGTCTAAATCCACCACCACTGTTGATGTTCTTTGCTCAGGATCTTTAACGAGAAACTCCGTGCTCACGCCCTCTTGATCGAGCGTTGATTGCATGAAGCGACCAAATGGGTCATCACCTACACGTCCAAAAAACGCACTCTTACCAGATAGACGAGCAATTGCTACGGCGACATTCGCTGGTGCACCACCGGGACATTTGAGTAAAGAAGTCTCAGATTCCGGTATTAGATCGACAACAGCATCACCAGTTACCCACACTTGATTCATCTTGCTTACCTTGAAATTAAAGCCCTGATAGTCCAACGTGTTGAACACCTTCACTACCAAGTAAAAATTGAAAAAGGCTAGCCAAGCCATTAGTGCTTGGCTAGCACCCCAAACATTTAGGAAAAGAAGTGGATTTTGGGGGACTCCACCCCTAAGGAGTTCAGATTAAGCCGCTGCTTTTCTACCGACTTTAGCGCGGTCACGCATACCAAGAACAATGGTGAGAACAAATGCGGTCAAGAACGCGATCACCATACCCGCGATGTAGTACCCAATCTTCTCTGGCGTAATGGAAATGATGCCTGGAAGACCAGCTGCGCCCAATGCCTGAGCTTTCACATTAAACATTGTGATGAACGCACTTGATAACGCCGCAGCGCAAACTGCCGCAATAAATGGGTAACGTAGTTTTAAGTTAACACCAAACATAGCCGGTTCTGTAATACCTAGCAAACCCGTAACACCAGATGGAATCGCAATACCTTTCATCTTCTTATCTTTGCTCATCACGCCCACCGCCAACGCTGCCGCTCCTTGAGAAACGTTAGACATCGCCGCAATAGGAAAGATAAAGGTGCCGCCCGTCGTCGCAATATCCGCAAGAAGTTGAGTTTCAATCGCAATGAAGCTGTGATGCATACCAGTAATAACAAACGGAGCATAAATAAGACCAAATACCGCACCACCAACAAAGCCAGCAGTGTTGTATAGCCAGTTCAGACCATCACCCAATAGGAAACCAATATCACGCGTGAACGGACCGACGACAGTAAACGTCAGCAAACCCGCTATGAAAATCGCCAGTAATGGCGTTAAAAGGTTGTCTAAAACAGAAGGTATGACTTTACGTAAGCCTAGCTCAACCTTCGCAAGAATGAATGCCGATACCAAAACCGGTAACACCGAACCTTGGTAGCCCACTTTTTGGATTTCAAAGCCAAGAATATTCCAAACCGGAATGTTGCCAGACACAGATGCGCCGCCGAATCCCCAACCATTCAGCAAGTCAGGGTGAACCATCAACATACCTAGCGCCGCCCCTAAATATGGGTTACCGCCAAACTTCTTACTGGCTGAAAATGCCAGCAGAATAGGCAGGTAAACAAACGGCGCGTTCGCAAACGTGTTGATCATGTTCGCCAAGTCTGTCAGTCCTGGGTTGGCATCAATCAAAGATTTGCCATCAATGAACAAGCCTTGAGCAGTCAATAGGTTATAGATACCCATCAACAAACCACCAGCGACGATTGCTGGAATGATTGGAACGAAAATATCAGACAGCCCTTTCACCGCGCGCTGAACAATGTTTTGTTTCTCTGCGCCAGCAGACGCAACGTCGTTGGTGGACATTTCACTCATCCCCGTCAACTTCGCCATTTCTGCATAAACTTGGTTTACGATGCCAGATCCAAAAATGATTTGGTACTGACCCGCAACTTTGAACTGCCCTTTTACTCCTTCAAGGCTATCAATCGCTTGTTCATCTATTTTTTGCTCATCTGCAACGGCAAGGCGTAAGCGTGTCGCACAATGCGCAAGTGCGGTGATGTTGCTTTTACCACCTAATAGAGTTAACAACTCTTTTGCTACTGCCGGATAATTCATTTCATACCCCATTGGATTATTATCTGAGCTTGCGAAATTTTCGGGAACGTTTGCAAAACAGATTTTTGCTCAATAAAACCAAATGATCAAAGATAAAGCAGAGAGAATGTGAGAATGATCGTCAAATTCTCTCCCTAAGAGCAGTATAGGAGGTTAGAATCGCTACTTATCAAAGAGCTTTTCATCTTCTCTTTGCAAACAATCCCAAAAACGAAAAACAGAATGGATAGGAACAATGGCGAGTCTGCATGATGTCGCCCGTCTGGCTGGCGTATCAAAATCAACAGTGTCACGGGTTATAAACGATGAATATGGCGTAAAAGAAGCGACAAAACTGAAAGTCCGCCAAGCAGTAGCGGAGTGTGGCTATGTGCCAAACCAAGTCGCTAAAGATCTAAAATCTCAAAAGACCAATCTGGTTGGTGTCATTGTTCCTCGGGTTTCCTCTCATGCCACATCCCAAGGTGTCGATGGATTAACCGATGTCCTTGAAAAAGCAGGGAAACATGTCTTACTTGCTAGCACTCACCAAGCCCACGAAAAAGAACTGGAATACATTCAGATCTTTAACCAAAAACGGGTTGAAGGGATCATTCTTTACGCCACCCACCTCGATTCCAAGCTGGTAAAAGCAATTCAAAACTCAGCCGTTCCAGTTGTGCTCGTCGGTCAAGATGGTTCCATGTTTAATATTCCAAGCATCATTCATGATGACGCACGAGTAGGGTTTGAAGCGGGAAATAGACTGGTTGCAAAAGGTTGCCAAACCATGGGTTTTATTGGCGTGCAAGGTGACGATATCGCGGTAGATAAGCAACGCTCTGAAGGATTTGTTCAAGCGCTGCAACACCATGGTTTTGAGATCGCCTTCCATGCTCGTGGTGACTTTACCATCGATTCTGGCTATTCATTGGCAAAACAACACTTAACAAAGAACCCTAAGCTAGATGGCTTGTTCTGTGCGACAGACCGTATTGCTATCGGTGCGATGAGAGCGATTCAAGAGCTCGGGTTAACACCGGGTAAAGACGTTTTAGTGCTAGGAGTTGGTGATGATGAGCTCGCATCAGTGTGTACCCCAACCTTATCAACATTTAACTATGCATTTGATAAAGCGGGTGAAAATGGTGCGAAACTGCTACTAGATAGAATTGCCAACAGAAGTTTTGAAATGAGTAAGATGGTACTAACCTTCAAAACAATTGAGCGTCAGTCCTGTTAATGAAAAAGCGCCAACTGAAATCAGTTGGCGCTTTTCTTATTACTCTTTGTCGGTTAGATCCCTTTAGAACCAAGTTTCCATTTGCAGTGCAAACAGAACTTCACCACCATCACCCATCGTTGCAGCACCCGCATCCTGGCTAATCGAGTAGCTATTCAAGTCTTCGCTCCAATCAACGTAGCTAACTGCAAAACGTAGCTCCGGACGGTCAAAGAAACCTGCAGCGGTAGACATCTTAAGCGTTGGTGCGATTGTCGCTTTGTAAAAACTGCCACTTGCTTTATCAATCGCATTGTCTAGGTCCATGTATTGGTATGAGCCTTCATAAACCATCTCAAAGTTCTGCGTAAACTCTTGCGCTAAGCGGATGTTGAACGATGCCCACGTAAATTCATCATTTTTAGCAAAGCGATCTTGGCTGTGTTCTGCTAGCAACGCAGGTGCTACACGCCAGTTGTCGCCGATGCGTGTTACACCATAGCTGAACAAGCGTACGGCTTTTGCGTCTTCTAACAAATCTCCGTTTGAACCGATGCCTTTAAGTTCCGCACCCAGTCCATCACCCATCAAAATACCGGTTTTAGAGAAGCCTTCACTCATGCCAAAGAAGGTATCGCCATGGTAAGCAAACATCGCATGTAAACCTTTGTCCGCTGCTCCTTCTACGCGATCATTGTTATCAGCTGACGTCATGCCGCTCAGCATCAATTGCCAATTACCGAAGCGGTTGTTCATTGTCGCGATATAGTTTTCAACATCCGTTGACGAGCTATCAATCTCACCAAAATCACGACCATAGATCGAGAAGTTTGCTTTCCATGATTCGCTCATTTGGACGTCATACACACCAGCACCAGTGCCAGATAAGAAAACAATATCCGAGTCAAAGAAGTGAATGTCAAAGTTATCACGATCAAATCGTTTACCAGCCCAAAACGTCGCGTCAGCAAAAGCTCTTGATTCAGAGAACATACTCAACTTGTTTAGCTCAGCATATACCTGACGAACGTTTAATTGACTCTCGCTCGCCGTCCATTCGTTATTGGTTTCCGTACTATCTGCCAACATGATTCGGAACAATGCGCTGGAACCATCATCTGCAAAACGTTTGTGAATAAGGTTTGCTTCCACATAGTGATCATCCTCTACCCCTAATCGCCCAACTGGAGCGCCAATAGCACCAGCTGCCGTCATGTAAGGACCAGTACCCACTGCACCATTCAGATCGTCATTAATCAGTAGCCCGGAACGAGCGTAGCCGTGAAACTCAAAGCTTGAGGCTTTCTCATTTGCTTCTGTGGATGCTTTTTCTGTCTGTTCAAGTCTCTGTTCTAATTCATTAATTCGCTTTTCAAGAGCGTCAACATCTGTTGCTGCGAATACAGGTGCAGTAACCAGTCCAAGCGCTACTGCCATCGTCAAAGTGTGTAGTTTCATTTCCATAGTCTCACGTAAATTTATACTTAGGCATATTGCAAACGCTCCCAAGAAAAATCGCAAACTTATGGTGACTTTAAATGTCCATCTAAAGCCTGAATTTCAGAGCGCTCGTACTCAGAGCGTCTCTACTACTTATATCAATGAGGGCGATAATATATAAACTTTTCGGGAACGTTACCGCAAAGAGGTAATTTTGTTACTTCTATCACGTTCAATTGTGTTACTTACAGAAAAATCATTAACCAGCGCACATTTGAATTAATTGTTAGCGCTAGAGGAAGTAGTTTGAAGGTGACAGGCTACAAAGAAGGAGTTTAATGTTCATTTGAGAGAATACTCCCTCGCTTCCCTATGCTACTTGATGGTAACTCATCTCTATTTATTGATGAAAAGTAGCAGCTAAGGTTGAACGTAACTAAGAGCGAAGCGGATCTCGATACCTCATTTCAAACAACTTGAAAGGCTGTTAAGACGAGATAAACGACCTTCATTTTCTGTGAAGAGCGCTTTGTTGTTCTAATTCAAGCTAACGAAACACTTTTTTGGACAAAAATCATTTAGGGTCGATGCTCTAAATAACCCTATATTCATTACTTAATGTATTCTGACCGAGCCAAATACCCCACTAAAGTGGAAGTCAATGATAAATAAATATGCAAAAGGCAAGGTTTTCACACCTTGCCTCTATTAAAATCATGCTGCATACCACCCATCAGCTAGCACTTCAGCCTGATCGAGAACAAGCTTAATCGCCTCTTCAGCCGCATCAGGTGGGTACTTCCAACGACGCAGTAAACGACGTACAAGGTTGCGCATACGAGCACGGACACTCTCACGTTTCTGCCAATCTACCGTAGCGGACTTACGCAGTTGGTGAGTGAGTTCAATGGCGAGTTGACGAAGGTTGTCATCGCCTAGGGTTCGCACAGAAGCTTCGTTGGTGACCAATGCACGGTAAAACGCTATTTCATCAGTAGATAGGTTGAGCTTATCCATCATCTCAGCGTCAGCCTGCATCTCTTTAGCCCACTGGATCAGCTCTTCAATTACCTGCGCGGTTTCAATGTTGCGATTATGATATTTCTGCAAAGTCGACATAATACGGTCGGAATATTTCTTTTCCTGCACTACATCGTTTTTCATTCTTGCTTTTACTTCGTCGCGCAGCAGCTTTTCTAGCAGTTCTACGGCTAAATTCTTCTCTTTCATATTGGCGACATCTTCCAAAAACTCAGGAGAGAGCAAGCCAATATTGGGCTTATCTAAGCCAACGGTTTTGAAGATGTCATCGACTCCATCTGCCACAATTGCATTGTTGAGGATCTGGCGCAAAGCAGAATTGCGTAATTCGTCGCTGCGTTTCTTGTCAACAGTAGAATGTTTTAAGAAGGCGGTCTTAATCGCTCCATAAAAGGCAATCTCGCTCTTATAGCCGTCCACTTCATCCAAGGTATTACACAGTGAGAAGGCTTTCATCATCGCAGCCATAACATCAAGAAAACGGCGTTTACCATCACGAACTTCTTCACCTTTGCTGTTGCGGTGTGAGAGGCCAGATATATGGTTCACGGCTCCCGGAAGCAGTTGCAGTGGTTTGGTTTCAAAATCCGGACGATAATCGAAGACGGTACCATCGACGGGCGTGGCAAACATTCCGCGAATCACGTCTATTTTTTCCATGAAGACAGCGAAAGCTTCAGCGGTGTCGACGGTAGGCTGACCTTTCCCTTGACTGTTGGTATAGGTCTTAAGTGCGTTTTTAAGCTCATTGGCAATACCAATATAGTCAACAACTAAACCTCCGGGCTTATCCTTAAACACGCGATTCACACGCGCTATCGCCTGCATCAGGTTATGACCTTTCATTGGTTTGTCGATATACATGGTATGGCAGCAAGGCGCATCAAAACCTGTTAGCCACATATCACGGACAATTACTAATTGCAGTTCATCACTGGTGTCTTTATAACGTTTCTCGAAAAGCTTCTTAGTCTTCTTATCATGGATATGAGGCTGCATTTTAGCTTTGTCGGCGGCGCTGCCAGTCATGACGATTTTGATCGCGCCTTTATTTGGATCATCGCTATGCCATTCGGGTTTGATAGCCACAATTGCATCGTATAAATCCACACAAATCTCGCGACTCATGGCAACGATCATAGCCTTGCCCGGAAAGGTTTCACAGCGAGTCGTAAAGTGCTCAACCAGATCTTGCGCAACCTGCTGGATTCTTGGCTCTGCACCAACGAGTTTTTCGAGAGCTGACCACTGTGATTTTATTTTCTCACGACTCTCAGTTTCTTCGTCTTCGCCTATTTCCTCTTCGACCTGATCGTTAAGCGCTTCGATTTCACCTTGATTAATATCGAGCTTGGCTAAGCGAGATTCGTAGTAAATCGGCACAGTGGCGCCATCATCGACAGCATCTTGAATATCGTAAATAGAGACATAGTCACCAAAGACACCACGAGTATCTTTATCATCCATCGATATCGGTGTACCCGTGAAACCAATAAAGGCCGCATTTGGTAGCGCGTCACGCATATACTTTGAGTAGCCATACACATAACGCTGATCAATCACATTGCCGTTCTCGTCTTTGACATCAACAAGTCGAGCTTTGTTGCCATACTGACTGCGGTGCGCCTCATCGGAAACCACCACGATATTAGATCGTTCAGAAAGGATAGGATGTGCCATTTCTTCATCGAGCAGCGCAAACTTTTGTACGGTTGTGAAGATGATGCCACCGGACTGACGGTTAAGAAGTAAATCGCGTAATGAATCACGATCTTCAGCCTGTTGAGGGATTTGCTTCAACGTTTCTTGAGCCATGGTGAAGGTATTAAATAACTGACCATCTAAGTCATTACGGTCAGTCACCACCACTAAAGTTGGGTTATTCATCTCCGACTGTTGAAGTAACTTACTCGCGTAGCAGACCATCGAAATGCTTTTCCCGCTGCCTTGGGTATGCCAAACCACGCCTGCTTTTTTGCTTCCGGGCACCACCGTATTGGCATAGTTGGCTCGTGGTTCGGTGACTTGGTCAGAGGTTGTGGCCGCGATGACAGTTGCTTTCACCGCAGCACGCACGGCATGGAATTGGTGATAACCTGCGATTTTTTTGATGATCTTGTCGCCATCATTTTCGAACAATACAAAGTAGCGAATGTAATCGAGCAGCAATTCTGGCTTAAAGAAGCCACGCACCATGGTCTCTAATTGGAATTCGAGTAACGGCTTATCGTCTTCGTCCTCGATGGTTTTCCATGGCAAAAAGCGCTCTTTATTAGCCGTTAACGATCCGACTCGCGCCGTCCAACCATCAGAAATGACCAGCGCTTCATTGAATACAAAGAGATCAGCGATTTCTTCTTTGTAAGTTTGGATTTGATTGTAAGCATTCCAAATATCGGCGTGATCATCGGCTGGGTTTTTTAGCTCTATCACTGCCAAAGGCAAGCCATTGATAAATGCCACGACATCAGGCCTGCGATTGACCTTGGTGCCTGTAATGGTGAACTGATTGACCACTAAGAATTCGTTATTCTCACGGTTCTCAAAATCAATTAAGCGAACATGAGTATGTTTGCTCACCCATTGTTCTTGCTCCATCACAGAGTATTCAACGGGCACACCCTCGATTAAATATTGGTGAAAGAGTTTGTTGTTTTTAATAAGTACAGGCGTTTGCGGCGTGGCAACGGTTTTCGCTACTTCGATTAAGGTGTCACTGGGTACATTAGGGTTTAAGGTTTCCAAGGCAGACACTAAACGCGCCTGTAGAGTGACTTGCTGATAGTTTTCACGTTCAGGCGTATCACCATCCGGTGCTATGTCATAGCCATTTTGGTATTGGTAGCCTAGCTCTTTAAACCAATCGAGGCATTGTTGTTCTAGTTGGTCTTCTGTTATCACTTTGGTTCCTCGCTACTTAAGCGCTGCATCTCGGTGCAAAAGGAATTAAACGCGTCATTCTCAAGAAAAACGCTTTGTAACATTGCCATTTGAGTAAAATATACTTCCGTCTGCTCTTCTAACGTCTGAGCATCCTGAATAAAACTCGTAAGCTCGCGATATATAATCAAAGGATGCCACGGGTTTAATTTATGCCCTGCAATAGTTCTATCACTTAGCTTCCAATCTGTGGGTAATTTCGCCTTAATTTCATTGACCAGAAGGTCATAATACCCTTGAGATTTTAAACTAGACTGGATGCTTTTATTAACACTCAACACTAGCGATGCAATAGGCCCATTTCCCATCAAATCTTCGACTTGATGATCATACCCGTCCATAATAAACCCGCAGAATATTCCGGGTATCCAGCCACTTTCGTCATTGCCTGCATTGATTGAAGAAAACTCCAAACCAATTCGACCGAAAGCATCGTAGCGACCACGCGCGTTACGGTGTTTAGGCGGAATGTGAAATTTAACCTTATTACTTTCCTGATAAACAGGCCATGACCGATGCAGAGAGCGACGCGCTATTTCATAAAGCTGCTTATCTATATTTTTAACGTCATTGTAATAGGCGATCGCCAAAGGATTTAGCGGTGTTGAATTAACTAATCCATTGCTTTTTATTAAGTTAACGAACTCAGCGCGCAACCAGCTCTCTTTATTATCACCTTCACCTAGCGACTCAATAATTTTGGCGACTTCATACCAACACAAAGCGATATCCGGTGATTGGCGGTGTTGTCCAGAATGAGCAGTAACGAGAGCGATGAGGAATGACTTATTCAGATGCGCTTTAGCGAATTTTCGATAATTACTGAGTTGCTTATTGTGTAGTTCAGACCAAACCTTGTGCTCAAAAACAAGGCAAAAGTCCTCATCGGTGGAGTTCCACAACAGATCAGGATACTTTCCACCAAAATTGACTTGAGTATCTATATCTGTGGAAGTGGATAGATTTAAGATCTCCGCTCTATACTGTGGTGATTTTTCAGCAAGTAGCTGAGCATATGCTTTTCTGACCACTTCATCATACTTAAGTAGCCAAGCAAACGCTTCGGTAATAAAGTTTTCTGTAGGGGATGTTTGATGACTTGATGCATATTTGCTGACGTTAACAAGTAAACTTTCCATATCAATGATTCCATGATGCCTCAGTACTTTTAGCTAAGTCTGAGGCTATTATATGTTTATTATTAGTTCTGTTAGCCTAACTCGATTTAGATTATCACCAAGTTGCTATTTTTATCTAATACCAACAGGTCTGGGCGAACTCAGGTATCATCAAAGCCACACCCCCCTTTCTGAATGATTACCATCCCTTCACCGATTGCATGTGGTTGATGATCAGGCCATTCTTGTAAATGTTCTCGCTCTCGAAAACCTAACTTATTAAACGTGAAGCGAACTTGAATACATAACTATTTACTTACAAAAAAGGGAGTCCAAACAAAGCACCAATAATCCCAATAGGGCTAATAGGTAAAGCTACATCACCGACAAGATCTGCTAGTCCTTCACTTACAACGTCACTTGCTACGGATTCACCAACATTGTTAAAAACTTCACCTGTTAATACCTCTGACACGGTATCATCCAATACAACATTGTCGATCCCCGAATCAATCACCAACGTGCTATCCAAGCTATCGGCGACCTCACTAGTGACAATAATTGGGATGTCTGAGTTTTCAGCAAGCGTCTCATTGATATAACTGACGCTGTCTGTCGCTTTAAGCTGAACTTCTGCGGCAATATCACCATCACTCATCAGAGCAATATCCGAAACGGGGTGATTAGTTGCTTCAAATAACAAAGTATCCATACCTTGATCGTTGAGTGCAGTGACAACCTCTTGCTCAAACACAATGCCTTTGATATTGCTGATATGTCCCGACATCGCATCGGGGTCGACATCAGAGAAATAATCAAGAATGTCGTCGTTACTTGCGAGTTCTAACTCGTTATAACCACGACGGACTGCATCAAAAACTGAGCTTTGAGCAATCATTGCTGACGCGATCCTGACAAGTAGTCAACAATTTGCTTGAAGCTAGTATTAAGCATTGGATAAATACGGTGCCCATTTACGTTGCTCAAATTTCCATGCGTCGGTGCATTTAATTTCGCAATATCTTGGGCAGAATTACCCTTTTTAGTTTCAAATTCAGTATTAGCTCCAAGTCCAACCAGTTTCATGACGGATTCAAGGTAGCCACTACTAGCTGCAACCATTAAAGGTGACCATCCATCCTCATTTCGCAAATCAAGATTGGCACCTTTACTATGGATAAGTTCCAATGTTGATGCTTGGTTATAACTTGCTGCCCAATAAGCGGCAGTTCTTCCAGACTTACTCTGAAGATTTACATCCGCACCTTTATCTATCAGCAACGAAATGAGTTCATTTTTGCCATTTTGAGCCAATAAAGATAACGCTGGATGCGAGTCTTTGTTTCTTGCGTTAGGATTCGCACCAGCAGTAACGAGCGCTTTGATCATTTCATCATCACCTTTAGTAACGGCGATAATCAGCATCGTTTCATTATCTTCGTTTTCCACATCTGGATTAACGCCATTAGCTAGTAGCTTCTTAGCGATGTTGACATGCCCATTTTGATACGCTGACAACATAGCGGCTTCTGAGTACTTGGCGCTGAATACCGCACCTTGAGCAAGGAGCTTATCGACGACTTCTAAACGTTGTTTGAAATAAGCGCCAGTAACCGCATTCCAGCCATCGTTATTGCAAACATCGACGGCAGCTCCGTGCTTAAGCAGAAATTCAACCGCTTTGACTCGGCCTTTCATTGAGGCCCAAATTAAAGGTGTCCAGCCCTTGTCGTTTCGGATGTTAACTTCAGCGCCTTTTTCTACCATCAACTCTGCGAGTTCAAAGTATTCATTGTCTAAACAAAGCAACAATGCGCTGCTCATTTGTTGTGGTCGATAGTTAGGGTTTGCGCCTTTGTGTAACAGTGTTTGAGCAATATTCAAAAAACCAAGTTCAATCGCCAACCGAAGTGGGTTATGACCTGCATGATTGATATCAAAACCGACGCTGTTAATGATGTTCTGGGAGAGTGTCGAAAACCCATTTTTCAAAGCAAGCTCAAATGGCGTTGCTTCTAATTCTTCAAAGACGGTGTTAACTAACTCTGGCTGATGTTCAAGTACATCATTCAATAACGCCAAATTACCAGACTCAATGGCAGTCAATAGTTGCTCAGTCATTAGCATTAACCCTTTCGACGTCTAACTCGATTTCGCCGGAAAGCGACTTAGCATTCATTAAAATTTAGTTCCGTTAACTTAATAGCTTTCCAGTTGTGGCGAGCTTTAGATTTGTCCCAACTCATGATACGGAGTGCTCTGACTTTTGATTCATTTTTTAAATTACCTATAACAAAGGGAGGAACAAAAGTATCCTCGACAAATCCAAAGCCTTTGGGTGCTATTCGAAGCGTACCCTCTACATACGAAACATCAGCCATATCTACTTGCTTGGACGATGAGGAAGCTACTACTTCTTTGTTTCCATCAACACTCGCTACGGATAGCTCAACATAGTCACCAGCCTGAGGTTTCTGCTTACCTTTATGAACCCCCATGCGAACTGATAGTGATGTCGACTTATTTACGAATACTTGAAAGCCTTTACCGGATTTATGGATATTCTCTACGATAGCAACAACCTTCTCCATCGGCCCATGCAAGTAATTTAAAGCGTCGTGAGAAATAGAGTTTAAAAAAGGACTCAGTTGCTTTTCATCGACACCAGAATCATACCAAGGCTGCATAGATAGCTGTTCTAACTCTTGCTTTAGCTTCCACCCATGAGTTTGATAAGCCGCAATAGCCGTTTTTAGGCACATTGAGGCTTCAGCTTGCTGTTGATTTGCAAGTAATAAAGGAATAATTCCCTGTAATAAACGCAAACTAAAAGTAACGTCATGTGCGGATACTATTCCCCTAGCAAAAAACTTCATTGCTAAACTCTGATCTTGTTTTGAATAAGTAGCCGCCAACGCTCCCCAAGCCCAAGACTCTTTTTGCTTCTTTCTTAAAATGGGTAGAATGAGTTCGCGAGCCTGATCGTATTGGCCCGCAACAACTAGGCACTTCGCTTGGTCGTAATCAAGCCACATCATATGTTTAGTGTCAGAGGCTTGCTCGCGTGTTTGGTTAATAAATGCCATCACTTGGTTAAGATCTAGATGCCAATACTCTCGTGCTCTAAGCCATGCACTCGCCACTTGGCGTGCTGTTGAGAGCATCAAACTTGGCACTTCACCTTTTTCAGCTTGAAAAGGCGTTTTAGCCTCACCATCAAACAGCGCAGTTTGATGTCGAAGCACAAGGTGAATCAAGGTTGGAAACCATTCCAAACTCTTCTTAAACTGAACCAGCAGCATTTTGTACTCTAGGCCGCCAGTAGCAATATCTAAATTTACTATGGTTTGCAGCAAGTTCTCTATTTGCTCAAATTCAAAATCAGTAGGACGGTAGTTGTTTGAAGAACTCGCTCGCTTATTTAGATTTTCAAGCTGGTGCTTGAGAAACTCATAACACACCCAAAATAAAGCACCTTTCAAGTAAGTATCTTGGGGAGCTGCCTGCAACGCTTGAAAACCAAACTCCCAAGCTCCTTGCAGGTCTCCGCTTTTTCTCAAATTATTTACTGTACGATTAGCTGGCTCATTCATAGAAGCACACCTATTTGACATATTATTTCGTCAATAAGCCTTGTGGAATTACTAAGCTGAGGCATAGGTTGAACTTTAGTAAATTGGCTAGACTTGTTGTACCAAAACTCAATCACCGCCAACTCATTGCCTTTAACAAATGCATATCTTTCACAAAATGAACGAGATTCAATTTTGCTTATATCAGCTCCAACACTGCTGATTTGACCCAGTACATTTAGATAAAACTCTTCTAAGAATGGCTCTGAAAAGTGGAACTGAGTATCCTTTGAAGACTCAGGGACATCAAGCAAAGTACCTTCTAATTGACCAAGCAAAGCCATGAGTTCAACATCGAACCCATCTTGAGCAATGCTCTTTACGCCAGACACTTTCCAGTTACCCTTGTAATTAAAACTTATCGAAGCCTGCTCGTTCCCTCGCTGCAAGATGTAACGATCTTGATAGTTATAATGAAGGACATCCACTACAGTAATCCCTGTACCTTCAATACATGCATGAACAAGTTGGTATAACTTTTTAAGTTGCGGGATGTCAGTCTGAAAATCAAACTTCACTGTGGTTACTGAGTTTGTTGCTTCGGTACTTGGTCGCACAACCTCAACGCCTTGCGGAACAGAATTGTTGAGGTCTACTGCTTTTGGTTGATAGACTCCTGCTATTTTCATTCCATCTCCTAAGCGCAACTGAGGTGGATTCATTACATACAGGATGCCAGAAGTTCTCGTTATAGCGGTGTATAACCAGCGGAAGTAATCTTTAGTTAAGGCTTTTTGGTGTGTTTGACACTGTAAGAAAACAGTTTTCCATTCGCTACCCTGTGCTTTGTGTCCAGTAATGGAATAACCAAACTTAATTTTAAAAGCATTGAAATAAGGATCTTGCAATAATGCAATTCTAAGCTTTTGTTCATTACCTTTACGTCTCAGTTCTGGGTGTCGATTTAAAAAGTGAACATAGAGTGCTTTGTGCTCATCTGACGATAAGGTCGGCTGATCATTGTAAAGTAGGTTTTCTACAATTTTGGCTTCAAAGAAGAATGGTTCACCATAGTCGTTGCGAAAGCCTAGAATCACATCCCTAAAACTCAGATTTACTTTTCGCTTAACCATGTCACCAGTGTCACCTTTGACGCTAATGACAACACTAATCAACTCAGAATGAGGAGATAGTACTTCCTTGATCATGCCAAATTCACCATTGGTAATACAAGCGTCTGCTCGATAGTGATTTGCTACCGAAATGACTTTATCTCCCGCGACCATTTGCTGTTGACCAGTAAAGAAGTACTCTCTAACCAAACGGTTATACTCAGCTACTTGTCGGTTTGAAGAAGCAATAATAATACTTTCTCCTGTACGACTAACTTTTCTATCACATGAGTCTAGATAAGTGCTAAGTAGATTTTCCGAGGACAAATTAAATACATCATGATCATTAACTTCAAATTTCAGTTTATTGAAAAGATTTTGCTCTAAACCGTCACGCAACATGGCAGCATTGTTCAAAACACCACTATCACCTTTTTGACGAACAACTTCAGTCAAGTACCCTGAAGCCACAGCGACTTGATAATTTTCTTTAAGGTAACTGGCATCTAGCGCTGGTGACGTATTCATTCCAACAGGTGGCAACTGTGCATTATCACCAATAAAAATAACTTTCTTATTATGATCGTTGTGGTCAATATTTATGTACTTGAGCAAGTCTTTTAATAGATATCCACTCCCAAAACGAAAAAACTCACCATCGGAATATCTGTCAGAAACCATTGACGCTTCATCAATTATATAAACAGCTTCCGCGGTATCTACATTGACTTTAAGGTCAGCATAGCAACGATAAGTTTCAGACCCTTCCACACCGTCAACTTTGTACTCTTTCACGTTGTCATAATTGTATATCACGCGGTGAATAGTGCTGGCAGGTTGCATTGTTTTGTCTGATATCACTTTCGCGGCTTTCCCCGTCGGGGCCATAATAGCGAATTCACGACCAATTCTTTCTAGGTACTGAGTAAATCCTTTAGTTATAAATGTCTTACCTGTACCTGCATAACCATTAAGTAAAAATACGTTTTGTTTGGTATCGGTTAGAAACTCATTTATTTGCTTAACTATTTGGTTTTGACCTTTAGTTAAACTTACTCCTTCAAAGCAATCAAATATATCAATATTTCGGCGCGTCACTTCCATATCAAGATCAAAGCTTGAAGCTGATGAAATACTAGCTTGTTTAAACTCTTCACGCGTCCTGTAATCAAAGAAGGCTTGTTGTGAAGCGACTAGATCTTTTTGTTTTTGTTCAAGTTCAATCTGTAATAGTGCTTGCTCTTTTTTTACATTGGAAAGTGTGTCGTTTTTTTCGTCTAGTTGAGCTATTAGCTCATTCGTCTGTTGTTGATATTTATCACTATTATCAGCAAGTTGGGTCTTTAATTCAGCTTCTCGTTTATTGAGTTCTTGACGTTGGCGCTCTAACTCTGCTTCTAAGCGAGATGTCTGGTCGATAGGTTTTACCGGATCAACAAACTCTGGCGGAGTGATAGGCTGATTGAGAATGGCTTGAGCATACCAACGGGCGACTAAATAAGCTTCTTTGATTAACCAGAGTGTTTCATTGAGGGAAATGTCGTCTGAACCATTGCTAGAGTGGGCAGCCTTGTTACCTTTATGTCGCAATACATCTAACTTGGCCCAAATTCCCTTGTCACTGACAACATCCTTGAATTCGTAGCTGCGCAGTCGATTATATAAATCATCACGAACAGGTGGGGTTAGAGATAAACGTGAATAAATCTCCCCAACGACTAATTCAGTAAAACACCTAAGTTTCACTAATACTACCTGCTTATCATCATAGCAATACAACTCTGCACTTTTACCAAATTGAGCGAGTTCAGGGCTGATGTCTGTTAGAAAATTGAAATTACTCATAACTCTTAATCCCTCCAGATTAAACTATTGGGCCACTTAATTTCTCCGGAAAGCAATGTAGGAAACATCATTTCTTTTTCCTATTTTTCTGCGCATCACTCCGCCTTTTTTTACTCAAAAAATCTTCTCTAGTTGGTAAATTTGAAGAGAGAATATTGATAACGAAGTTAGCGTGTTTAACAAAATGGTTTACTTCATCTTCAGAAATATATTTTCCCGTGTGTGCTATCACATCCCGCTGCTTCCAAAGAGATTTTTGACCAACAAAAATTGCATTGTACGCATCCACATCAAGCCCTTTGATGTGCTTCAGTGGCCCCCAATTAGCTCTTATGAAGACTAATTTATCCGGCCAACCATCCTGAATTTTATGATGGTATTTATGCAACCGAAGAAGCACTTCGATATTACACCACAACAGAAGTACAGCTAAGCTAGGCTCTTGGGTGAATAGCCTAGAAGCCCTAGCCTGATACCGCTGCTCATCAAGGAGCTTAAGCGATGAATACGCTCTCTGGTGTAATCCACTTTGCTTACTCACTGATAGTCACCGCTCCTGATAACAGTTTGGGAAGTAAGGTGTCACGAAGAGTTGAAAGCTGCTCACTTTGGCGAACATTAGATGTAATGGCATCATAGAGTGGCTTCACCAATTTTTTATATGCAATTAGCACTTCTTCATTCGGAACAACAACAGAAATAGGCTTGAAGTTTTTCTTACTAATCTCGGCAAAGGTACTGCCACTCGCTCGTTGCTTAATTTCATCCATACGATGTACACACCATTGAAGTACGAACTCTGGCGGTAGTACCTTTTCGCATTTCATTGCAATGTAGCCTTGGTTAACAGCGAGTGGAACCTTGGCAAGAGCGAGATATCCAACTGGCGCTCTAGATGATAAAAGAACAGTATCCACAGGCAGTAAGCCTGAACTAACTTTCTTTAAGCCAGCCTCAGTTAGCTTGCTTGCAGTGTCCAACAATACCTTCTCTTGAACGCCTGAAAGGTCTTTTGGTGATGTCCAGTGAATGTGACCATCGACCCAGAAATCATCGTTCTTTTTAGAGGGGGTACCACCACCTACAACAGTAACCTCATCTCCAATCTCTGATAAATTCCACCCCTCAGGTATCAAACCTAGCTCAGACTCAACGAGCTTTTCGGGGAATAGCGAGGCAGTAGCCGCATCCATCCCCTCTGGTTGCTCGCCATTTATCTTGGCTTTCACTGGATCGAAGTCGACAAACCATGACTTAAAGATGGCTTGCGCCATTTGTTCTAGGGTTTGGTTGGTTTGTGTATTTAAAGATATTTTATCGTCGATAGCTCGAAAAAAGTTACCAGCCAGTTTTCTCTGCTCTTTGCTAGGCAGAGGATATTCAAATTCCGCTAGTGACTGCCAAGGAACACGCTGACGACCTGAGGTTCCTTCCATTCGAGCCTTTGCATAAGCCCGAAACTCGGGCAATCGAGCTAAATAATATACATAATCTTCGTCGTGCTCTTGGTCTTTCGCAGACATAACGATGAACTCTGTTGAGCCAAAACCATTTTGATTTTTATCTAGACCAGAAACCTTTGCTGTCTTACCATTTTCCAAGCAAGGAGTAATGCGAGCAAAAAGAGTATCTCCATTGCAAAATTTTGCACCACCACTTTTAAATTCCTTCTCGGTAATCTCATCAACATCTCGACTCGATACAGGGAGCGCTGCCATGTCAATAAATGGTGCGACAGAGCCTTTCTTTATTGCCCTTTTAGGGTTGAAATCAACTATTTCAGTTATAGGTTTCTTCTCAAAGCTCATAACCCAACCCCGCTAGGTTCTTCTTGATCTCAGCTTCTAGCGTTGCTGACTCAGCAAACTGCTCACTCAACTTAGCGGTTAGTGCAGCCATCTTCTCACTAAATGGAATACCATCGTCTAGCTCTTCAGTCGCGCCAACATAACGTCCCGGAGTCAGTACAAAATCATGCTTGGTAATTTCTTCAAGGGTTGCTGATTTACAGAAACCTGCTTGGTCTTCATAAGCGATACCATTCACTTCTGTGCCTGTTTTCCATGCATGGTAAAGATCAGCGACTTTCTGAATATCATCACGGGTGAAATCACGTAGAACACGGTCTTTCATGTAGCCAAGGTTACGAGCATCAATAAACAGCACTTCACCTTTACGAGCACGCAGCTTACGACCTGCTTTATCAGTACGAGCCTTTTTGTTTTTGGTTAAGAACCAGATACAAGCAGGGATTTGGGTGTTGGTAAACAGTTGTCCCGGAAGCGCAACCATACACTCGACAAAATCGTTCTCGACTAAGGCCGCACGAATTTCACCTTCGTTGTTAGTAGTTGAACTCATCGAACCATTGGCAAGTAGCAACGCTTGAGAACCATCAGGTGCAAGGTGGTAAAGCATATGCTGCATCCAAGCAAAGTTAGCGTTGCCTGAAGGGGGTGTGCCATATACCCAGCGCGGATCATTATCATCGACACCTGTATTCCACTCTTTCATGTTGAAAGGTGGGTTAGCCATAATGTAGTCAGCTCGTAAATCAGGGTGTTGGTCGTTGGTATAGGTACTGGCAGGCTCCTTACCAAAATCATAATCCAAGCCACGGATTGCCATGTTCATCGCAGCAAGCTGCCATGTTGTGTAGTTGTATTCTTGACCATAAATCGAGATTCTTTGTTTTTGCGTAAGCGGGTCAATCTCTTTTTGGTTAGCGCGGCGCTCAATGAACTTTTCAGATTGCACAAAGAAGCCGCCGGAACCCATTGCTGGGTCATACACACGGCCTTCAAACGGTTCAATCATCTCAACAATCAGCGAAACGATTGATGCAGGCGTGTAGAACTGACCACCTTTCTTACCTTCAGCAAGCGCAAATTGGCCTAAGAAGTATTCGTAAATATGACCAAGAATATCTTTGCTGTTAAGCGACTTATGATTGAATGGAATGGTCGCGATTAGGTTAATCAGCTCATTAAGTTTTGCCTGATCAATTTTTAGCGATGCGTAGTGCTTGTTGAGAACACCTTTTAGTTTCTGGTTGTCGCGCTCAATCCCTTCCAATGCATTATCAATTAGATGCCCAACAGAAGTGATTTTCTTCGTCTTACCATCAATGACCAAATCGGCACCACCAATGACCATCGGGCCATTGTCTTGCAGAAACTTCCAACGAGATTCAGTAGGCAACCAAAACACGTTTTTCTCTTTGTAGTAATCGCGTTGTTCCAGCTCAATTGCGATTTCTTGTTCAAGTTCTTCAGCCGAGTAACCCTCAGGATCGAGGAAATACTCGTGGTCAGGGTTGGCAAAGTCTTGTTTTAGCTCTTCTTGGCGCAGCATGAAGGCGTCAGACACGTATTTAACGAATATTAAGCCAAGCACCGCATGTTTGTATTGAGAGGCATCGAGTGACGCACGGAGTTTGTCTGCGGCAGTCCAGAGCTTGCTTTCCAGCTCTTTCAGGAATAGTTGTTCTTGTTCGTTCATTACGGGTTTCTTGAGTTCGAAAAATTGGCCTTATGATACCAGTAACTACGCAAATTTCCTTGAGTTCTGCCTTACTTAACAGTGATTTTTATGAAGTAAGGAGCACATTATGGCTGCTTGGAATAAAGGTAAAAGAGTTGGGCAGAAGAAAGCGTTTAAATTGGAAGACATTTGGCGAATTCGAATTCGGTTGGAGCTTGAAGAACGACTGTTCGAGCTAGCGCTTTTCAACCTTGCCATAGATAGCAAACTCAGAGCGTGTGACTTGCGTAACCTAAAGGTACAAGACGTAAGCCGCAGTGGCTGCGTGATGTCACGAGCTATTGTGAAGCAACAGAAAACCCATCAAGAAGTGCACTTCGAGATCACGCCTAAGACCCAACAAACCTTGTCTCAATGGATTATCCTGAATGGTCTGACACCAACCGACTACGTCTTCCCAAGCCCACGTCGTCAAGGTCAACCAATCTCTTACCATTACTACACAACTATGGTTAACCGATGGGTAACGGATATCGGTTTAGATAAAACTCAATACGGCACGCACTCGCTACGACGAACTAAAGCTTCTTTGATCTACGCCAAAACCAAGAACTTACGTGCTATCCAGTTGCTTCTGGGTCATGCTAAGTTAGAAAGCACGATTGAATACCTTGGTGTCGAGATTGAAGATGCGCTAAGGATTTCGGAGAGTTGTGAGACATAACAAAGCAAACCTTTAACCCAACACCTAAAAGAATAGCTGAGCAATGGAAGAAAGAAACTATCAAAGAATTAACCTGAATCGAGAGGTTATTGAAGCTACGATTCAGCAGTTTGCGGTGACAAACGCTTTTGAGGTAAGAAGCCTAGAACAACGCCCCGGAGGGAATGGACTTAGAGCCGTTGTAGGCAAAGTCGGCATAGAAGACTCGATGCTGGATATTCATTTTAACCAGTGCGGCACTTGTACACTCCAGTATATGATTGGCAAGAATCGAGAATTGGGCAAAGCAATAGCTGACACACTATACGAAACCATCCATCCTGATGAGTTTAATACTGTTAACTTAGTCCTTATAGGGATCTACGAACAAGATATTGAGCCAGTATTTGAAGAACTACTTGAGCAATCGGAGCATGTTGAAAGGATCGTCGAGGAAGAAACCCCTTCACGAAAAGTGTCAAAGCTCACTTCCAAGACCTATCAAGATTCAATCACTGTGACTCATCATAAAGGGACTCACAAGCTTCAAATTCAGGGAAAGCCCCTATCATGCTATAGAGAGTTTGTTTACTTTTTGACAGAACTTCTCGACTTATCATGTTTAGACAAAGTATTAATTCGTCAGGATGATAGCAGTGCAGAAATTGTTCGTGTAGAAATGGCCGTGCAATTTCTTGAAAGTGAGTTTGGTGAAGTTAGCGAAAAGCTTCCCCAAGCAATACGAAAGTTACTTTTGTCTAGCATATGTGTTAAGCTCGCAACCCCTGTGCTACCTGACTACTCCTTACTCCTCTATCCAGATCTTCGCTCCTTAGAGGGTGCAGTGAAAGATAAACTTACTAGTTGCGGTATTGAGATTGACGGACGTCAATTGGGAGATTTCTTTAGCTACTTGTCTCCGGGGAGCTATGCTTTAAGCAAGGAGTACTCTCAGTTAGTCGCTGATGCCGCGGTGCGTTCAAAACTAGGAGATGCCTATAGTTGGTATCACAAGCATCGTCATGGGTTATTTCACATGGCCGATATAACTGATGGTAGCCGCCTATTGGGGAACTTCGAACAATTAATCGCATTGTCTAAAAATGCGCACGAATTAATAAAAGAGATGTATAAATAACATGATATCAATCAGACAGCTACGACTAAAAAATGAGGCATTGGCTTTAGCTACAGCTACAAGCTTCGAAAGCCCATTGTCCAACCTGTCTGAGATATCTTCGGTATTGGTAAACAAACTTGGCTCTAATCCTCAACTAGTGATTTTTGATCTTCTCTGCTCCAACGGCGACGAATGGAATCGATTTATTTCAATGGAGTTTGACGGGGGGAAGCTAGTCAGAAATACGTATAGAATAGTAGAAATTAACAACTCAACCCTGTACGAAGATCTAAAACATCTACAAGCCGCATACTTCAAACAAAATCCTAATTATTTAGAGGCATCGATCCTCTCCTAGCTGAAACTGTAGCGTTTCGCTTCACTGCTCGTAAGTCGCTTTTGTCCCAGAGCAAGACTGAATGCTAGTGCTCACAAGTGTGTTCACAAGATATAGTTATTTTACTGAACATTATTTGTTCTCCTTAATGCTTGTAAAAATATACAAATGGTTTACTTACCAATTTTCTTTTCTATCGCGTCAAGAAGGTAATCAAACTGTTCAATAGCGACATTTTTCATAGGAACATCTTTTTGATCAACGCAAAAATCGACCGTCATTTCAAATGCATTTCCAATAACAAATGATTTCATTTTTTCGTTTTTAAGAACAAATTGTAGAGCATTGTTGCGTTTGGATAATGGCTCGTGAGCCACAATACGCCCTGCATAATCTGCAATCACGTCTCTGAAAAGATTGAACTGTTCGGCTGTAGACTTCGACTTCTTGTAGTCTTCATGAGTCGAAACACCAGATAGCGCAGCAAAATCTCTACAGTTAATGTCGGTAGCTTTGGCTGAAGACAAGCTTGGTACGCTTCCTAAAAAGACAAGTAGGCTTAGACTGTACATTAATTTTATCATTTATTTCCTTTCGGCTTAAAACCATCTAGGTAGAGCGCCCCATTAATTAGTATAGATGGAATGAAAAATGCCTAGTGTTGGGAATTACTCTTAAGTGCTTGTAACCTTAAATATATAGCTCAAATCGGGACTGTGTATGTACATTGACACTCTAACCCGCCTAAACTAGAAGCTGATGCTTTAGAAAGTTTGGAGTCTAGGGTTTTCGCTGAGGCTTTAGTAGGTTATAACCGCTCTATTAAAAATCAATGCGCTTTTACCTATCGAGCTTAGAAAGCTTGGACTCCAACATTAGAATATACAATAAGTTATGAACAACTGGCGTACTTGGAAAATAAAATACAAAAAACAAATTGATCATGTTGTAGGGTATGAGGAGGCATTTGTTGACAAGATTCTATCTCAAATACCAGAGATTAGCCCCGCAGATGTAGTACCTCAATTTCATTTTATCGATGACAACGGTGGTAACCGTTATATCGATTTCATGATTGTGAATGAAAGTAAAGGTTACTTCCTGCCAATTGAGCTAGATGGGACATATAAAGATATTAATCATCAACGCTGGAAAGATTTTCTTGTTCGTCAAAATTCACTGATAACTAAATTTGGCATGGTGCTTCGTTTTAGCAACAAACAAATGATCTGGGAGTCTTCTGAAGTTGTGGCTAAGATTAGACAAACCCTTCACCTTCAATCGACCAATAAGATCACTGAAGAAAGTAAGGTTCGAGAACGAGAACGTTTGATGGAATGGTACGAGAAGAAAATCAATGAACTGGAGCGTTCAAGCCATAATCATAAATCGATTGAAGATGAAATTAACCAACTCAGAACATTGGTTGAAGAAATAAGAGCGCCACAACAACAAGCCCCCACAAAAGAGTTGGTGACCAACCAAAAGGTTTCCGGGTCTAAATCTAGTTTTTGGTTAGGTATAAGTGTTGCGTTATCTACCGTATTAGTTGGAGTTATCTTTCTGTGGACAAAATCTGAAGTGCCAGATTTCAATGAATTGAAGCAGCCCATAGATGACCGTGGAGCTGCTATAAGCATTATGAATGCTTCCGGTAAGTCAATGATAGAAATTGACAACTTAACAAGCTCTAATGGTAATGATGTCAAAACCGATGATAAAAAAAGTATCCATGAATGGGTAGAAGTTAACGTTGATGAAGCGGTACCAACTCGGGCGGGGGAGTTACACAAGCAAGGGGCTATTGCAACCAGCCAAGCAAAAAGCTTGGTTGGGACATATCAGGTCGTGTGCGGAGTTGCCAAAGAGGTTAAAGCCTTTTCTAAAGGGACTTACCTTAATTTTGAATACCCATCCCCGAACACAACGTTTAGGGCTGTTGTTTGGGACTCAGATGCAGACAATGTGTTAAGATACGGTGAGCAGTTCCAACACTTTTTAAATCAAAGACTCTGTATCTCAGGTGATATCACTTCATTTAATGGCCAGCCTCAGATAATCGTAAAATACAATAATCAAATTGAGATATTCTAAAATGAAAAACTTAGCATTAGTCGGAACCTTATGTCTTTCTTTAATGGCACTACCAACTCAAGTCAGGGCCAATGAACAAAGGATTGAATCATACCGTGCCGCTTTTCATGTTGGTGAGACAGTAATGGCTTGTGGAGTCGTGGCCCAAGTGCACAAGGGTAGAAAGGCGACTTACCTAAATCTAGATAAGCCATACCCGAACCAATCGTTAGCAATTTTAATTTGGGATGATAACCTGAAAGGCTTTGAGAACCGCTTTGGTCAACTGACTAGATTTAATGAGCAAAAAGTCTGTGTGCGAGGAAAAATCACGGAATACAAAAATAGCTTGCAGATGCAGGTTTCTAATCCTCAATTTCTTCGTTTAATGAAGTAAAATGTAAAAATACACACTCCAGTCAGAATGCCGTTTCAAACTGGCAGCGAATGTTGCCAGTCTCTTTCTACTTGTCGACTAAGTAGATCACAATTCGAGTTTAAAACTAAGGCGCTTTTATCCCAAGAATAGTCGGCGCTCCTTGTTATATTCCTCAAAGAGCACTAACTCAGCAACTGTCTTTATCAGTAACAAGTAGTGTTACCATAATCGTCCGTATATGACGAGGTACCATCACTGTAAGTAATGTTTCCATAATCGTCGCTATATGCTGACAATCCATTTGAGCATGATGTATTACCGTAATCATCACTGTAACAGGAAGTCGCATTGACCTGCATAGACGCTGCTTTCCAACTCTCGTACCTTTTTGTCACAGCGTATTAACCACTTCCGCTGTTTCATCGTATAACGCATCTTACATGGATTCACTTTCATTCATCATGCTGACACCCTAGCACTTACCCAAATCGTGGTTTTCAGGAGGAACATCTTCTCGCGATTCTTTTCCCGTTCAGTGGTTCACTGAACTTCGTTACATTGTCAGGCTCACTGCTTTATTCAGAGCCTTAGGGTCATCTGGTGATAAAGATGGTTCACTCATATAGCGGTGAACAGCGCTTCATACGACTTCAGGTCGCACGGACAAAAACGATTTAGGTGTTGTTCTAAGCCGCTCCGATCAGATTAGAAAAACTTTCATTAATCATTACAAAAGATCTCACCTGACTCACTAACTGTAGCTCTAGACCAATCAACACACTCTGGGCTGCTTGAATAATATGCGCTAGTTGTTGTAGGAGCCTCAATTTGCTGGATAGGCCTATTTGATACCGTATACCCCTTCGCTCTCATACACATAGTAAAGAGATTTAGATCGGGAGAACTACCCGATGAAGAGTACCCGCTTCCGCTAAAGCTATTTACAGATGCACTAGAATAGCTAGAGTAAGTCATTGATTCTTGAGTGCAAATATAGGCGTCACGATCTACTTCTTGTTGAGAGACTCCCATCTTGGCGTAATAGACGTTTGTTGAACATCCTGAAATTGTTACTAGCAAAATAGTTAAGATTATTTTTTTACTTAAGAACATATTTGACTCTTACAACGATTTAATAAATAACTGCCAAATTCTAAAGTAACATACTTACTATAAAAAAGATTAATCACAGTTCAGTTTTTTAAAGATCAATCAATTGAGAACCAATGAGTTAATTAAAATAAGTTGAGATTGGATTGCATAATGACGCATCATTTTAGAAAGGCTGACTTCTAGACTCCATCGGATAACTTTGGATAGATCAAACTCGCATTGATTAGATGTAAACAACTTTCAGCACGGAATCACAATGGGGCACAAACGTTTTAGGTCAATTATACTAAGGCGCTTCTGTCCCAAGGTTATTCGCATCAAAAAATGATGCGAATAAATGAAGTGATCAAATCACACTCTAGCTTGGTTATCGTTTGTATGCTTAGCTAACAATTCTGTTGATAGCGTTTCAGAACATCTAGCCCCTCGTCTATTAGACTTGAGTGGTTAAGGCAAATAAAGCGAGTTATTGACCTCAGAGCCTGACTCGTTTTTGTCCCTGAACAGAACTACACACCCATTAATAGAAAAGAGGAAACGTCTTCATCCCCTCTAAGCTTATCCATAGTACGTATCGTCCATACCGTAACCGCCAAGTTTTGATAGAGCTTCGCTTTCTTCTTCTGTAAGTGGGGTATTTAACATTCTGAAATACTCACCCATTTTCATTTGAAATGCTGCACTTTCGATAACCTCTCTAGGCACAGCAGGAAGCTTTGAAGAAAAAATGTCAATAATCGCAGTTTGAAGCTGGTCATCATCACAGAACAAATATAACTCTTCAGAAGTATCTGAGTCTCGACAAGACTTTGCGAAAAAGGTGAGGTCACTATGGCCTTTATGGCCTAACGCCTGAGAAAGCCAATCATTTCTCTTGAAAGCTGAAATTGGAGAAGTTTCTGATTCATCAGAAATCAGATCTGCAAATTGTTTGGCTGATTCTTTAAACTGCTTAAGCTGTGAAAGGTAAACTGGATATTTGGGTTTGTTAGACATGTATCAATCCTCGTTTATTGGGCTAAAGACATGCAATGTGACTCTCACACACTATTCCCAATGAGCATTGATTCATTAGTTAAGTAGAAAGCGCCTTGACCACGAGTCAGGTCTAGGTGGCGTCAAACCTAACCTTTAAAATATCAGGTGGATAATAAGCTTGTCAATGGCCTTAAAGTATCCTCCTCATCTTGCTCTTGTCCCCTTGTAATTGACCAGTCATATTAGATGCCCGTACTATGAGTTCATAATCGACATTACGTATTGGTAGCCATAAGTGGAACCATCAAAGCAACTAACTTGGGTCAAAGGCTTAAAGACAGCGTACCAGTGCCTTGGTGCTACTCAACGAGACCAATACTCTTGGGTAGCTAAAACCGATCAAATCTATGTATTCTCGGCGGAAACAGACCACATAGATCCTGAAAACAACAAATACAGCCACAAGATAGGTACGTTTTTCAAAAGAGTTCCAGCAATGACCACAGGGCTTGGTCATAAACCTCTAAGTATTAGCCATTCAAAAGAACTATTTGAAGCTGTCACAGATGCATTTTCTCGATCTATCGAATGCTATGTGATACTGGTAAAAGGCACTAAATTTGGAACTTCCAAAGGAGGTGTTAAAGCTGGTTATGACAGTCATTTGTGGATAGTCAAGGAACTCAATGGTTCGGTTGAGAACGGTTATGAATTCAAGCTCTGCCGGACACGATAAGCTTTAGTAGTACAACACGGTGAACTCAAACTCGCTTCTGTCCCAAATACGCTATGCACTCGTAGTGTAACCCTCCCCAAAAGTGAATAGTTCTTTAGCCCTAAACGGCTAAATCCCGAATATTAGCCATAAACGGCTAAATTTGCATTATTAGCCATAAATGGCTAAATTAATATCTGCACGCAACAAGGAGTCTTAATGTGGAGTCTGCCTCTAAGCCTATCGCAGTAATCAGCGGCGATATTGTCAACTCAACCAAGCTAACGTCTGATCAGTTTGATCAACTACTTAAACGAATTAAAGATATTCAGGGATTGATCACCAAAGGAAATTCATCAAATGCGCATAGTATTGAGCGTGGAGATGAGTTTCAGACTGTGGTGCATGATATTGAAAACGCTCTGAGATACACCATCATTTATCGTGTTGGCATCAAAGCGCTTGGAAAAGAATTTGATTGTCGCATTAGCTTTGCTATTGCCTCTAATACCGATTTACGTGTGTTGGTCTCTGAGTCGATGGGTGAGGCATTTGTTCTTTCCGGGCGTGGGCTAAAAGCCTTGAAAAGCGAAAGATTGTTATTTAGCTCTGATCGGTTCGAACTCACGGAGCACTTTGACTTGCTGTTTAAATACCTCGATAGACAACTAACAGAATTAACGTCCCGCCAATGTGAAGTTATGCTACCGATGCTTCAAACCAATGAAGGTTTGTCTATTAGTGAGTTAGCTGAAAAGCTCGATGTCGCTACTGCCACTGCCAGTAAGTCACTTAAAGCATCAGGTTGGCAGCTAATCAGTGAGCTAAATTGGCGATTCATAAATCAAGTTGCGGGACTCAAGTATGTTTGATTTTTTTAGTGCTCTAATACCGTTCTTGATGGTTCACATCATCTTTGATTTTTACCTCCAACCAAACAAATGGGTAAAAGCAAAGAAGAAATACACTTACCGTTCAACTGAGCTGTACTTTCATTCACTGCTACACGGCGTCGCATTATTAGCTCCTGCTATAGTGTTAGGTATTGATTGGCGCTCAACAGCTTGTTTGGTAACTATCGTAGCGGTAAGTCATTTTATTATCGATTTGTGGAAGGTAAGAGCAACAAATGGTGATAAGTTTTCCTATTTTATTATTGACCAGACTTTGCATGTATCGGTGCTCGCAGCCATTGCCTTTCACATGACAGATGGTCTTACGATTGATGCCGTGCTTAAACATGATAAGTTCTCAGATGGTGTTGTGGTCGCCTTCGCTTACTTGCTAATCCTCAAGCCGACCTCGATTGTGATTAGCGGCGTATTAAAAAAATACCCAATATCTAGCAAAGATACCGATAACAATGGTCTGATAGCAGGTGGCGAGTTGATCGGATACTTAGAGCGCCTGTTAATACTGACCTTTACGCTTGTGGGGAGCTATTCTGCGGTGGGTTTTGTATTGGCGGCCAAGTCAATATTTAGATTTGGTGAGTTGAATAAATCAGCCGACCGAAGCATGACCGAGTATGTGCTGATCGGTTCATTGGTATCGGTTGTGATCACAATATTGATAGGTACTTTAGTGTCAGTTGGTTTGGATGCGAAAATAAAGTAATTGGCTGAAATTGTCCCCTCGAAATACGGAAAGGGGGGACAAGCATTTTAGATTAGGTGCACTAAGGCGCTTTTGTCCCCCGAACGAGTCTGATACCCTCAGAATCGTAATACGGATCTAGATGATTCGGAGTTACGATTCTCAGAACACATTAGCCTTTCGGGTTATTTTTCGTATGAAAAGTCGCTTCATTCAGTAATCAGTATTGATGATACAGATCACCATGCGTTGGGGAGCACTCCAAGGCGTCCTGTTACACTCACCCTTTTCCAGCCTCCTCAATGACTCTTTCGATTTTTTTAAACGACATAGCGAAAACATCGTCTGCTATTTCCTGCAACTCCGTCACACCTTCTTTATCGAGAATAGATTGAAGTAATTTCCACCAATCAAATACACCTGAACTTCGCCCATTCATTTGATTTAGCATCTCAGATGCTACTAGAACATCAGAGGCTTCTTGTAGTCTTTGGTGAACCTCCTCTCTTTTAGCATTCAACTTCTTACGCTTTTTTGAGCTTCCCTTCACCATGATTAAGGAGATAATTTCACATGAAAGATCTATGTATGAAGTACTGAGTTCAATAATGTCAAATAAACTCTTCTCTTCAACATCAGTCAGTTCAATTCTGCTCATTTTATCCCATGCAGAGAGGCTAGCTTTAGATTTATTCGGAGACTGACGATATTGAGCGGAAGCCTTACTTAACTCACGTCTAATATTATCAACGTAGCGAAGATAAGGTCTTGAGTGATTAATTTTAGCCACTACTGCACTCCTGTGCGTATGATCGGTTATTAGACGGAGTAGTTCCGCTTTGATTCTCCGTCTATCTTGCTCAAACCTTATGAACAACTCAATGTGAATCAACGATTCATGTGAAGCATGAGCAAGTATTTATGGATAAAGACGCCGTATTAACTAGGAGCCAATCATTGGCAGTGCTTTTGCTATCAGAACGCAAACACGCGTGATAGGTTGACACCTCAAAGAAAGTTCATACAAAAACAGGTTAGGCAGCTAGGGGTATATGCCGCTTGGGTGTCATTACGTAATGAAACTCAGTCCGTTTAAAGCTTTACGCTACATCAACTTGGGTAGATACTATCTCATCCAGTTACATACACCTAAGTCACTTTTGTCCCTTTCATCCATACAGCATCAACAAACCCATAAGACGCTATGAAAAATAAAATTCAAACAAAAATTCAAAAAAGATGGAATGATGCGCTTGATAACGGCTCCATTACTGCTACGAATGAGATCGTTGACTTTGGGTTTAGCTCTCAGGGCCAAGAGTACTATGATGCAGCGAAGGCCCTGCGAAAAACCAGTGTAAGCGGTACTCCTTATTATGTTCTGTTATCATTATCAATAGAGTGCTACCTAAAGAGCATAAGAACCCGAACATATTGGAACGGCGGTAGAGGTGTAGGTGTTATGCATGAAAAAGGGCATGACTTATTACAACTATTTTCGAATTTGAGCAGTAAATACCCCGATGATGCTCTCTACTTAATCGACCAGTACCAGATTCGCTATAAAAGAGATTTACGTGATGACCTAACGAGAAACGCGAACGTATTTACGCATCAGCGATACCCTTACCAAGCAGATCATTCAATACCGCAACCTGATAGAGGATTTCTGTATCCTAAACAGACCAAAGAAGCAAAGCTAGACAACTACACATGCGTTGATATCACGGCTTTGGAAACCGTGGCGGCTTTTCTGAATGAAGAACTAACTTTTGCTACTAACAACTGAATATGTAACTGGGTTGCTTTTGTCCCATTGACACTTATAGCTGATAAACTGGGTGATTCAAAATAAGACTGATATAGGAATAAACAATGGAAGTGATAATTGTTGAGGGGCGAGAATCAGGTTCATTTATCACTAGTACTGCGAGAACAAATGTGTCTCAAAGAAAAAAGCTTGAGAGCATAATGAAAAACCTTTGTGCTTGTTTAGGTATTGGCATCATCTATTGGAAGCTTAGCTCTCGCGGCACTACGTTTTATTGTCCTGATGGATTCACATACCAAAGTGCGACAAATACCATTCTTGAATTAACAGAAAAATTGGCAGAGCAAGCCGCTGCCGAGACCAGAACTTGAGGCGCTTTTGTCCCCAAGTAGACCGGAAGGTCACAATGAAGAATGTGGCGCGTAGCACACCTTTGCTGCAATACTTACTCAATCAACCCTAAGAATCGCAATGCTGCCGAACTTCCTCTAGTTGAAAGGTTTACCGTTTCAATACGGTTTTCCTTCGCGTAAAGCAATGTTACTCGGTCGTCAGCATTTGCGAAACTATCAAGAAGTTCCCCACTATCGTAAGTTTTGTAATCATAATTGAACAACTGACCATCTATTTCTAGCAAAGCTGTATTATCAACTTCATGCATTCCGTCCATTACTGTAATGGTGTAATCCTCAATACACCCATTGCTAGAAACCATAGCCACAGGGTTAACTCCGTTCATTGCAACTGCGTAATAATTTCCGCAATAAACGCTACCGCCACCCGCCAATTCAAACCAAATCCAATCACCATGTTGTTTGGAAAGTTTACAAAATAACTTATCTTCCTCCTGTCGATATTGCGGTCTGGTTGTTTCCGATATAAAGCTACAAACATTGAAGGCGAGACCACTGCTCTCTTTGACTGCCTCTGCCTTTTCTTTGATAGCAACATATCCTTGCCAAGATGCAGTTCTTGCCGCGATATATTCCGGATCAGGTTCTGACTCAGCAAGCGGTGAAAGTAATACCGTAGTGCTTGCACCAATTAAAATTATATTTTTACTTGCTTTCATTTGAAGTTCACGTCCGGATAGTAGTTCTTACTTAAAGTAACAGTAAATTGGCTATGTTGCAGAAATCGAATGACCAATTGTGATTAGACAATCCGATCCAAGACCTCATTCCTCTTTGCCCTAACTGTCACGCAATGGTTCATACCCAAAAGCCTGCAATGTCGATTGAGAAACTGAGATCAACATATAAAGCTCACCAAAAACGTGTTTAGCTTAGGCTAGTGATAAATTGCTTTTGTCCCAAATCGTAGCTTAAACATCACTTATAGAAAACAAAGGACGCACCATCTAGCAACGTGCCTCCAATTCTTAGCAAGTGGGTCTCGCCATGCCTCTCAAGGGCTATGAGGTTCTGCTCCAAAAATAGCTTGTCCAAAGAGGTTCGTTTCAATAGTTCCATAATATCGAGGGAAATAGATAACGTTTTTTCTGCCTGTTTTCCAATAATGGTGATTTGGCTCGAATTGTCAGCTCGCTCTATTTTTTTAACTTCTACATAGCCCAGATGCTTGATGATTAGCGATGAGGCACTGACTTCTTCTCTGCCATGTGGTTTGAAGGATTGTGACTTTTGATAGTTTATTGATGTGTTGACAATGGTTATGTAGTAATTTTTTGAACTTTTAGCAATTCTATACCAAGCAGAGGTAGTATCCTGTTCAGCCTTGCATAATTTATTAACAAGCTTGGCACTATCTTCGATGAGTTTATATTCTTGACCATCAATATTCATGGTGAATATCCATCGGCTTTCTTCTTTTTGGGTGGAAAAACTTATATTCTTGTTTTTTTGGCTTATTAGACGTTGTATTGGCTCTTTTACATCTAACTCTCGAGGTGCTGGCTTAATGTATTGCTGGCGAGTATCCCGCTTCACTCTACCGAACATTATCCAGTCAAATAGACCACATGTAATTGCTATTTCTGCTTTGCTCTCCCCTACAGGGCGGCCATACAACAATAAAGATTCTATACTTTTGCGTTTAAACTGTTTTTGCCTCATCAACGCTGGCTTAATATCAATTTCAAATGTATCACGGCTATCATCAGCTTCAGCCAGTACTGTATATCCTTCTTGAACATCAGAGCTTACTATGTTTTTGATGAGAAGAGGTTTCCAGCCGCCATTCTCTAATATCGGTTTTGTATTTTTCTTTGACTGTAGAGATGTCATCGAAACCGTGCATGGATGTTTCGGCCAAGGTGGCCCTAGAGAGTCAAAAAACACTCGTGCACCATTTGGGTGTTCGTAGTAGTAGACGCTAGCACCGCACTTTGGACAATTCGCGTTAGGTATAGTAAATGCTTTAGATGCACCGTAATAAGCATTAGTAGAAACAAAGCCTTTAGGCCGTTTGGGTTTAACTACGTTGGCTTTGTTAACATCAATTTGCTTTCCATTCTTAATCGGCACTATACGACCATCAATTGTTCTGAATACAGTGGACATTGTTATCTTAAGCCTATGACATTCTAGTAAAAACAGAGTAACTAAGATTCCGCGAGCAATTTTTATCTTAAATCACAGTTAATAAAAAAATCTTTGAAGGGGCACTTGCTACCTTTCCGACAGTCTGAACTAGTGATTTAAAACTTTAAGACTAACTCGCTTCTGTCCCCGAAGTGACTCAAAATCATCGTCAGCATATCTCCGGGCAACCGATTTTTAACTACTCACCTTTAATGAATAATTTTGCAAAACCATATGTTTCTCTCACATGAATTTTATTGAGGAAAATTTTGAAGCAGGACGACAAGAAATTTAAAGAGCGAAAATGACAATGGGGCAAAAGTGTGTTTCAGTTCTTAAATGGGGAAGTGTTTTCCTCATATACCTCAACCAATACAGCTAGCCTTTCAAGTTTACAAATTAGTCTTATATTTGCTTTATCGAAAGGCATTGAGGTTACTTACCTTGGCGAGATTTTTTAAAGTACTCAATACTGTGTTGTATACGACATTCAACACTTGTACTGTTTCCCTAACGCCAGAGCTATTCATTGACATATCAACAGTTTTTTCTTTTACATCTGGCTTGCGGGCTTCGTAAACGTAATCGAGTTAAAGCTCTTTCGACACTCGATACATCTGGAGCGAGGAGAGCCAGAATGCCCTTTTCCATGTTCACGAACGGGCTCTGTTTTATTACAGAAACGATATTGAACTTGGATAGTAACCATGAGTTAAAAACATCAGAAATCAGGTGGCTATATTAACATCTATCAACCGATTTGAGTTATGACCAATAAAAGGATAGTTAGGTTTTTATTGCGTAAATTATCGGTAAGATGAAGTCATATAACAGGCAATATGTCAGGTGTGTAGAATTATTCTATTTTAGGGATTTTGCTCTAAGTCTAAATGAATCTTTGCATTTCAATTTCAATAAAGCTTGGTTATTGATCATGTTTCTGAGTATGCGAATTATTATCAGTTATGCATATGATTGCTCATTGTCTAGTTTGACTTGTGTAACGTCACTTCAGCACGCACTACGCTGATTGTCTGTGTTTTCGTGTTGACAGTTTGGTACTAGGTAAAAATCAACAAGACTATGATTTCGAGGAACATTTTATGTTAAAGAAACTACTAAGTTGTTGTATCACCTCCGCACTCTGTTTTCATTCTTCTCTCGCTTTTTCGCAACCCAATGAGATTGCGGACAGTGCAGAGTTACAACAAGCTCCCGACACATTGCCTGCCACTTTGATGCTTGCACCGGACGACATCGCCATTGCAGATCGCTATATTGTGGTATTTCAACAGCCGCAAATGATGGTGAGCAATTCAACGGAATTCGAGCAATTCACGCAACAATCCGTAGACCGCATGTCTGGTTTGTATTCGATACAAGTGGAGTCGGTTTTTGACCACTCGATAAGTGGATTTGTCGCTAACTTGAGTCCTGAGCAACTAAAAGATCTGCGTTCTGATCCTCGTGTGGACTACATTGAGCAAGACAGAATCCTATCGCTTGACCCAATAGTCTCGGCAGACGCAAATCAAACCAATGCCATTTGGGGACTAGACCGAATCGACCAACGAAACTTGCCACTCGATAACAACTACAGTGCCAACTTTGATGGGACTGGGGTAACGGCTTATGTCATCGATACTGGTGTGAATAACGCGCATGTTGAGTTCGGTGGTCGCTCAGTTTCAGGGTATGACTTTGTCGATAACGATGCAGATGCAAGTGACTGTAATGGACACGGCACACACGTAGCTGGCACCATTGGCGGCAGCTTGTATGGTGTTGCGAAAAACGTCAACCTTGTCGGCGTGAGAGTATTGAGCTGTACCGGATCGGGTTCTACTTCTGGTGTTATTGCCGGTGTGGACTGGGTGGCTGCGAACGCTTCCGGACCTTCAGTCGCCAACATGAGTTTAGGCGGTGGTCAATCCGTCGCTCTGGATAGTGCGGTGCAAAGTGCGGTTCAGTCAGGTGTCAGCTTTATGCTAGCAGCAGGTAACTCCAACGCCGATGCGTGTAACTATTCTCCAGCACGCGTTGCTTCCGGAGTAACTGTCGGCTCGACCACCAGCACGGATGCACGTTCGAGTTTTTCAAACTGGGGCAGTTGTGTGGATGTGTTTGCGCCAGGCTCGCAAATCAAATCTGCGTGGTATGACGGTGGTTACAAAACCATTAGTGGTACTTCGATGGCGACGCCACATGTAGCGGGTGTAGCAGCACTGTATCTTCAAGAAAACAGTTCGTTGTCACCAAGCCAAGTGGAAGCCTTGATCGTTAGTCGCGCAACAAGCGGAAAGGTGACGGACACAAGAGGCAGCGTGAACAAGCTACTTTATAGCTTAACCGATGCTGATTGTGGTCAAGACTGTGGTGGTCCAGATCCAACACCGGACCCAGAAGGCAAGTTAACCTCGGGCGTGCCAGTGAGCGGTTTAAGTGGTTCAACTGGTCAAGTCGCGTATTACTATGTTGATGTAGAGGCGGGGCAGCGCTTAACCGTACAGATGTATGGCGGTACTGGCGATGCTGACTTGTATCTCCGTTTTGGTGCAAAACCAGCACTGAATGTATGGGAGTGCCGACCTTTCAAATACGGTAACAATGAAACATGTACGGTAAGCGCAACACAAAATGGACGCTACCACGTCATGATTCAAGGTTACTCAAACTATAGTGGTGTCAGCATTCAAGCAAGCTACTAGTTATTATTCTCGTTATTGAAAGAGAACAAAGCCCACTTTTCGGTGGGCTTTTCTTTTGGGAATACTGTGCTTAAGGATTACTGAGTTTCATAGGACACGTTCGATGCTATTCAAACGCATCAGTTTTTTGCTTCAAGAACTCAATGAGAGTGCGAACTCGAAGCGGCATCAAGGCTTTCTATTAGTAGTTAGTAGTACTCACATAAGTCGGGTTCCTCAAACAAAAACGCCCTTCATATAAGTAAAGGGCGTTTGGTATTTGACGTTTTGATTAGCGAGCTATAATACCAACCCACCGTCAATCTTGAGCACTTGGCCTGTGATGTAGGCGCTCTTGTCTGAGGTTAGGAAAGAGACGCCATTGGCGATATCTTGAACTGAGCCCATGCGCCCTAATGGGGTTTTGCCTTCCATCATTTGAATGACTTTCTCTGGCAGGTTCTTGGTCATGTCGGTGGCGATAAAGCCTGGCGCGACACAGTTGACGCGTATCTGTGCACCCTTTCTTGAAAGTTCTTTCGCCCAGCCTTTGCTCATTGAGATGACGCCGCCTTTACTTGCGCCGTAGTTGCTCTGGCCGATATTACCATCCGTTCCCACTATAGAAGAAATGCTAACAATACTGCCTGTGCCCTGCTCTAGCATGACAGGAGCAACACGTTGGGTGAGTAAGAACACCGCTTTTAGGTTCACGTCGATCACGCTGTCCCAGTCTTGCTCTAACATATCTGGCAACAATGCATCTCGAGTGATGCCCGCGTTGTTAACCAGAGCATCGATTCTTCCGTGCTGCTCTACAACACTTTCTACTACTTCACTGACGGCTTCGGCATCACACAAGTTGACTTGATAACTGCTTAGCTGCGCCGACTGACTCCATTCCACGGGAGATATGTCTAGCCCGATTACGTGGAATCCATCCTCCAGTAATTGCTCACAAATCGCTTGGCCAATACCACGAGCCGCACCAGTGACTACTGCTACTTTTTCCGGTTTCATCTTGGTCTTCCTTAAATGTTGAGATTACAAATTCGCTTGTATCCCTAGCGTTTTTTGTTTTTATGCCTAGTCGCGTTACAGCTGCGCTTCTCATACGCAGGGTCTTTTATATCTTATAAAAACTATAGAAACAGTCTGGGAGTCGGATGTGAACTAATCGAGGCAACTTGATGACTATGGCAAGATCAACGTAAGAAAGTGTGTTGGAAGGCGCAAAGTTACACGATTGGAGGACTTGGATAGAAAAGTATTGGTCTGATTAATCAAATACTACTTCATCAGACCAATATTACTTGTCTCTTAATCTCTTACAAAAGCTGGTTTTGTTATTTTCACCAGAAAAGGCTGAAGCAAGAGATTAAACAACATGCCAGCAATAAACAGGGTGATCACAATACTCGCACCACTCGGTAAGTCATAGCGAGCCGATGCGGCAATACCCGTTAATATCCCAACAATACCGATGCTGATACTGGCGACAAAGAATCGAGTTCCCTTCAATGCTGCCGCACATAAAGCTGGAATCACCAACAAAGCAAATTCTAAATAAATGCCGGTTAACTTGACCGTAATGGGCATCAGAATAGCAAAGATCAGATAAAAACCACTACCGCGCATAAACGCAGGTTTTAACCAAACTAATAGCAACATCGCAGTGGTAATGAGTGCCAAAGGCCAAACGTCTGCCCAAGTCGCCCATAACAGTTGCCCATTAAGAATGCCTTGAATAAAGTCTCCGCCGTGTGGGTCTTTACTCACCAGCAGGATCGCCAGCGATGCAGACACAACAAACAAGCTGCCAATCATGGGCTCTAAATGCTGCTGGTATCGTTTCTCCATTAAAGCAATCAAACCGCAAAGCATCAAAGACATCACCCAAGGGCCAATCATTTCGCCAAAGAATGAACCTGAGAACAGCGCGTATTGGCTCAACCAGTAGTGGCTTAGTGCTGCCCCCAATGCCGCGACTTGCGCCACCGCCAAATCAATAAAGATGATCTGACGATTAAGAACTTGCTGCCCCAGTACGATGTTGCCAACCAACGCAATTAAACCACAAAAAACCGCAGGTAAAAGCCATGCATAATCCGCCATGACTTAGATCTTCACAGGAACGGGTGGCACTAACACATCCAGTAAATCATCAATGACCTGATCGTACATCTCATCTAAGCTTTCACCCTCAGAAACGGTCAATGGCAGTTGAATCACAGGTTTGTCAGTATGATCTTGCAACCAGTTCGCTGGACGCTGATCCTGATGAGAAGAGTAAACAATCGCATCAAAACTGTCAGCATCTAACTTGGTAAGTGATTGCAGGTGAGATGTGGTCGGTGAAATGCCCGGTTTAGGTTCGAGATCGGCAATCTGCTTCATTCCGAGCCAATCGTACAAATAACGATACGTCGCGTGATAACCGACAACTTGCTTACCCTTTAAAGCAGCCCCTTTCTCATTCCATTCTTTAAGCTTTTTACGCCAATGAGCACGAAACTTCATACCATTCACTTGGTAACTTGGTGCGTTGTCGGGATCAATCGCTTTTAGGCGCTCCGTGACTTTACGAGATAATGGAATCATGTCATTTGCCGCAAATTGAACATGTGGGTTACCGTGAGCGTGTATATCTCCCATGCTACGGTCAACGTGAGCATGAGTATCTAACATGCGCACGAAGTCCGTCGCGTAGATCATGCTCGGCGCACCATTTTGCACCGCCGCATTGCTGCTACGAACTTGCAGCATAGGTAACCACCCCACCTCTAGCTCTGCGCCCGAACACATTGCCATGTCCGCTTGGCGCATCTTCGCAATCAAAGAAGGACGAGCTTGTACGTAATGTGGGTCTTGCTTAGCCGTTGTCGCTGAATAAATACTGGCATCTGGCGCGTGGCTTTCAAGAAAGGCTTTCCATTCTGGCTCACAAACGAAAATGTTTAGAGCCGAAGCAGGCGAAGCAATGATGGCAGCTCCTGCCGCCATCATCACCAAACTGCATTTATTTAATGTCAGCTTAGAACGCATGAGCACCGTGCGCTCCAAATGTCATCACGTATTGCAGAGTGAACACGTTGTCTGTCTCACTGTCTTGGTTATCAATGCGAGTGTATTGCGCACGGATAGTACCGAAGTGAGAAGAATCCCATGCGATCATCGCATCCATTTCTTTATCATTCAGCTCAGTAAAATGCATGTGGTCGCCATGTGCATGACCATCGTAGCTTTCTGCTTCGCCGTAACGTAGACCTGCTGACCAGCTTGGGTTGAAGCGATAAACACCCGAAACATAGTAAGCGCTTAAGTTGTCTGGTGACTCTGCATCGTTTTTATATTTGCTATCTACCACACCGTCTAACAGCATGTATTCAGCCGATAGCGTGAAGTTGCTGTATTTGTAATTACCGTCTGGTGCCCATTTCCAAACAAAATCAGCACCGTAAAGGTTCGCACCTGTCACTGCTGCGCCATGATGGTGATCGTGCTCATGCTCTTCTTCATGACCGTGGTCGTGATCTTCGAATTCTTTAACCTTGCCGTTTTCGTTACGCAGGTAACTTAAACCAAACTGCCAACTTGAAGATTCGGAGAAGTCACTACCAAGCTTCAGCGTCGTGGTGTACACGCCAACTTCAGAACCATCTTCGACAGAAGACATTTTGCTACCACTGAGCGCTTCTACACCAAGTTTTACATAAAGGTCGGTTGGCAACACGATGTTTGCACGTACACCATCATCGTAGTAGTGCGAGCCAAGGAAAGTACGATAAGCAATTGGACGCTCAACAAAGCTATCGGTGTGCATGTGTTGGTTGTTCAGGTAACCAAAGTCAGATAGGAATCGGCCAGCGCGCACGTTTACACCATATGGCAATGCCAAAGTTTCGATGAATGCCTCTTCAAGCTCTAATTCTGTCTCATCACCATGACTTTCAAGAACCGCGGTCAATGCGCCGTAAAACTTGTCGTCGATATTTGATGAGAAGTTTAATTCCGTATGGCCTAGACCAAAGCCTTCTTCGCGCTCAGAATTATGACGTTGGCCATCTTGGTAGTAGCCATCAACAACAACACCAATCTGTGGGTTCGATAGTGTGTCGGCAAAAACAGGGGATGCAAAAATGCTACCGATCACGAGAGACACCAATTTCTTATTCACTACTATTTCCTTTTTGTTATGTTATAACATTTAATTTTGCGATGTTATAATATAACAATTCTCATTACACAAGCAGAAATTTAAATTAGGCTCCGATTTCATGTTCGTACTCAATCCATGAATTGGGCTATCAACAAATGAATCAATTGATGTTTTTTATACGTATACTAATGAGAATTAGTAATTAAATAAGTAACGGAATTTCAATATGTTGAATATGGATTTTTCAAAAAGAATCGTGATAGATACTGCTCAACAGGAGTGGATCGCCAGCCCTTCCAAAGGTGTGTGGCGCAAACCTTTGGAACGAGAAGCCAAAGAATCAGGGCATACCACCAGCGTCGTTAAGTACGAGCCAAATTCGCAGTTTTCGACTCATCCTCACCCTCAAGGAGAAGAAATATTGGTGCTCGAGGGGGTATTCTCTGACGAATACGGTGACTATCCTGCCGGCACTTACCTTCGTAACCCTCCAGGAAGTCAACACGCACCATTTAGCAAAGAAGGCTGTGTGATTTTAGTTAAACTAAATCAGTTCGAATCTGAGGATCTTGAAACAGTTCGCATTAATACAAACCAAGCGAGCTGGCAGAGTGGTGTCGGTGGGTTGCAAGTCATGCCGCTGCATAATTTTGAGCACGAACATGTCGCATTGGTTAAATGGCCAAAAGGTAAGAAGTTTCAACCACACCGTCACTTTGGTGGTGAAGAAATTTTCGTATTGTCAGGAGAGTTTAGAGACGAGCTAGGTACCTATCCCGCTCTCTCTTGGATTCGAAGCCCACATATGAGTGAGCATTTTCCTTTTGTAGAGCAAGATACGATCATTTGGGTAAAAACTGGTCACCTGCCGCTCCAAGCTCCTGCTCAGCACTCCTAGTGTTTGCACACTTGGCATCGTCCATTGGAACTAAAATCGGCCCGCAATTTACGAGCCGATGATCATTTCGTCACTAAGAACCCATTATTCGCGAGTGGAGCCAGTCTTTGAGCTCAGCCCGGTTATGTTTTAACACGTTCATTTCGTGATCATCAATCGGGCTTCCTTGAAGTTCTAGTACGCGGATTTCCTTATCTAAAGCATTGTAGTTTTTAACGGTTTCAGCAAATGATGCATCGTTTTCGGTAAGCTGAGTAATGGTATCCAAATGTTCTGGGAATTCATGAGTTAATGAGTGATTTTCACCTAACATAGAGACCTCTTGGCTATTATTTGAGTACAAAATAGTGCCTAATTTTTGAGCACCACATGTATAACCGTAGCATCTAATGAGACGTTAATTCGTCGCACCGTCCACAAAAAGAACAACAAAGTTATTTTCAATTTTTCCTAGAAAGTGTTTTCTTTTTAGTCTCAATAGTCGAATGCAAAAGATGCCACTATGATCGTTCTATATTAACCTTCAACAATGAGAGCGATCATGCGAAAGACAATTCTAGTTACTGGATCTACTGACGGTATTGGTTTAGAAACCGCGAAAATGTTAATTAACCGTGAACAACACGTAATAATCCATGGCCGGAATATAGAGAAAGTTCAACAAGTTGAGCAAAGTTTGAGGGAGATGAAAAGTGGTAAAGTTGAAAGCCTTGTTGCTGATTTATCCTCTCCCAATGCGGTAAAACAGATAGTGATGGAGATAACAGAACGGTTCAATCATTTAGACGTCATCATTAACAATGCTGGTGTGTACGCAACACCAAATCCAAGAACTAAAGAGGGTCTTGATGTACGCTTCGCAGTCAACACCATTGCTCCCTACTTACTCACTAGAGAGCTATTGCCGTTGCTCGGAGATACGGGTCGTGTGGTTAATTTGTCTTCAGCTGCACAAACAACAGTAAACACTAGCGCTTTACTCGGTAACAAACCATTGTCAGATGGCGAAGCATATGCCCAAAGCAAATTGGCATTAACGATGTGGTCACGAGCAATCGGACTAAAGCTTAAGAACACTGGCCCTATGTTGGTATCAGTAAACCCAAAATCATTCCTAGGTAGTAAGATGGTTAAAGATGCTTATGGGGTTGCTGGTGGTGATATCCGCTTAGGAGCAGATATTCTAACTCGCGCTGCGCTATCAGAAGAGTTTGCTCAAGCGCATGGTATGTACTTCGATAATGACATTGAAGCATTCGCGCCCCCACACCCTGATGCATTAGATCAAAGCAAAACACAGCAGATAATTGATACTATTGAATTAATCTTAAGCAAACTCTATTAATAACAATTAAGAATTATCTTGAGGTTCGTTTTTATTCGGACCTTAAAAACAATGTATTCGATAAGTGAAACTTGTTATCACTTTTCCGCAAACTCCCAATAAGGTGGCGTGCCATAGTATTCAGCAAAGTAATCAATAAAGGCACGCACCTTAGGCGCAATTAAACGAGAGCTTGGGTACACAGCCCAAATCCCAGCATCCATCGCTAAAGGGTGATCTTCGAGTACTTCCACTAGCTGACCACTTTGTAATTCTTGATAAACACTCCAAACCGAGTTGATAGAAATACCTAACCCGTTTACCGTCGCGTCTCTCATCGCATCACCATTATCGGTTTTAAAACGACCAGAAGTTCTTACATTGACCATTCCATCTTTTGTATTGAATGACCAATTATTCATTCCAACTAAGTTAATACATTGATGATTCGTCAAGTCTTGGGGCTTGTTAGGTCTCCCAAATTGTTCAATATAATCTGGTGATGCAACGATAATACGACGATCTGGCGCAAGCTTTCTTGCGACCAATGAAGAATCTTTCAACTCAGCGACACGAATGGCGACATCGAAACCTCCCTCAACCAGATCAATAATGGAATCAGAAAATCGGCAGTCCACGGTTAACCCTGGGTAACGCGCCATAAAACCTTTTAATGCGGGCACAATATGCAAGCGACCAAAAGTTGCAGAGGCGGTTATACGTAATACTCCCGTTGGCGCGCTCTGCCCTGAGCCAACAGCTCCCCTTGCTGCCTCCACTGTTGCAAGGACCTCCTCCGCGTGAGGTAAAAATGCCTGCCCCTCTTCAGTTAAGGAAACTTTGCGTGTGGTGCGATGAACTAAACGAACTCCTAAGCTGTCCTCAAGTTTATTGATGTGTGCGCTAGCGACAGCAGGAGAAAGTCCAAGCTCCTGACCAGCCATGCTGATGTTGTGTGTCGAAGCCAAACGGACAAATAGCTTTACATGATCGATGTTCATTTAATTTTCAATTATTTGTAAAAAATCACCATATAGAGCTTAGCATTTTCTTCCTTACGGATAGTAAATAAATACTCCAGTTAGAAAAAGCTGATGGGCAGATAGAAGTCCAGCTCAAACGCCTCATCATGGCTGAGGAAATGGTTTTTATGATAGTGAACATAAGCGGGAGTAGAACGCTGCTTAAAGCCTGAATTCGGCAACCACTTCTCTAACACCATACTCAATTGAGGAAGAAGCTCTCCATATACCCCTGTTAAGCGAAAAACAGCATGCAAACCACCCGGAATCGTCATTTGATTCACGACACCGCGTACTTTAAGCGGCTTATCAATCGCCATACAAGCCACATAGCGACACTTATCGAGCTCGACCCAAGCGGGGTTGGAGTGATGCAAACCGTATTGAACCGAAAAGTCCCGATTCTCAGAGCTTGCCCACGCCTTCAAAATCAGCCACGCATTGCGAATGGAACGGCTATAACCCTCATGCCGCACATAAGCCGCAAAGCGTTGTGGAACCTCCATAATTTTAGGTTCTGGCAACTCGCGTTTCGCAACCCGATGATAACCCGCAGCCACTTCCGGATCTTTTAGATACGGCTTTTCTGCGACTTGTAAATCATGCTTTCGCCACGCACCAGGAGACATAGCGAACGTTGCTTTAAACGCTCGGCTAAAAGAAGATACCGAGCTAAAGCCGCACTTGTTAGCAATGTCTAACACCGATGAGCTGGTATCAAACATCAGTTGATTGGCGGCGTATTCCATTCTTGTGCGACGGATATATTGATGGACAGACTCCCCTACCACATCTTTAAAAATACGATGGAAGTGCTGTTCAGAATAGGCTGCTACATCTGCTAGCTCTTTAGCCGATAAATCTCTGCTAATGTCCTGGTGAATGTAAAACAGCACGTCATTGATTCTGGAAACTTGTTGATGGCTCACGGAGTAAACTTTCGCTTAAATAGCATAAATGGACATATTTAACAGCATAAATGGACACACCAAGCTTGGCAATTTACCTATACTATTTCTGACATAAAAAAAGACAATTACGAGAAGCACAGCACATGGAAATCGCACAGTCATTACAACAAACTAAGTCATCCTACATCCGAGAGATCCTCGCAGCAGCGAGCGATAAGAACGTCATTTCTCTTGCAGGTGGCTTGCCGGACGAAAAAACCTTCCCGATCGACTTAATGAAACCGACGCTCGAAAACCTCGCTAATATGCCAGAGGTGTTTCAATATGGCGCAACAGCAGGCTACGCCCCGCTACTTAACTTTTTGACCGATTATTACCAGCTGCCGGAATCTCATTTGGCGATGATCACAACGGGCTCTCAGCAAGGGCTAGATTTGATTGCGCGTGCGTACGTAAATCCGGGCGATAAAGTGGTGATGGAAGCACCGAGCTACCTTGGTGCTATGCAAGTATTCGGTCTAGTGCAAGCCAACATCGTGACCGTTTCACAAACCGAGTGTGGCCCAAACCTTGAAGAACTCGAACAGTGCTTTGCCACGCAGCAACCAAAAATGTTCTACGCCGTACCCGATTTTCACAACCCAACGGGCGTATGCTGGGCGCTAGAGACTCGCCAAAAAGTTGCCGAGCTTTGTATACAATACGACGTGGCGTTCATTGAAGACGCACCATACCGCGAGCTGCGTTTTTCTGGTGAAGCGCTTCCACTGGTTTCGGACTTCTGCCCACAGCACTCCATCGTATTGCGCTCTTTCTCCAAAATAGCTTCACCAGGCTTGCGTATTGGTGTAGTTACGGGCAAGAGTAGCTACCTTGAGCCACTCATCAAAATTAAACAAGGTGCCGATCTGCACTCTAGTATTCCTATGCAAGCTTTGCTGCATGGTCTACTTCAACATGACAACTTCGAAACGCACATTTCAACCATCTGTGCGCTTTACAAATCACGTTACGATGTCATGTTTGCTGAACTGCAAAAACAGCTGCCAGAAAGTTGCGTACTCAAACCCGTCGATGGTGGTATGTTCGTTTGGGTCGAGATTCCAGAATGCGACACCTTCGAACTGGCGAAAAACCTTCTCGCAAACTGGGTTGCTGTAGTGCCTAGCCCGGTCTTTTATCCAGAAGGTTCAAAGGTAAAAGCCGCTCTGCGTCTTAACTTTACCAATGCTACACCAGAAGAACTGACGACAGCTGTCTCTCGACTCGCGGATGTCCTCAACACGTTGTAATTGAACGCGAGTGTAAGAACCTGCCTTTGAGATTCAAAAAAAAGTCTCAAAGGCAGCATCAAAAAAGTTCCCAAAAAAATTTATATTTTTCCTTCAAATCAACTCTCTACAGTAAGTGCCTGTTTTCTCTTGAACCTCTCACTCATATAAAAATGAGAACTCAATCACGTATTTGATGGTTAGAAAAGTTACGTCTATCTTTCAGTCAAAGACATCAACTTCGCAGCGTTAATGCTCTCAATTTCAGACACTTTATCAATCGTGGCTTAGCGGTTGATAAACGACTAAATAAGCATCTGTGGGCATACCCACTACGAAGGGTTGACCAGAACCATTCTGAATGTCGCGAGCCAATCTTTTGATTGGCTATTACGTCAGTGAATCGCACCAAATGACAGAGGGGTTATCAGGATGAATACTCGAACCACGACAGGACTCGTCACCATCGGCTGGTCCGTTACACTTTCACTTTTTACCGCATTCGCCGTGTATGCCAATACGTCGCCAAACTGTAGTGACGTATTAGCGGGCAACACAACCGCCGCATCGCAAAAAATGATGGTTTTATTGGGCGAAGACATCACCAAATCCAACCGTATCACTACGGTGATTCCTGCCGAAAACAATCCATTTGTGACCGAAGAACTGGTTTCGGTTTCTAACGACGTATCGCCAAACGGTCGTCTTTCACAAAAGAGTTTGGAAGAGATTCGGAAAGTCCGCTCAAATCTAGAGAAAGCAGCACAGGAAGTAAGCCGATTACAGGGCACTTTTGAAGTGGCTTTAATCAGTTTGATTGATGGTTACTGCCAATTTTCTAATCATAAACGTACTCAACATGCCAAAATCGACTTTGACCATTTGGAAGGCCTCACTTTGTATTCAATCCCCGCTTTAATAGCAATGGTCGATCAGTCGTACTACATGGCAAAGAATCGAATCGCTAATGAGCAGAAACAGTTAAGCGACATTGAAAAAGAGAAACAGAGGCAGAAACAGCAAGCAACTGCGGCGGCAGCCGCTCGTTACCAAGACAGTAACGTACTTGTAAGAGTCGAGAACTTTGATGGCGCTAATGTGACATTTTCCGTTACTAACATTGGTTCACAAGGATCATTGCAACCAAATTTCAACTCGTTTAATGCATATCGCACAGAAAGTGGAGAATTAATCTACAAGTCAGAGTCTTTATTACACCTGGCGGATACTGCAGGTAACACACTTGAAACAATGGGTATCGCTGAGCTCTCATCACAAGGTGGAAGTGACATATCGATCTCTCCTGGAGAAACCCGAAAATTCGTTACTAGCATTGCTTCAGAAGTCGCGCCACATACGCAGTTGAGCTTAGAGTTTCCAGCCAAAGTGCTTAATACCGAGCGAGACTTTACATTGTCGTTTTCTGATACATCAGCGGTGGCGACAGCAAACGTTAATTAACGCAAAGTCTCCAGTATTTGTAGAACGCATCAAAGACAGGCGAGCAGCGCCTGTCTTTCAATTATGAGCAAGAAAATCGCTACTGTTTGCACTTGTAAGCATTTGCAAACATCGTCACTGACGTAGAAAAGCTCAACGGTTGATACAAGTACAAGGTATCTGCGCCTAAATCCACCGCCTTGATGCGCATTTGGTTTAGCGTCCCCCAAACCATGTCTTTATCTGCGTGAAACCAGTAATCGTAAAAGTGTCCTTCTGAGCCGATCACGGTACCCATTAGTTCACAGTTTTCAATCGCATTCACATTGTCCCAAAGCACCTGTACTTGCTCAGATTCTTGAGTTGGGAACGTCACACATCCCGTTAATGATGCCGCTAACGCGAGAGTCATCACTCGCTTTTTCATACTTATATCGCCAAAATTTTTCATAGATGGCAGATTTTATGAATGGCTGATGTGATGACTAGCAAAAACTTTTTATCGCGTGTTCAAGCAGAATTAATGGACAACGGAAAAGATCCAAAAGGTGATCATGCAGCTAGCGAGCAAAAGCCTAATCACTCAGACCTAGCAATAAAGCTGTATCTGAGATACAACAGTAACGATTAAATAGCCGCGAGGGATAGAGTTTGGTTGCTAAAAATAAGCTAATTCGCTACACAGCTACGGAAGTCGCTGATGCATTTGACAAAGAAGATGAGCTCATTAAACAAGTTCAGTCCAACCAACTCTCGCAAGTGCTATTGCTTTGGCAAGTAAAAAGTCCAACGCTCGTGCTTCCCGCGGGTAAGAAATGGCCAGTGTCTAATGAGTTAGAACATGCGTTAAATACGTCTGGCTGGAAGCTCTTTTCTCGTAAAACCGGTGGTGCCCCAGTCCCTCAGGTGCCAGGTATTATCAATCTATCCCACATTTACCACTGGCCAGAAGGCGAGCCTTACAACATCAAAAAAGCGTATCTCGATTTATGTGCGATATTAACGGTTTTCTTTAAACAGCTCGGCGTGAAAGTGGATGTTCATGCTACGCCTTATTCCTACTGCGATGGCGAGTACAACCTCAACATTGGCGGGCAAAAAGTCGTGGGAACCGCGCAGCGTGTTTTACTTAAAAAAGGCGGCGGACAAGTGGTATTGTCACAAGCATGCATTCTGATTGATGCCGACGTCGAGAAGATTGTCGAACCAGTACGAATGTGTAATCAGCTTTGCGGTCACAGCGATGATATTCGTGGTGATGTCCACACACCGCTCTTCCATCATGTATCCGACCGCCCATCGGTAGATTCGCTCTTTCAGCAATTGACGAGTGCGTTTTTAACGCATGCAAAAGCGGAGTAATGAAAGGAGCAAGCCTCCCCCACACTCCGAACAGCATTTGATAAACTAAAACTGCATACCGTGATAGCGATGTAAGAATGGGCATCGCCAACGTAAAACCATTCAATCGATCGACCAAACCAGTTATCAGTTTTGCCTGCCAAAAAGAAATGAGATCCAGTTCAAATATTTATCCATGACGGAATTAGTTGAAGCCTGCGCGTAAAAGCCTCAGAATGTCGCACTTTTCGCACCGATTTGTTTTCGGCGCGTTGTTATCTAACTCTACAATTGAGAATCATACATATGGGTTTTACCTCGTTAGGTCTATCTGCTCCAATCCTTAAAGCTATTCAAGAGAAAGGCTACGACACCCCTTCGCCAGTTCAGGCAAAAGCAATTCCTGCTATTTTGGAAGGGAAAGACGTAATGGCAGCAGCGCAGACTGGTACAGGTAAAACCGCAGGCTTTACGCTACCGATTCTTGAGCGTTTATCGAACGGCCCTCGCGTTCGTGCTAACCAAGTTCGTGCACTTATCCTGACGCCAACGCGTGAACTGGCGGCTCAGGTGCAAGAAAACGTGTTTATGTACGGCCGTCATCTTCCACTAAGCAGTGCGGTTGTTTTTGGTGGTGTGAAGATCAACCCGCAAATGCTGCGTCTTCGCAAAGGTGCGGATGTGTTGGTTGCGACACCAGGCCGCCTGATGGATTTGTACAACCAAAATGCAGTGAAGTTCGACCAACTAGAAGTTCTGGTACTGGATGAAGCAGACCGCATGTTGGATATGGGCTTTATCCGTGACATTCGTAAGATCCTAGCTCTGCTACCAAAACAGCGTCAGAACCTACTGTTCTCGGCGACTTTCTCGGATGAGATCCGCGATCTTGCGAAAGGCTTGGTGAACAACCCAGTTGAGATTTCAGTGAATCCGGCAAACTCGACAGCGAGAACGGTTGAGCAAAGCATCTACCCAGCAGACGTTAAGAAGAAAGCACCGATGTTGGTTAAATTGATCAAAGACGGCGATTGGAAGCAAGTGCTGGTGTTTACGAAAACGAAACACGGCGCAAACCGTCTGGCGAAGTTCCTGATCGAACAAAACCTACCGGCTGCTGCCATCCACGGCAACAAGAGCCAAGGTGCGCGTACCAAAGCACTGGCGGATTTTAAATCGGGTGAAATTCGTGTGTTGGTCGCGACGGACATTGCTGCGCGCGGTATCGATATTCCGCAATTACCGCAAGTGGTGAACTTTGAGCTACCGAAAGTGGCAGAAGACTACGTTCACCGTATTGGTCGTACTGGCCGCGCGGGCGAAGTAGGTAAAGCGATTTCACTGGTGTGTGCGCTAGAAGCATCTGAGTTGTTTGCGATTGAACGTTTGATTCGAGAAGTACTACCACGTAAAGAGTTGGAAGGTTTTGCGCCAACCAATGTGGTGCCAGAATCTAAACTGGATACGCGCCCAATCAAACCGAAAAAACCTAAGAAGCCGAAAAAACCAAAAGCGCCAAATGCTGCAAGTGAAAACGCCCCAGCAGCCGAAAAGAAAGCAGGCAATGGTGCAAACAAACCTAAACGTCTCTTCAACGGTGGTAACAACGGCAACAAAAACAGCACCAACCAAGGCGGTGCAGACAAGCCTAAAGGTAACCGTGAAAACCAAGGCCGTGCACACAGCAAACCAGATGACCGCAAACCTAACGGCAACAAGCCAAATGGCAATAAACCGAATGGAAATAAACCAAACGGTAATAAGAGTGGCAACGCTGGTAAACCGTCTGGTAACCGCAAGCCAAACAATGCTAAGCCTGCAGGAAACAAACCATCAGGCCAACGCCGTAAGCCTCGTCCGCAAGCTGCAAACTAACCTGTAAACGGCCCCCGATAGCAAATACAACAAAGCCGCTGATAATCTCAGCGGCTTTGTTTTTCTTAGAACACAGTTTTTTATAACACAGCTTTGTTAAAACAGCCTACATTAAAGGTGTGATTCGAATATCTGCGATTTGCGCTTCGTTCTTTTCACCCTCAATACCACCAGCGTAGATGTAGGTTTCATTCGATGTGAGGTAACTCATATTGAAGTGGTCCTTCAGCGCGATCTGATAGGTTTTCCCCTGCTCCAACGCTACTTCAATTGGCGTCGAGTAACGCATACCTTGGTTTTCACCAATATGGCCCATCTGCAAGTAACCTTGGCCAACCACTTTACCTGCATCATCCAATACCTCTAACAATTTCACGGTGTTCGTGATACCAGTATTAAGTTGCCCTAGGTTATTGTTGTACCAAGCATCGAACTGGTAAGTGCCCGTTACAGGAGCTGTAAACGACTCTGCACCTTTTACGACGCCGCTGTCTTTGCCCACCGTAACCACTGAGACATTGTCTTTGAGTGGCTGATATTCGCCATCAAGTTTGATGCGGATCTCTTCACCGACACAAACTGGCTGGCTTGGGTTAGAACGGAAGCCTTTATCGTTAATGCTTTCAGCCAAATAACAAGCAAAACCTGTTGGCGTATCGGAATAAGATTGAGCAATCACGTTCTTTTGAATCAGCTCGCCATTGCGATACAAGTTCACGTTGTACTTGCTCGTCACGTCAATCGAAACCGAATTATCAACGCTTTTTACCACCAATGTTGGCTCTTGCGGAGAATAAACGCGACTGTCTTCACTCACATACGGTTTCACACCAGAAACCAAAGTAATGCTGCTATCTACATTCACAAGCGCACCCAGTGTCACGTGGAAATGCCCCTCTTCGTCCATCGTGACATTTTCAACTGGGTAGTAGCCCGTTTCATCTTTGCTTACTTCAGGCAAATCAATGGTTACCGAGTAGTTCTTTCCTTTGAAGGCAAAGTTTTCCAACTTGATTTGTTCAGACTGAGCCAACAAGTTATTGCGCACCCAACTTGTGATAAATGGCTTCACTTCCAACTTACCCGTTTCGGTATGGATGCCGAATAGGGTCTCTACCACCATGTTCAAGTAGCCACCCACAGACCAAAGCTGACGCTGAGAGTTAATCACTGGGCCATCCAAGCTCGGATCTTCGCCATGATCACTATGGATGATGAATGACTTACCAGAAAGCCACTCTAAGTTTTCCATGTTGGATAAATTGGTTGCCGTACCACGAACCAACGATTGAATGGCATTGTTCGCTGCTGCCACGTTTTGTGTTTGATGCGCGGCACGCAAGCTGTACGCGGTAACAAATGGCCAAATTGCGCGGTTATGGTACACAGGCACGTCTGGTTGTTGAGGGAAATAAACCGGCACGCCAAACTCACTGTGTGGGTAATTGGCCATGATTTGTTTCGCCTGCGCATCACTTGCCACACCACTGATGATCGCAAGTGCTTCGCCCAACATGTCGTATTTGTCGACCGCGATGTCTTTGCCATTATCAAACAAATAGCTTACGTACATACCGCGTTCGGCATTCCAAAACTGCTCGTTGATAGCGTTTTTTAACTGAGCAGCCCATTCAGTGTATTTGACCGCGTTGGTTGAGTCGTACTTCTCTGCCAACTTAGCCGCGAGCTGAATCGCGCGGTAGTGAACCACGTTTGTCGATAACGCTTTGCTGCTACCAATCGCATTGACATCGTTTGGCGTCCACGTTGAATACGTTTGCTCACGCCAATCAAGGAATGATTGCTCACCAGTGTATAAACCAGATTTCGCATCAAAAGCCGCCAGGCGATCGGCTTCAAGTGTATTACTGATCGCTTTGTAAGCGCGCTCGGCAAACTGGTTGTACTCTTCTCCATCCAATGCCGAAAGTAAGCGTTCTGCACCAAGCGCCCAAGTCGTGCGGTCGGTACTAATTGGCCAGCTACCGCCCGTGCCCGTATCTTGCACAATCTGCTCGCCATCGTATTGCTGATCGGTCGTATCGCGGAAAGCGGACAATTTGAAATTCAAACCATTTTGCACGCGAGTTGGATTCATCAATGCAAGCGAAAGGTCTGCTGCGTACGCCAAATCACGCGTCCATACGTAATGCCACTTCGCGCCCGTCTCAAAAACTTCCGCTTTGATTGGGTTGTTGTAGTTGTAATTGCCGTCTTTGATTTCAGAAACGGCAAGCTGGTCTAGCTCTTTCATCGTCAACGCAAACAACGCATCAAACGCGACATCGCCCGACACCACTCGCGGCCCTGTTTGTTCATTAATCACTAAGCCCTGGTCGAGCGCATCACGCAATTCTGTCGTCGTTGAAATACCAAATTCACGCAGCTCAGCTTTAGGATCTTTCACCGAGAAAATCACGGTATCACTCGAGTCATCGTAATTGGCGAACAGTTTCACTTCTTTATTCTGATGCCCTTCATGCACCATTGCAGGGTCGAGAATCGCATCAGAGTAGTATTTTTCCGCTTCTTCTTGCGTTGCTTTCGTCACAGTCATTGTCGCACGACTTTCATCGGCAAAGCTCACAGAAAACTTGTAATACCCTTTGTCTTCAAACGTGATCTCAGAGTTGCAATCATCGTTCATACACGCTTCATTCGTGTCTGGTTTTGGCAGGTACTCTTGAGCTTTATCGAACGCCGCGGGCTCCTCAAAATAGGTGTATTGGATCTGCCAACCCGGATCAGCAATCTTGAACTGATTGCTACCTCGAGCGACGCGCAGTACGGTTTCGTACTCGTTATTACCCAAATAGTTTAGCTTGGCATGCTCTGCCGTGCCCCAATCCCCATTTAAACCACGTAAATATAAGTCGGCTGAAATAATTGGTTTGTCGACCGGCACAGGCGCATCAGAAGAATCTGACCCACACCCAGCAAGACCAATACAAGACGCGACGGCAAGCGCAATAAAACTCGGTTTCATGTTCATCCCTTAGATTGTTGTTTTGGCGACAGTCTAAAGAACACCCTTTTGAGGGGAAAATAGGAAGTCAGGAGCGAGCTATAGATAACATCTATACGTCAGACCCCAACAGTGATGTAGATCTATGAAATGCGCATAATTTCAATCAAATGAGATTCCAGATTTGTGATTTATAAATGAAATTGTGCAAAATACCCCTCGTTCTTAAAGGGGAAAGAAAATGGACAAATCTCTGCAGCAATTTTTACTGGTTGCACGCTGCCAAAGCATCAGCGCTGCGGCAAGAATGGCAGGGTTAAGCCAGCCAACGGTAACAAGCAATTTAAAGAAGCTGGAAGAGAATCTCGGCGTGACGCTGTTTGAACGTCATCCTAATGGCATGGTGTTGACCGAATACGGACGCATCCTCTATCGCCATAGCAACGCGATGCAGCATGAATACAACCAAATGATGCAAAGCATTGATGAACGGAAACAGTACCAAGTCGGAAAAATTAAAATGGGCACTGGCGATGCGTGGTGGCCGCTATTCGTCAAACAAGCACTCAATGAACATCTGACCAAGCAGCCATCGGCATCTACGCACGTCGAATTTGGCAACCACTTAGGCTTGATGGATTCATTAATCAGCGAACAGATTGAATTCTTCATCGGTCACGAGATTGTCGGCTTGTCGTCTAAATGCGATGTTACGTTTATTCCACTATTTCAAACGGTTGATGCCTATTTTGTTTCCCCAAGCCACCCACTTCTAGGGAAAACCGTCACCGAAGAGATGCTGCACGAATACCCCGCTCTTTCGGTCACTTATGACGCTAAGAAATTCGCTCACGTCATCGACAACCCAATCCCGAAACAAAATGAACGCGAAAGGCAGCAACTGGATGACAGACCGACTTACGAAGTGGATTCTCTGCTCGCCAGTATTGATGTACTGAAAGAAAGCGTCGCGGTGATGTCTTATACCCGCCATCTGCAACCGTATTTGGAATCCTTTGGCTTACGATGCTTAACTATGGAAAACGAACCAAACCCTGGCACCGTCGGGATTTATCGCCACCGCCGAGAAACCTCTGAATCGCATCTAGATCTGATTGCTGGCATCACTCAGCGCGCTAAATTGCTCAACTAGAAAGTCCAAAAACAGGCGAACTCTTTTCGGTTGATATTGACGGCTTTGATAAATGACATGCAGATCCGCTTCAGCGCCTTGCGAGAAGGCGCTGAAGTTTTTCATATACCCATCCAAAACCGTTACTAAACGTTGCTGTTTGAGGTCTTGCTGAATATCTAAAATCGATTTCAACGCAATCCCCGCCCCCTCCAACGCCCATTGTCGAATCACTTCACCATCATCAGAAAAGCGCTTTGGCGTGACCGTGATCGTTTGGTGAGACTCTTCATCTTTAAAGTGCCACGTTTTTAATTCTTCATTGCTGCGCACCATGGCTAAGCAGCGATGATCCGCGAGATCTTGTGGACAGTTTGGGACACCTTGCTTCGCCAAATAATCAGGTGACGCGCACAGCACGCGTTGACTCGACGCCAGCCTGCGCGAAATGAGATTACTGTCCGCTAACTCACCGTAACGAATCACTAAATCGAGCCCCGATTCAGCCAAGTTCGATAAATTGTCATTAAGGTAAAGATAAGGCGTCACATCCGGATATTGCTCAGAAAAAGCCGACACCATCGGCGAAATAATTTGTTTGCCAATATCTCGTGGAGCTGAAATTTTCAACGTTCCGCGCACTTGCGAAATACCCGTTTGCAGCAAGTTTTCCGTCTCTTTCACGCTATCAATGATGTTCAGACAAGCTTGATGGTACATTGCCCCTGCGTCCGTAAGTGATACGTGGCGTGTGCTTCGGTTGAGCAGCTTTACGCCATAGCGTTCTTCTATCGCTTGCAGCCTTGCCGTTACCGTCGCCGGAGACAAACCCAACTCCCTTCCCGCCGCTGCCAGACCTTGATGTTTAACGATGCTGACAAACAACGTCATATCCGAAAACTTATCCACCTTCGCGCCCTTATTATTTGGAAAAACTGAATAATCAATTCAGATATAACCCAATTATCAAATTAAGTCGAATCCATATACTGACCCTATCAACATTGTTTAGACCCAGAACGTTATGTGACAGGGCAAAGTTAAACGCCGTAACGCTGTTCAACGCACAACAACACGCCCTGCCCAGCCAGAGATAGGAAACAAAAAATGAAACTGTACATTTATGAACATTGCCCCTTTAGCGCCCGCGTCCGTTTTGTTGCAGGCATACTGAATATTCAGCTCGACGTCATCAACATTGCTTATGACGACGAGAGCACCACCACAAACATCATCGGCGCAAAACAAGTTCCTCTTTTGATCAAAGACGATGGTGAAGCGATGGCGGAAAGCTTAGACATCATCAACTACTTCCTTGAATTGGCATCTTCCAATGAAAGCAGCCAACCCTCAGCACCGGTTTTAGACTGGCAAAAACAAGCGTTTTTACCGCTACAAAAAGTCGGGTATCCGCGTTGGTCAAACATGACGTTACCGGAATTTGCAACAGAAAGCGCTAAACAAGCATGGCGTGCAAAAAAAGAAACCGAAGCGTTAAATTTTGAAGCCTTGATTAACGATACACCAGCGATTGCGAAAGAAGTCGCCGCTTTGATAGAACAAACTAAACCCTTGCTCAACCTAAGTTCAGAAAAGCAAACGTCACTGGTTGATCAAGCCATTATGTTTTCCATTCTACGCGGTTTTTTCAGTGCGCCCGAAGTGCAATGGGATCCAGCCGTACTTCACTGGATGGCAACCGCTCGGAAAGCGACCAACGTGCCAGTACTTATCTAAGGAGCGCAACATGCAACAAAGAACAAATAAGCTGTTTGAACCAGCTCAACTAAAAGCGTTGTCACTACAAAACCGCATTGTCATGGCACCAATGACTCGCGCACGCACCACTCAGCCGGGCAACATCCCGAATGAGATGATGGCAACGTATTATCAACAACGCGCTTCTGCCGGGCTGATCATTTCCGAAGCCACACAAATTTCGGACGATTCTCAAGGCTATTCGTTCACCCCTGGCGTTTACACCGATACGCAAGTGGCGGGCTGGCAGGGTGTGACCCAAGCGGTCAAATCACAAGGCGCAGCGATGTTTTGTCAGCTATGGCATGTGGGCAGAGTGTCTCACCCAACATTCCAAAATGGTGAACAGCCTATCGCGCCATCTGCGCTCGCTCCGGTAGAGACGCAAGTTTGGATTGCAGATGAACAAGGCAACGGCAATATGGTCGATTGTGTTGAGCCACGCGCCATGACACAAGCGGATATCAACCGAGTTGTCGGTGATTTCGCGAACGCAGCCAAACGCGCTATTGAATCGGGTTTTGATGGTGTAGAAATCCACGGCGGGAATGGGTATCTGATCGATCAGTTCTTAAGAACCAACTCAAACCATCGAACAGACAACTACGGCGGTTCACGAGAAAATCGTATCCGTTTTCTTATCGAAGTGGTGGATGCAGTTATCGCCGCTGTTGGTGCGCATCGAGTTGGAGTGAGATTGGCACCATTCATTACGTTTAAAGATATGGACTGCCCAGATATCGTGCAAACGATCCTAGAGGCATCAAAACAGCTACAGGAGCGCGACATTGCCTACTTGCACTTGTCCGAGGCCGATTGGGCCGATGCACCAACGATTCCTGAGACGTTTCGAATCGAACTTAGAAAGCGCTTTCGCAACGCTATTATTGTTGCCGGTCGCTACGATCCTCAACGAGCAAACGAAGTATTAGAGAAAGGCTACGCGGATCTTGTCGCATTCGGACGGCCATTCGTAGCAAACCCAGACTTAGTCTCTCGCTTGCAACATCACCATCCGTTGGCAGAACTCGATGGCTCCACGTTGTTTGGCGGAAACGAACGAGGCTACACCGATTACCCTGCTCTGCAACAGGAATGCGCAGAACAGGCCTAACAAAAAAAGCCCCAACCTAGCTGCTACGGTTGGGGCTGTCACCAAACTAAAATTGGTTTTAGCTAGCTTAATCTGGCTAAGAGTTAAATCACTTCTAACGCGCCGCTGCGCCAAGGTTCGATAACGACTTTGATGTGATCATTTGGCGTCATTAACTTTGTAAATGCGTCTTCGACACCATCGATTCCCACTTTGGCGGTGAGCATTTTCTGCCAAGGCAACTTATGTTCGGCAATCGCTTGTAGGCATTGCTCAAACTCGTGCGGTTGGTAGTAGTAAGAGAATCTCAAGTCGAGCTCTTTTACCGTCGCGTACGCGTAGTTGATGATTGCAGGTGTAGTATGGATACCCGAGATGACGATTCGCGCTCGGGCAGGAGCACGGCGCAGAAAATCGTCAATCAAGGTATGCTTGCCCACACACTCATAAATGACCAGACGTGAGTTCATCGCGTACTGCTCACCAACGGCGATCTCGTCTTCCTTGGTCGGGTTGATCAATCGATTTGCGCCAAACTCACTAGCAAGTTGCAGTTTCTCTTCCTGAAGATCGACCGCAAGAATATTGCTCACGCCACGTTGTTTCAGTGCAGCAATCACCGCCAGCCCTATAGGGCCGCAACCGACAACCAGCGCGGTTTCTTCCGTTTCGATTTCACTGCGATTGACCGCGTGCAAACCGACCGCCAGCGGCTCGGTTAACGCCGCCGCCTCAGACGGCATTTCGTCTGGGACAGGCAGCAATAACGCTTCATCAAGCAGGAAGTACTCAGAGTAAGCACCATAAGTACCCGGAGTAACACCAACGCCTGCGCCATTTTGACTGAGCAACATCGGCACAGAGGTGACTCGGCTACCAACGGACAACGTTTGCTGCGTACCGGCACCGTATTCGACAATTTCCGCACAGAACTCGTGCCCTAACATCACTTGAGCGTGCTCACCGGATTCATCAGGTATCAACCCGAGCTGGTGGAATACATCAAATACCTCATCCGCGTGTCGAGTAATGTGAAGGTCGGAGCCACAAATGCCACAGGCAAGGCTGCGAACCAACACTTGTCCCGCTTCGGGTTGAGGGATTTCGACTTGCTGCAGGCGGACTCGGCCATCCTGCATTACAATACTGTTCATCTGTTGCATGGGGTTACTCCGCTAGCTCATCGCTTAGGCCAGCAATCGCACCCGGTTTGATATAGCGCGCAGTGAAGCCTTGCGCTTTGGCAGCGGCAACCACCACTTGCTCAATCCAACCTGCATCCATAATGTTGATGAAGTTACCCTCTTCGTCAAAGTTAATGTTCGCACCTTGGATCACCATAAAGCCATCAGCACCACCCGACTCTTCTGGACAGTGAAAGGTATGAATCGAACCACCTGGCTCATACAAATAACTACCAGCGGTTTGGACTTGGTCTGGGTATTCAATGTAGTGCCAAGCGCCACTCAGTGTATAGAAATGCACCACACCAGTATGGAAGTGCTTAGGTAAAGTCACGCCCGGTTTGAATTTGGCGCGAATCACCCACGTACCGTTTTCTGGATCAAGAAACAATGGGTAAACATCCACACCCGGTAGCGCGTCTTTGATGATCGACTCTTCATTGGTATTAAGAGTTAATAAGAAATCTTGGTGCTGAATAACTTCTGGTAATGACATAACTTACATCCTCGCTATTGCTGTAATGTGGCGTACTCGCCTATCCCATAAGTGGGTACTTAAAATTCTCGAAACCGTCAGATGCGCTGATGGTACAACCGTTGATACAGTTGGCTTTCTCGCTGACCAGAAACGCCACCACATCAGCAATCTCTTCTGGTTGTGTGAAGTTTTGACGCATCTGTTCTTTGCGGATGTGGTCCCACAGGCCAATCTCTTCGTATTGCCTTAACATCGGAGTATCAACGCGTCCCGGAGCGACAGCGCAAACACGAATACCCAATGGTGCGAGTTCTAATGCGGCGCATTTGGTCATCATATCGACTGCGGCTTTACTGACGTTGTAGGTAAAGGTCATTTCAGACGCCATTTGCGCATAAACCGACGATGTATTAAGAATTACGCCCGGCGTGCCTTGAGCTTGGAATTGTCTTCCAGAGGCAAGAATGCCGTAGTAAACGCCATTTTGGTTGACCTTAGAGATCGGCTCAAAATCGGCAATTGGGTCGTGGTCAAGCAGAGGTTTCGGCGCGCCAATGCCTGCGTTGTTGACCATGATGTCAAGCGAGCCAAACTGTTCAACCGCGCACTTCACCATAGCTTCAACTTGTTGGTAATCGGTGACGTCCGCGACAAAGGTTCCCAACTGCTTTGGGTCAAAACTTGTGTACATTTGCAATGATTGTTCTGAAATATCGACAGCAAGTACTTTCGCGCCTTGTTCCAGCAGTTTGTGAATAATGGCTTGGCCAATTCCACCTGCAGCGCCGGTGACAATCGCGGTTTTATTGATAAGTTCCATACGGCTTCTCGTCTATGTGTTTTTGTTATCAAAATGTAACTTAGATCAACTCGTTGACACTCACTTGACCTTTTGCGAAGTAAATTTGATACATTGCGATTTACAACCTGTTAACACTTAAAAATCGAGACATGTATATCGTACGAAGTGGCGCTGCCGATAAATTTGATAGCTTGGTTTCCGAACTAGGGCAGAATCCGGTTGAGATTATGGCTGCCGTCGGGCTGTCTGCTGCGCAGTTTCGCAATCCCGATACGTATCTCGCCTACCCTAGGTTGGCGGAATTGCTGGAGGAAGCGGCTGCTCGTTGTAAGCAACCGCTGTTTGGTGCGTTGCTCGCCGAGCGCCAAAACCTGCAAAGTTTAGGTGATTTGCCGATGTTGGTTTCCCGCGCAGAAACGGTCGGTGAAGCCTTGGTGCGGGTGAATGATTTTCTCTATCTGCATTCGTCAGGAGTCACTCTCAACATGACGCCACAAGATGATTGGGTACGGTTGTCGCTCAATATTGATGTGCACAGCGAACGCGGTATCGCGCAGTTGATGCAGTTGAGTGTGTCGCACTTAGCCATGTTTGTTACGAGCTTACTTGATATTGAAGCGAGCCACTTCTCTTTACACCTCAACCAACACGCCAGCTTCGAGGCAGAACAGAGCGCATTTGCCCAGCAGAACAAACTGCGTTTCGGTGATAAGTTTGACGGTATCCTACTTAAAGCGAGTCTACTTAACGCTAAGAACCACCAAGATGAAGACGCACTAGAGCGCCATTTTCAGCAACACCTCAAAGAGCTGCAGACCCGTTACCCTAATAATCTCAGTGACCAAGCGGCAAATATGATTGGCCGTCTGCTCTCAACCGGAGAATGCAGCGTTGAGCGCGTTGCAAGAGCATTGGACCTGCATCCGAGAATGCTGCAAAACAAGCTGAAACAACAGGGCACAAATTATCGGCAGCTTTTACAACAAGTGCGTCAGGATTTCGCCGAACAGCGATTGCATGAGAATATTCAGAGTATTACCGATATCGCGTTGCAACTGGGCTATGCAGAAACTGCGGTCTTCAGCCGCCACTTTCGCCGTTGGACGGGGAAATCGCCGAGGCAATGGCGACAAGAAAAAACTCAGTTACAAACGTTTAAGTCCATCAGATAAAAGCATAAATAACCTATCGCTCAAACCAAAAAATGTGAGGTGGGAGGGTTGGTATCGAGAATTTCAGCAATCACAGATAACCCGTGTTTGATGTAGCCTCGGTTTGTTTCTGCTCCCAAGCTGATTCGCACGTAAGGCATTGGCTGATTTGTATCGAGAACAAACGGTTTATATCCAGTGATCTGCACCCCTGAACGCTTTGCCGAAGCAACCAGGTCATCGCTATTCCACTGCTCGGGTAGTCTCAACCAAATGTGTTGTCCATTCGGGTGCGAGCTATAAACATGCCCTTCTAAAGCGGCTTTTGCTATTCGCTGTCGCTTAGCAAACTCATTGACTTGAAAGCGAATAAGTCGATTTAACGTACCGTTTTCGATCCACAAATGAGCGACTTCAAATGGTAATGGAGTCGCAGACCAACTCGTTGCCGCTAAACGACCAATCGCGTGCTGCAAAAAATGACGTGGGACCGTCAGATAGCCAGTGCGCATGCCTGGCGCTACAACTTTGGTTAAACTGGTGACATAGAAAGCTTGTTCGGGTAACAATGTGGCAAGGGGTGGGACACGGTTAGGTTCTAGTGCTCCATACACGTCATCTTCAATGACATAGATGTCGTATTTCTGCGCAATATTCGCTATCGCCTCTCGGCGTTCAATATCCATATGCGCACTAGTCGGGTTAGCCATGCTCGGTGTGCAACACAATACCTTGATTGGTTTGTGTTTACATGCCCATTCAAATGCATCCGGCGTTATACCAAACTCATCCATTTCAAGTGGTTGCAACTTAAATCCAAGCATTCTCGAGCGAGAGATCAAGCCATGATCAACCAAGTGACCACAAGCAACTAAATCACCGTGTTCAACAACTGTGCTTAAAGCCAACGTTAAACCATGGCATGCACCATTTGTGAGTAATATTTGATCGGCACCCACATCCAGCCCTTGGCTACTTAGAAATCGTGCTCCTGACTCAATATGATGAGGCTGACCTGTTACCGGCTTTGCTTTACTGATCAAACCACGATTGTTTGTTTGCCCAGCAATCTCCATTAACGCCTGATTAAAAAGCGTAATGTGGCGATCGGTCACCACCGGATGTGCAATCGACATATCAATTTCATCCGGCGTTTCTTTCATCTCTTGTGTCAGCATGAACTCCGTGTCCGTACTTTCATCCACAAAACCTGATTTGACAAAAGTACCATTCCCAACCCAAGACTCGATCGCCCCTTTTTTCTCTGCATAACCATATGCATGGCTCACCGTTTGTACGCTGACGCCAACTTGTTCTGCAAACTCACGATGTGTGGGTAATCGAGTCCCCGGTTTTAGATAACCACTGCGGACACATTCGACAAGATAGTTACCAATGGAGATGTATTTAGCGGTGCCTGGCCGAATGATCGGGTTCAAAGAAATTGTCATGACACAATATTTTAATTGATTCATTTTTAATGCTCATTGTAACTTCCATTTAACAAATGGCGAACTTTAACTCACAAAACGAGGTGAAATGCACAAAAATAAACCACAATTGTAATGATTGACATGAAATGTATGGGTTAAACAAACATGTTAAACAGCATCGTTTAATCCAAATACAACCCCAGAGGTAAATTGCAATCATTTTTAACGCAGATCTGGCTAGCTGGTAGAAGGTAGAAATACCTCAGCGTCTCCGAAGGCCCATAAGGCGTCGGATTTCTAACAAGGAGAAAATATGAGAGGCGTTGCTTTGCATTTTACACTGGATGAGTTCCAGGATCGGTTAACGAAAGTTCGGCAATCGATGGAAGAAAGAGAATTGGATGTCCTTATCATTCATGACCCTTCTAACATGGCGTGGCTGACAGGCTATGATGGGTGGTCTTTTTACGTGCCACAATGTGTCGTTGTTGGTCCATCTGATGAACCCGTTTGGTTTGGACGCTGCCAAGATGCCAACGGAGCATACAGGACTGCGTATATGTCGGCAGAAAACATCACCTACTATCCAGACCATTATGTAATGAATCCGCCGTTACACCCGATGGATTTCCTGGTCGAAGCCGTACTGGCTCCGCGCCTTTGGGATCGTGGTCGCATCGGCGTAGAAAAAGATAACTATTACTTTAGCGCCACCGCTTACGAATCACTCACTACGCACCTACCGAATGCTCAACTTCTCGATGCAACTGGACTAGTCAACTGGTGCCGCGCCGTTAAATCCGATCAAGAACTGGCGTACATGTACCGTGCCGCTCGCATTGTTGAAAATATGCACCGTGTCGCGTTCGACATGATTGAACCAGGATTACCGAAACACCACCTTGTTGCCGAGATTAACCGCCAAGCCGTGCTCGGGCATGAAGACCACTTTGGCGATTACACCGCGATTGTGCCGCTTTTGCCATCAGGTTCTGATGCTTCCGCACCTCACCTGACTTGGGATGACAGACCCTTCAAGAAAGGCGAAGGGACGTTTTTTGAAATCGCAGGGGCGCACCGCCGTTACCATTGCCCACTCTCACGCACTATTTTTCTTGGCGAGCCTGACGACAAGTTTAAACGAGCCGACGAAGCCCTAACTCTAGGACTTGAAGCGGGCTTGAAAGTGGCAAAGCCCGGAAATACCTGCGCCGACATCGCCAATGCACTAAACCAGGTTCTCGATAAAGCGGGATTCTCACGCGAAGGCGCCCGTTGTGGCTATCCAATAGGTTTGAGCTACCCGCCAGATTGGGGGGAACGAACCATGAGTTTGCGAGACACCGATAAAACCATCTTGAGAGAAGGTATGACATTCCATTTTATGCCGGGGCTGTGGTTCAAAGATTGGGGGTTAGAAACAACGGAAAGTATCGTCATTACCCATGATGGAGCAAAAACATTGTGTGATTTTCCACGCCACTTATTTGTTAAACACTAATTTTTCAAACCTTAAGCTCTGTTGAGCCAGGTCTGAGAACTAAAAGGACTTGATATGCAAAAAAGCTCGATCACAGCCACCATAGACTTTGACCGAGAAGGTGTACAGCACGGCTTCTTAACGCTGCCCTATTCACATGACGACTCCGCTTGGGGCAGTATTATGATACCTATCACCGTGATCAAAAATGGTCACGGACCAACCGCACTGCTTACTGGCGGTAATCACGGAGACGAATACGAAGGCATCACCAGCCTGCTAAAATTGACGAACTCGCTTCAGGCAGATCAAATCCAAGGTCGTGTCATTATTGTACCCATGATGAACTTACCTGCGGTACAAAATGCCTCACGTACGTCGTTTATCGATAAAGGGAATTTAAATCGCAGCTTTCCCGGCAACCCCATAGGCACAGTGACCGAGAAAATTGCGGATTATTTTACTCGTTACCTAGTTCCTAAGTGCGATTTTGCGTTAGACATTCACTCAGGTGGTAAAACGTTAGATATCGTGCCGTTCGCCGCTGCCCATCGTCTCGACAATCTCGATCAAGAAGAAGCCTGCATATTAGGTGCAAAACTGTTTGGCGCACCTTACACCATGATCTTGCTCGAAATGGACGCCACCAGCCTGTATGACACTGCCGTGGAGTCTCAGGGAAAAATCTTTGTTACCACCGAACTAAGAGGAGGCGGAACCAGCACTCCAGAAACCATCGCTTATTCCGACCGTGGCATTCGCAACTTCTTGCGCTTCTCAGGCAACTTGCCCGGTGACTACGAACAACCAACCCAACCAACTAAGTTATTAGATATGCCTGATGCAAGTTGTTATGTGCAAAGCCAACACCACGGCATCACAGAATACTTATGTGATCTTGGCGATACCGTCAAAAAGGGCGATGTATTAGTGAGAATCTTCTCGACCGAGCGCACAGGTACCGCCCCCGTTGAGTACAAGTCACAGCGCAATGGTATTTTCGCGGCGCGTCGTTTTCCTGCTATGGTGAATATCGGTGACACTATCGCAGTTATAGCCGAAGACTGCGGCGAGATAGGCTGATTGAAAAGCCAACTAAAGAAATCAAAACAAATGGCATACCAGAAGCAAACTGGAAAGCACCTTATAACAGCGACCAGTCATCAGCCTTTCATGAAATGATTAGTATTCTACAGGGAGACTCATTATGCGCCTCGATCGCTACGACGTAAAAATTCTACAAATACTTCATGATAATGGTCGTATCACCAAATCTCACCTTGCCGAGGCCATCAACCTATCCGTGAGCCCTTGCTGGGAGCGCGTCAAAAAACTGGAAGAAGCAGGCATCATTGAAGGCTACGGAGCAAGAGTAAATACCGATATTTTGTTCAAACGAACGTCGGTTATGGTTGAAGTTACGCTCAAAGAACACAACGCCCAAGCGTTCAAACGCTTCGAGCAACTGGTTCAACATTCACCAGAAGTCACTGATTGCTATGCCACGGGCGGTGGTGTCGATTACATCCTTAAAATTCAGTCAGAAGATATCGACCAATATCAGCGGCTTATCGACAACTGGTTAGACTCAGATGTGGGCATTGAGCGCTACTTTACTTACATTGTGACAAAAACAATCAAACGTGATGCGGGCACATTCGAAGTAAACCAAAACGCTTTGTTATAAAAGGGAAAATGCGCATCAGACGTGAACAGAAAAAACACCATATTTAACGGCACTAAAAAGAAAGTTCTGACGTTTTAAACCTCGGTATCAGAAATTATTTCGGTCACTTCTCCATTACAGTTTCATTATGGACAACGATGCTGGGAGAAGGACTCATGACAGCACTGCACAGCTTACATGCAGAGGAATTAAAAGCCTCGCACGACATGATGGCGATAATGAAAGACGTACGTTTGGTGAGAGGTTTAGCGTACGTAAATGGCAAATGGGTAAGTGGTGATCAATTTCATCCGGTGGATAATCCAGCAGATGGCACGGTCATCGGTTACATCACTAAGCTTTCTCAGCAACAACTCTATCAAGCGATTGATGAAGCCGACCAAGCCTTTCGTCAATGGCGAAAAATGCAAGCAGAAGAGCGCGCTGAAATTCTCATGCGTTGGCACGACCTGATTCTAGAATCAAAGCAAGATCTTGCTCATTTGATGGTGATGGAGCAAGGAAAAATACTAGGTGATGCTGTAGGTGAGATTGACTACGGCGCATCCTTTGTTCGTTGGTTTGCCGAAGAATCACGCCGCTGTTATGGCGAAACCATCCCAAGTCATATTCCGAATGCGCAGCTATCAACGGTGCGCGAGCCAATTGGTGTCGCAGCACTGATTACGCCATGGAACTTTCCTAATGCCATGATCACACGCAAAGCCGCAGCCGCACTAGCAATAGGCTGTCCGGTGCTCATTAAGCCCGCCAGTGAAACGCCTTTTTCTGCGTTAGCGTTGGCAGAGTTAGCAGACCGAGCTGGCTTTCCACCTGGTGTATTTAACGTGATCACTGGCGATGCGGTGATGGTGTCACAAACCTTGTGTCACTCCGATAAAGTCAAAGCGCTCTCGTTCACAGGCTCAACTCGAGTAGGCAAACTATTGCTACGCGACGCGGCACAAACCGTGAAGAAGTGCAGTATGGAGCTAGGTGGTAACGCCCCTTTCATCGTGCTGCCAGATATGGATGTCGAGCAAGCAACCAAAGCCGCCGTGGATGCGAAGTTTCAAACCGCAGGACAAGACTGCTTGGCCGCAAACCGTATTTTCGTCCCTGACGATAAGTACGAAGCGTTTTTGGAAGCGTTTGCCAAGGAAATGAGCCACATCGTTTTAGGCAATGGCTTAGATGAAAAAACCACCATGGGACCGCTTATTAATCGCACTGCGGTGGATAAAGCGCATGATTTGGTGCGTGACGCGCTCGACAAAGGCGCGCGATTGGTAGCGGGATACCACCAGCCCGTACCAGGCGAAAACTTCTTCGCGCCGACATTGCTAGCCGATGTCACCCCTGAAATGGCGGTGTATCGCGAAGAGAATTTTTGTCCTGTGGCAGGCGTATTGCCTTACCAAGACTTAGATACCGTGATTGAAATGAGCAACGACACTGAGTACGGCTTAGCTGCCTATGTTTATGGTCACGATATTCACCAAATTTGGCACTGCATGCGCGGTTTGGAGTTTGGCATGGTGAGCGTGAACTCCGTCAAAATGACAGGGCACCCTATCCCATTCGGCGGCGTGAAACAGTCTGGTCTTGGACGAGAAGGAAGCCGTCACGGATTTGAAGAATACAGCGAAATCAAATACTGCTGCTTAGGCGCTTTACCAACCGTCAGTGGCAGTTGAGACACGAAATATGGATATCCAATTATTCGAGGAGAAGGATCATGAGTAACAAAACCCAACAACTTTTAGAGATCGATCGTCAGAGAGTATTTCATGCCTCAACCCACCTGAAGCAGTATGCGGCCGGGGAGCTTCCGGGAAGAATTATCTCGAGCGGAAGCGGAATACGCATCATCGATTCAGAAGGCATCGAGCTGATAGACGGCTTTGCCGGGTTGTATTGTGTAAACATTGGCTATGGCAGGACCGAAATGGCCGATGCGATTTATGAGCAAGCCAAAGAACTGGCGTACTACCACACGTACGTCGGTCATACGAACGAAGCGCTCGTGACACTGTCAGATCGCATCATCAAAATGGCGCCTGAAGGCATGAGCAAAGTTTACTACGGCATGTCAGGCAGCGACGCGAACGAAACTCAACTTAAGTTGGTATGGTATTACAACAATGCTCGTGGTCTACCAGAGAAGAAAAAAATCATTTCGCGTGACCGCGGCTACCATGGTTCAAGTATCGCGTCCGGTTCAATGACAGGTTTGCCGCTGTTCCACGCCCATTTTGATTTACCACTTGAGCGTATCAAACACACCATCGCGCCATATTATTATCGCCGTGAAGACGAGAGTATGTCTGAGCTCGAATTCTCTCAATATTGCGCAGATCAACTCGAAGCGATGATCTTGGAAGAAGGCCCAGAAACGGTAGCAGCAATGATTGCAGAACCAGTGCTCGGTACTGGCGGTATTGTGCCACCACCAGCAGGGTACTGGCAGGCGATTCGCAAAGTGCTCGACAAATACGATGTACTCTTGATTGCGGATGAAGTGGTGTGTGGCTTTGGTCGCCTCGGCTCCGATTTTGGCTCACTGCACTACGACATGAAACCAGATCTCATCACGGTAGCGAAAGGGTTAACCTCAGCGTATCAACCGCTGTCTGGCGTGATCGTCGGTGAACGAGTTTGGAGTGTGCTAGAAAACGGCACCGACCAATGGGGCGCTATCGGACACGGTTATACCTACTCTGGTCACCCAATGGGAGCGGCAGCCGCGAACTGCAACCTCGATATCATTGAACGTGAAGGCTTGGTAAAAAACGCGGCCGAAGTCGGCGCTTACTTGCAGCAACGCATGGCGGAGACGTTTAGCGATCATCCATTGGTCGGTGATACTCGTGGCGTTGGCTTGTTGCATGCGTTGGAGTTTTCTTCAGACAAGCTCCGCCGTGCACACTTTGATCCAAACTTGAAAGTAGGCCCGCAAATCGCGGCGGCCTGTTTAGAGCGAGGCTTAATCGCTCGCGCTATGCCACATGGTGACATCCTCGGTTTTGCTCCACCGCTTATCGCGAATCGTAACGATATAGACACCATTGTCGACAAAGCGGATCAAGCGGTAAACAAAGTGATGGATAACCTCGTCACATCTAAACAGTGGCAGCTATAACCCACCTAGATTTCAGTAATGCTCGCGGGCTTTGGAGAAGGCCCGCTTTGCACTTTCCATTAAAGAGACAACAAGCCAACCAAACATTTTAGACCCATAGAAAGCACTATTATTTACTACAAGTGGCAATAGTGGGTAAAATGCCCAAAATTGCGCACTAACTGGATGAAACATGGCAAAACTTACCCTTCAAGAACAAATGCTGAAAGCTGGCTTAGTTAATGAAAAGAAACTAAAGAAAGCGAAGAAAGGCTCAAAAAAATCACGCGTTCAAGCACGCGAAGTAAAAGCGGCGGTTGAAGAGAATAAACGCCAACAGTTAGAGCGTGATAAACAATTGAGCGAGCAGCAAAATGCTGAGCGATTAAACAAAGAGATCAAAGCGCAGATCAATCAATTGATTGAGATGAACAAGATCGACTTAAAAGATGGCGACATCAAATACAACTTCACTCACGGTACGCTAGTGAAATCACTTTATGTAGATTCACTTATCCGCGAGCAGTTGATCAAAGGTATTTTGGCAATCGCAATTTTTGGTGAAAGCTATGTTGTCATTCCACGTGGAGTAGCGAATAAAATTGCTCAACGTGATGAGTCCGTCATCATCGAACAAAAAGAACCTGAATCGGACATTCCAGCAGAAGACGATCCATACGCAGATTTCGTCGTGCCTGACGATTTGATGTGGTAACAATAAATAATCGATGCATCAACTAAAAGAGCCGCTGATGTAACATCAGCGGCTCTTTTTATAGAAAAATAATCTACGGAGATGATGTGTTGTTATTGCTTACTTAGTAGCAAATTCGCACCTGATGCGGCTAAAAACAACGAACATCCGCGATTGAAACGTTTCGCCATTTTTGGATTTGAAAACCAGTGCCTCAAGTACAAACCAAAGATGGCATAGATTGAAATGGCGACCATTTCTAATATCAAAAACGTCGAGCCAAGGGCAAAAAACTGCTCTTGAACGTTGGCATTGGCATCAACAAATTGCGGCAAGAATGCAGTAAAAATAAGTATCGCTTTCGGGTTGCCAGCAGCAAGCGTAAATTCTTGCTTCGCAAGTCCTGCGTAATTGCGCGAATTGTCCAAGTCAGAGATCGGGCTGGACTCTGAACGCCAAAGGTTAAACGCAATCCACAGTAGATACAGCGCTCCTACCAACTTTATTGCCAAAAATAGCATTTCTGACGTATACAAAATCACAGCCAGACCTGATGCAGACAACGCAATCATCGCTGAAAAAGCAGCAATTCTGCCTAAACTGGCCGTAAACGCGGCCCTAAAGCCGTAACAACGCGCATTATTCATTGCCAATAAATTGTTTGGGCCTGGAGCCATATTTAGAGCGAAGCAAGCAGGAATAAAAAGGAGAAGCTGCCAAATATCCATAATAAAATGGTCTTAGTGAGTGATTTTGATCGGTACCCTAACATCTGTTAATAAAGTGAGTAAACCACAAACCGATCTTAAAGCAACTCAGCACCAAATCGTACCGTGCGAGCTTGAACTAACGTGCAGTTCGTTTCAGCCATCAGCTCCGCTAGGGTGATGTTTGGGTTTTGTCTCACCAAACGTATCAACTTCACGTCCAAAGGTTCCAATTTGTCTTGGTGAGCAAGTAGAGCTTGTTCGATCTTGTTGATCGCAAATCGCATCGTCTCTGCTTCTTCGTTTTTGAGATGCTCTAAAAACGCTTTTACATCCAAAGCCTCGCCCGAGATTTGCCAGTGACGAGATCGTCTAATTCGCTTAAGATCGCACTGTTTTTCTGCTGCGAGTGTTTTCGCTCGCTTGGCATGGTCGCCCCCAATACGGTGAATCAAGGGTGGGAGCGAAATCGTAATCTTCGTCTCTTTCATGGCCTTTTCTTTCATCGTCTTAGCCCTCAACCACCGACACATTCTCGCCAACCCATGCCAGCAACTGTTTTGCCGCTTTGGATAACACCTGATTTTGACGCACGATGTAGCCGAAATCAGTGTTTGGAAAACTTGGCAAAGGCGTAACTTCACGAGAAAGCTTTAATCTCGGATCGAGCGAGAAATCCGGCACAATAGCAGTCCCAAACCCCGCTTCCGCCCAGTCGATTTGTGCTTCCACACTGCCCACTTCCATCACGCGATGCTTAGGCAGATTTAGTTCAGGTAAAGACGAATCAATCAGCTCTCGGGTTCGAGTATCGTGCCCTAGCAGGATCAGCGTCTGGCTCTCTTTTCGATTGTCTTGCCACTCAAAAATGTTATCGCCAAACGCACACCAGTGAATCTGCGTGAGAGGCGTAAAATGCAGCGGTTGACTCTCTTTTTGTGCGATAACAAAGCCGATATCGGCACGCGCACTTTTCACCAAATCCACCGCTTGAGAAGATGTGGTATTGAACAATGCCAAGTCGATCCCCGGATATTCACTTTTGAATTGCTGAAATGGTTTGATAAGCAGTAAACGTGAAACAATATCGCTCGCCGCAATAGAAAGCGTCCCCTGCGTAAGATCGTTGATGGCATTGAGATCCGACTGACAAATTTGCAGCTCATTGAGCATCCGCTGCGCCGTAGCTAACAAACGCTTCCCCGCTTGCGTCAACTGCACAGGATTTCGCTCAATCAATTTCGTGCGCGTGGCTTGCTCCAACTGCTTGATATGCAAACTTACGTTCGGCTGTGTCATGTGGAGTTCCGTCGCTGTTTTACCAAAGTGTTTTACCTCTGCAAGAGTTACGAAGGTTCGCAGCCAGTTCAAATCTAACATTGCCAATTCCGATATGAGATTCTTATCAAGTTAATGAGTATAATTAATTTCTCTTATTATGGCGAACACCTTAAGATTTTTGCATCTGTTTTTGGAGATTAAATTATGTCGTCTATCGTTGTTGTGGGTGCAAACTGGGGTGATGAAGGCAAAGGCCGCATCGTTGACTTTTTGGCAGAGCAAGCTTCTGCGAGCATTCGTTTCCAAGGTGGTAACAACGCGGGTCACACCGTGGTTAACGATCTAGGTACGTTTAAGCTGCACCAGCTACCAAGTGGCGTATTCAACCCAGACTGTTTGGCAGTGTTAGGTCCGGGTATGGTTATCAGCCCTGCGTTGCTGTCTCAGGAGATTGCGGAAGTTGAAGAAGCAGGCGTAAAAGTGAATATGTGCATCTCAGATCGCGCAACACTGTGTCTACCTCTACACGCACTAGAAGATACGCTAGAAGAACAACGTTTAGGCGACAAAGCATACGGTTCAACTCGTCAAGGTATTGCACCTGCGTACGGTGACCGCGTAATGAAGAAAGGCATCCTAGTTGGTTGGTTGAAGCAACCAGAAGTATTGGTTGAACGCCTTCAATTCATGATGGATTGGAAACTGCCGCAACTGCGTGCACTTTACCCGACGTTCGAGTTTGAACAAACCGCTGAAGAACTGGCGAACTGGCTGCTAGAAGTCTCTGCACCTTGGCGCGATTCAATTTGCAACGTAACGCTTCCTCTAAAAGAACTACAAGCGAAAGACAAAACTCTATTGTTCGAAGCGCAGCTTGGCGCGGGTCGTGACCTTGTTTACGGTGAGTACCCTTGGACAACATCTTCTAACGTTGTATCAATGTACGCGGGTATCGGTAGTGGCCTTCCGGCACTTCGTCCTGAACGCGTTATTGCGGTTGCAAAAGCCTTCAGCTCATCAGTGGGTACTGGTACGTTGATCACTGCAATGGAAGAGCAAGACGCTTTCCGCGAACTTGCTGGCGAGTTCGGTGCAACTACGGGTCGTCCACGCGACATGGGCTACTTCGACGCAGTCGCTACGAAGAATGGCGTTGAACTGCAAGCCGCAACTGAAATTGCACTAACGAAAGTAGACTGTTTGACTGGCCTTAACGATCTGAAAATCTGTGTTGGCTACGAAGGCGACCACAGCGAAAACCCAATCTGGCCTCAAACTGCCTCTCTTGCGCCAATCTACGAGAAGATGGAAAGCTGGAGCGAGGACATCACAGGTTGTCGTAAGTTTGAAGAGCTTCCAGTAGCAGCACAGAAATACGTTCTACGCATTGAGGAACTCATGGGCGTACCAGTAAAAATGGTGTCTGTGGGTCCTGGTCGTGAACAAATGATTATGCGATAAGATGTGAATTAACACATCATTGGCAAGCGGCTTTTATCTGTTCCGGGGTAAAGCCGCTTTTTTTTACACTGTAAACTTTGAAAAATTGCACGGCTAAATTCATGTTTAGTAACCTCATCACGAGACTCCTACCTCCTTTATTTATAAATCAATAAATTATAGGGCTTAACACGTTGTGCACGTTACTAGCACATCTCACTTGTTAAAGAAGCACATCAATTAGGTTAACTGGTTGATTTGATATTCTTTAAGTGATTAGTTGATCACGATCTTCATCTGCAATTTGTTGAACTAGTACTCAAAAAATCTAACCCGCTGTTTTTAGGATAGATGAGTTCCCCAACATCCAACCTAACAGCAGGTGATTCCCATGACGAAAAATCTTTTCCGCCTCAGTACGATAACCCTTGGTTTGTGCCTTAGTTCTTTGTCTTTCGCGCAATCCGATCTTCCGAACATTAAAATTCTTGCCACTGGCGGCACCATAGCAGGCGCAGGTCAATCTGCAACCGAGTCAAACTACACAGCAGGTAAAGTCGGCGTTGAATCATTGATTTCTGCGGTGCCGAGTATGACCAACATTGCCGATATTTCTGGAGAGCAAGTGGTCAGTATCGGTTCACAAGATATGAATGATGAAGTGTGGCTAAAATTATCGAAAAGAGTTAATGAGCTACTCGCTCAAGATGATGTTGACGGCATCGTCATTACTCATGGTACGGATACGTTAGAGGAAACCGCTTACTTCCTTGATCTGACCGTCAAGAGCAAAAAGCCTGTCGTGATCGTCGGTGCAATGCGTCCTTCCACCGCAATGAGTGCTGATGGACCAGTCAACTTATACAATGCAGTCGTAACAGCCACCGATGAAGATTCAGAAGGACGTGGCGTGCTAGTCGCAATGAATGACACGATTTTCGATGCGCGAGATGTGACAAAAACCAATACAACCTCCGTCAGCACTTTCCAGTCACCCAACTTTGGTGCTATCGGCTACATTCATAATAGCGATGCCAAATATCAACGAAGCCCAGAGCGTAAACATACGACAGAAACCCCATTCGATGTATCAAAGCTTACTAAGTTGCCTAAGGTCGGTATTGTTTATAACTATGCAAATGCCTCCAATTTGCCAGTGAAAGCCTTTGTGGATGCGAAGTTTGACGGCATCGTAAGTGCTGGTGTCGGTAATGGTAACTTGTACCACACTGTGTTTGATGAGCTAGAGAAAGCGAGTAAAGATGGCGTTGTTGTTGTAAGAAGCTCCCGAACGCCTAGCGGCTCAACCACTTTGGATGCTGAAATTGATGACGAAAAATACGGCTTTGTTGCCGCTGGTACATTGAACCCACAAAAAGCACGTATCTTACTGATGCTGTCACTGACTCAGACCAAAAACTATCAAGACATCCAAAAGATGTTCCAATACTATTAATTCTGTCTAAGGTTCATTCGATAGAGGAGGTACACACCTTACCTCCTCTTACACATAGCGACATGAGCGTCTCTTGTTAGCCAAACAAGCGACGCTTCATTCCTGCTTTTTCCAGAATACGCGTAGTAATTTCCTCAACAGACAGAGAGGACGTATTGATATATGGGATCGCCTCTCTTCTAAACAACGCCTCAACAGTGTCTAGCTCCAGCTTGCACTGCTCTGTGCTAGCGTAATCACTTCCAGACAAACGATTTTCACGGATTTCAGTCAAGCGCTCGGGATCGATAGTCAGCCCAAACAACTTATGACGATGGATCTCAAACTCAGGCAACAAACGCATCATCTTCACATCTTCCGCAATGAACGGATAGTTCACAACACGTAAACCAAATTGCATCGCCATGTACAAGCTAGTCGGCGTTTTTCCGCTGCGCGATACTCCCAGCAGGATAATATCGGCTTGTTCCAACCCTTTTAGCGTGATGCCATCATCATGCGCCAATGTGTATTCAATAGCCGCAATACGGTCAAAATAGGTGTCGGAATCTTTCCCCACACTGCGAGAACGCTGCAACTTAGGCTTTGGTGCCATCTGAATGTCGTCTTGCACTTTCTGCACAATACTCTCCAACACATCGTAACTGTATGCCGGCGCTTCAAGCAGCATTTCACGTACTTCTGGAACGACAATTGAGAAAAAGACCAGAGGTTTGACGCCATTGCGCTGGTAGGAAGTTTCAATTTCTTTGACTACGTCAGTAGCTTTGTCCTGGCTTTCTACAAACGGAAAGGTTTTTTCGTTAGGAATGAACGGAAATTGACCGAGAACAACATGCCCTAATGTCTCACATGTTATCGCCGTACCGTCAGAAACATAGAACACATCACGACTTTGGTTATTTATTTGCATTTCTGTTTAATTTTTCAAAATCTTTTGAGTAGGATGGTACACATAATATTAATAAATCAGTTTGGCTTTCAGTTAGGTTCACCACAGCTTTAAAAATTCTTTTGAATTTTTTTCAGCCAGAACGTAATCGTTTGCCTTTGATATCAATCTGAATGAAGCAATGTATGGTCAACGTGTAATAACAGCCAACATGCGATTGTTTAGATCGATTTAAGTCCCCCTACTAAGCTGCAATGTTTCTGGAGAAAGACATGCAAAAGAACACCCTCTGGTTCAATGGCCTATCCATGGATGATGTCGACAAAGTCGGCGGTAAGAATGCTTCACTTGGCGAAATGGTATCTAACCTAGCAAACGCAGGCGTTTCTGTACCAAATGGTTTTGCGACAACCTCATACGCGTTTAACCAATTCCTTGACCACGAAGGTTTGGATGAGCGTATTCACCAATTACTCGATGAACTAGACGTTGAAGATGTAGAAGCTCTGCGTAAGACAGGTGCAAACATTCGTCAATGGGTATTAGAGGCCCCTTTCCCTGCGGACCTTGAACAAGAAATTCGTGAAAATTACCAAGAACTGATCGAAGGCAATCCTGAGCTTTCAGTCGCAGTTCGTTCATCTGCTACGGCAGAAGACCTACCTGATGCTTCTTTTGCTGGTCAGCAAGAAACGTTTTTGAACGTGAAAGGCATCGACGCAGTACTAGAAGCAACTAAGCACGTTTACGCTTCTCTATTTAACGACCGTGCGATTTCTTACCGCGTTCACCAAGGGTTCGACCACCGTGGCATCTCGCTATCTGCGGGTATCCAACGTATGGTGCGTTCAGATAAAGCCTCATCGGGTGTTATGTTTACACTAGACACTGAATCGGGTTTCGACCAAGTTGTCTTCATCACCTCTTCATGGGGTCTAGGCGAGATGGTCGTTCAAGGTGCAGTAAACCCTGACGAGTTCTACGTTCACAAGCCAATGCTTGAAGCAGGCGAACACCCAATCGTTAAGAAAACATTTGGTTCTAAGTTGATCAAAATGATCTACTCAGATAACCAAGAAATCGGCAAACAAGTTGATATCGTTGATACTTCTGATGAAGAGCGCAACACGTTCTCATTGAACGACGACGAGATCAAAGAGCTCGCAAAACAAGCAATGATCATCGAAAAGCACTATCAGCGTCCAATGGACATTGAATGGGCAAAAGATGGCATTGATGGCAAGCTGTACATTGTTCAAGCGCGTCCTGAAACCGTATGTTCACAAACGGAACAAAACGTGATTGAGCGCTACGAGCTACAAAACAAAGCGGATGTTTTGGTTGAAGGTCGTGCAATCGGTCAGCGCATCGGTAAAGGCGTGGTTCGCTTGGTTGACTCTCTGGACCAAATGTCTTTAGTCCAAGAAGGTGACGTGCTAGTTACAGACATGACTGACCCAGATTGGGAACCAGTGATGAAAAAAGCATCTGCAATCGTAACCAACCGTGGTGGCCGTACGTGTCACGCTGCCATCATCGCTCGTGAGCTTGGTATTCCTGCAATCGTTGGCTGTGGCGATGCGACAAGCAAGTTAACCGATGGTGCAACCGTGACCGTATCTTGTTCAGAAGGTGAAACGGGCTACGTTTACCAAGGTGAACTTGAGTTTGATGTAAAACGCTCTTCTGTTGATGAACTGCCACTGCTACCAACAAAAGTGATGATGAACGTGGGTAACCCTGATCGCGCGTTTGACTTCGCACAAATTCCAAATGAAGGTGTTGGTCTTGCGCGTCTTGAATTCATCATCAATAAGATGATTGGTATCCACCCGAAAGCATTACTTAACTTTGATGCACAAAGCGATGAGCTAAAAGCAGAAATCACTCAGCGTATTCGTGGTTACAAAGATCCTATCGATTTCTACGTAAGCAAACTGACAGAAGGTATCGCAACCATTGCTGCGGCATTTTGGCCGAAACGCGTTATTGTTCGTATGTCTGACTTTAAGTCTAACGAATACAGCAACTTGGTTGGCGGTAAAGCCTACGAACCGCATGAAGAAAACCCAATGCTTGGCTTCCGTGGCGCGTCTCGTTACATTTCTCCAGTGTTTGAAGACTGCTTCGAGCTAGAAACTCAAGCAATTAAACGCGTTCGTAACGAAATGGGTCTGAAAAACGTTGAAATCATGATCCCATTTGTGCGTACACCAAGCGAAGCAGCATCAGTGATTGATTTGCTAGCGAAGTTTGATCTGCGCCGTGGCGATCAGGGTCTTAAAGTCATCATGATGTGCGAACTGCCATCCAACGCGGTCCTTGCCGATGAGTTCTTGAAGTACTTTGATGGCTTCTCGATTGGCTCAAACGACATGACTCAGCTAACGCTTGGACTTGATCGTGACTCTGGCGATGTTGCACATCTATTTGATGAGCGCAACCCAGCGGTTAAGGTGATGCTTCAGATGGCGATTGACGCGGCAACAAAAGCAGGCAAATACGTTGGTATTTGTGGTCAAGGCCCATCAGACCACGACGACCTAGCGGAATGGCTAATGGATCAAGGAATTAGCTCTGTATCACTAAACCCAGATACGGTTATCGATACTTGGTTAAAACTCGGTAAAGTTAGCAGCAAGTAACACACGATAAACTCTAGCCCTCACACTCCCCTTGTGAGGGCTTTGTTATTCACACGTCATTTCACAATCAGTTCGTGATTCCTCTCTCAAGTTCGTCATTTAGTCAATTTCATTATCAAAGTCTGATGACCTAAAATGAATGGTATATTGATAACTCCAGAGAGAATTTGATGAAAAAGCCTATCGCACTCCTTACTACTTTGATGCTCCTGGCATCCCCTGCTTATGCCGATTGGGATGAAATTTCCAATAAAATGTCTGAGCTTGGCGACGCAGTTTCTGATACTGCACAAGATGCTTGGGACGATACCAAAGCGTTTTCAAAACAAGCGTGGCAAGATTTCACGAACTGGTCCGAGGAAGCGATCAATACCGCAGGCGAATGGACAGAAGCCAGCATCGAGAAAAGCAAAGAATGGATAGATGCTGCCGACAAAAAAATTGATGAGCTGATGGAAGGCGATACGCCAGAAGAAGCTCGCCAAGCCGTGGACTTAATGGCAGATAGCGCTTTGCTCAAGTTATTTAATGAAAAGCCGGAGGCAAAAGCTATTTACGACAACGCGTACGGCTACGCGGTCTTTGATTCTCGTAAATTATCTTTGCTGTTTCACACCAACTCAGGGTCAGGAGTCGCAGTGAATAAGGAAACAGAAGAACGCACTTATATGAATATGTTTGGTTTGGGCGTTGCACTTGGGGCTGGCGGCAAATTTTACCAACAAGTGGTTCTGTTTGAGAGCAAAGAAGACTTTGATACGTTCGTCAACGAAGGATGGGAGGCCACAAGTGAAGCCTCTGCTGTTGCGGGCGAAGATTCAGAGCAACTTTCAAAACAATTTAACAGCGGCGTCGCCGTCTATCAGTTGAACGCTAAAGGTTTGCTCATCGATGCTAACGTGTCTGGTTCTAAATATTGGGTTAACGAAGAGCTCACTAACTCGCAGTAATGCATAGCAACTAATCGCTTAAATAAAACCGTTGTTATGCACCCTTATCAATAAGTTAACGGGGATATGATTCCTCAAAACTGAGCACTTACGCAACTTTCTCTATGGAAGTCACCAGAAGATGGCGACTTCCCTTTCTCGTTGGATTGCTTTTGGTTATGCTTGCGCAAAACCACCTGCAATTCGGTATCCCATGCCTGACAATAACTTTAATAATCTGCTAGCAGAAGCAATTTCTGCTCTTAACACGCCTAACTTTACTCCTAAACTTATGCGTGTCATTCGCACTCTTTTTCATTTTGATTGCGCAGTTATTTTAGGTTACCGAGAAGGTAAACATCCTATTTATCTCTACGACTCAATTGAGAACGAGCGAGAGTTACTTTTTCAACGCTACCTTACTGACTCATTTCAAAATGACCCTTTTTTTCTCAAACTAAACGAGACAAAGCAACAAGGCGTATTTACGCTCAAAGACGTGGCGCGTAAAGGCGTTGACTTCACCTCATACTGCGAGCAGTTCTATCATCAAACAGGGTGGAAAGACGAACTTAGCATGCTAGTCGAAGTTGAATCTGGCCGTTGGGTCATGCTGTACTTCGGATATATGACTGATGGAAAATACTTTTCTCAGCAACAAATCAATAAGCTAAAGCCCTATTTCCCGATAATTCAGTCGCTTTGTCAGCAGCATTGGAAACAAACGGAATTTACCTTTTCTGAGCCTGTTTTTGCACAGAGTGCTTATTCTGGCAGTATGCGATTAGCCATTGAGCAAGCTTTAGCAACGTTTGGCGTAGAATCACTCACCCGTCGCGAACAAGAGGTGGCTTCGCTTCTCGCTCAAGGGTTTGACACCAAAGAAATTGCCGCGCGGTTACACTTAGTTCAAGGCACGGTCAAAAATCATCGAAAGCGAATTTACTCGCAATTAAATGTGTCTTCATTGAGTGAGTTATTCCAGCTTTTCCTCAATCACCTCATTCTCCATTCAAGATAAAAAACTGTCCCTTAAGGGATATATCGAGAAAAGGTGTCGCGTTTTAGTCTGAATGTAACAACCACTAAAACAGACAAAAAGAATGACGACACCATTACTGCAAGATTTACAAGATCGCGGCTTGATTGCACAAGCCAGCGATTTGGAAGAAATTCAGACACTTCTCTCACAGCCACAAACCGTTTACTGCGGCTTCGATCCTACAGCTGGCAGCTTACATATCGGCCACCTCGTGCCTTTGATTATGCTTAAGCGCTTTCAAGATGCCGGACACCAAGCTGTTGCCTTGATTGGCGGTGCAACGGGCATGATTGGCGACCCAAGCTTTAAAGCGACTGAGCGCAGTCTGAACTCAGAGGAAATCGTCTCAGGCTGGGTTAACGATCTTTCTAATCAAATTCAGCAGTTGATGAATCACCAACTGGCCAAGCCGATGATCATGGTAAACAACGCTGACTGGATGAAAGCGATCAATGTGATCGACTTCTTCCGCGATGTGGGTAAGCACTTCTCAATCAATACTATGGTAAACCGAGAATCGGTAAAACAACGCCTGCAACGACCTGACCAAGGTATCTCCTTCACCGAATTTAGCTACGCCCTACTGCAATCGTACGATTTTGCCGAGCTAAACCGTCGATACGGTTGCCGTTTGCAAATCGGTGGCAATGACCAATGGGGAAACATCGTCAGCGGGATCGATTTAACTCGCCGTCAAAATGGTGAGCAAGTATTTGGCTTAACTCTGCCGCTGATCACCAAATCCGATGGTACCAAATTTGGCAAAACCGAAGGCGGTGCAGTATGGCTAGATCCTAGCAAAACCTCTCCTTACGCGTTCTACCAGTTCTGGCTTGGCGCAGAAGACGCCGACGTTTACCACTTCTTGCGTTACTACACATTCTTGAGCTGCGAAGAAATTGCCAGCATTGAAGCGCAAGACCAAGCAAGCCAAGGTAAGCCACAAGCACAACGTATTCTCGCTGAAGAAATGACGCGATTTGTTCATGGCGAAGAAGGCCTAGCCAGTGCCGAGCGTATCACTCAAGCTTTATTCAGCGGTAATGTGCAACAACTGAGTTTGGGTGAATTAAAACAGTTGGAGTTGGATGGTTTACCAAGCATTGAGAGCACACAACAAGATTTGGTTGAGCTGTTGATTGAGTCGGGCTTAGCAAGTTCGAAGCGTGTTGCACGCGAACACATCAGCAACAACGCCATCAGTGTAAACGGTGAAAGAGTGGCGGCTGATAACCCGAGTTTAAGCTTCCCACTGTTTGATCAATATTGGTTACTGCAACGCGGTAAAAAGCACTTCTGCCTCGTAAAGCGTGCCGCGTAGCAACACTCGCAGTACAAAACTTATAAAAAAATTCCCCTCACCACTTTCGTGATGAGGGGAATCCAAATTTGAACGATTTTAAGCCTAACAATAGGCAAAGACGTTGCTTATTGCGTTCTTAAACGTTGCCAGTACTTTTCGTAAATCGCTAACGTTTCTGCGCCAACATCATTAATAAACTCGCCTTTTTTCAAGTCTTCTGATGAAGGGAAAATAGTACGGTTGTTTTTCAACTCTTCTGGCAATTTGTCACGCCCAGCGTTCGTTGCCGACGCATAACCCAAACTGGTCACGATTTCCGCTTGGTTCTCTGATTGGTACATGAAGTTAATAAATTTATGCGCCAATGCTTTGTTTTTACTGCCAGACGGAATAGTGAAGTTGTCCATCCACAATACCGCGCCCTCTTCCGGCATCACGAACTTCAGCTCAGGCATTTCAACCTGCCCTTGGAATGCGTTGCCGTTCCATTGCATGCCGACCGATGTTTCACCGGACACGTAAGGGACTTGCGGCGCATCTGAGTTATACAGTAATACGTTGTTTTTCAGCGCAACTAGAGAATCAAAAGCCTGTTCGATTTCAGCTTCGTCTTTTGTATTCACGCTATGGCCATTTTTCTTAAGCGCCATACCAAACACATCGCGCACGTCATCAATCAACATGACTTGTTGTTCGTATTGAGACTCCCATAAGTCTGCCCATTTTGTCACTGGTTGCTCAACCATGGATTCGTTGTAGCTAATCCCGGTAATGCCCCAAATATAAGGCAGCGAGTAATCATTTTTAGGATCGTGCGCTTGGCCAAGTAAACCGTCCATTGTGTCTTGCATGTTTGGCACTTGAGCGTGATCTATTTTCGAAAGCAGCCCTTCTCGCCCCATTTTTTCAATGAAGTACGCAGAAGCAAAAACCACATCGTAACCAGAACCTTTTAGCAATTTTAGCTTGGTGTACATTGATTCATTATTCTCAAAGGTCGAATAATTAATCGTAACGCCTTCTTGTTTTTCAAACGCTTTTAACGATGCTTCCGGCAAATAGCCACCCCATGCATAAACGTTCAACGTTTTGCTATCTGCATGAGCAAACATGCTGAGCACAAGAGCACTCAGCCCCAATCCTTTGATGATTAATTTCATGGTATGCAATCCAACCAGTCCAGCGACGCGCTGGGATTCGGGTGCATAATTAGGTAATTGTTACCCAATTGAAAGAAAATTTAATTAATCTTTAACAGCAAAAATATTTATCGAATTTATAAAATTAACGCATGTTTTTAATAGCGACTGTGCATACCAAAATGATGAGACATTCCATCTTCCATTCGGCCGCCTTTCCAGCCACCAGAGCCGAGTAAATTAAGCACATCTTGAGCGGTATAGTCGGCACCAGAAAAGAAATCATGCGCCACGTCTGAGCGTATTGCTTGCAACTCTGGTTGATTTTCCAAATCAAGATCTTGCGGATCCGCATATAATGCCAACGCAATTTTTTGTTGGCACGCGCTTAACTCACTGGTGCTCGTCTTTACCTGATCAACCGAAAAATACTCACGACTGCCGTATCCCACCACCAATCTAGTACTCATTAGTTTAATCACTTTCTTAATGCGACGACGTTGTATAAATCTCAACATGTTTTGTTATTCCTGTATTAAGTTGGCTATGGTCGTATTCTTTTGTTCGAATTAAAACACTCTGTTTTATCCGCGAAATTTCTCTAGCGCTTTTCGCGATGATCGGTTGTATAATACGATCCTGAAATATTTTGTTACGTTACCTCGGTAACCCCTGAGACTGCAACATGAACAACAGCAGATGGGTCGGCTTTATAGGCGGCACGATTGTCTTACTTAGTACCTTTATCCTATTCGGATCTTCCGTCCACGCTGCTTGGTACCGAATCCCTGCGGAAGCCATTCATGGTATCGCCTTCACTTTGGCTTTTGGTTTAGGGTTAAACAGCCTGCTGGCGTACGCGACGGCAGTGATTACTCTTGCTGCACTATTCTACATTGGCTTTGTCGTTAGCTATCGGGTCCATCAGAAACTTAAATAGTCTTCTGTCTCAACCTGAGCTTAATAACGGATACTTGGTAACTAAAAAGGGAGCAAACGCTCTAATGCCGTTCACTTAAGGTGAGCGGCATTGTTTTTTCTAGGGTATCGGCTTGGTTTTTTCTTAACGACTCTAGGGA
>NZ_JAWPOP010000190.1:0-975 GCF_033344345.1 Vibrio sp. 1978
AGCAACTCACTCAAAATATCGCTCAGATCTGGCGCATCAATCAATTCGCTGTGAGTGATACCGTGGATGATAACGGAATCTTCATCCAACTTTTTCTGAGGCCTTACTTTCCAATGTCGAGCATCGCGCAGAAAAATACGTCTCAGATTGAAAGGTACTAAACCGATAGTAATAATGTCGTGTTTTTCGGGATTGAGCCCTGTCGTGTCGAAATCCAACGCGACAAATTCAACCTCTGAAATGGGGGTATTGGGCGCTGGTAATTCGCTGCCGTAAAAGGCGACAAGATTTTCATCACTGACGAGCTCCAACTTTTGCTGAAACTTGGTTGGCCATTGAATCGCAGGCTTTTGAAATAGCTTTTTGATCATGCCAAACCTCACTTAAAGCTCTTATTTGCTTGATAACGGAACTTAAGGAAGTTCTGCCCATTGCTGAGAATTTGGAAGGCATCTTTCAAATTACGGCGTTCAAAATCGGAGAGGTTTTCTGGCTCGATGTTGTTATCTGGCTCAATTCCGAGTTCAACATCGGTCGCTTGATGGCGAATTCGTACCATAGAGATGAATTCTAACGCGTCTTTTAAGTCCTGAGCTCGACCTTTTGGCAAGATGCCTGCGTCAATAATGTCGTCGAGACGTTCAAACGAGTTTTGTGCACGAGAGCCAACTGCCAAGGCATGCACACGAATCAGATCAACCAGCGGCGCGGTGCCACGACGTTTTAGGTTGATCGAGTTTTTGTGCTGGCCGTCTTTTTCCATCACAAAATCTTTGAAGAAGCCTAATGGCGGCGTGCGGTTTAGCGCATTTCGAGCCAAACATGCTAAGAAGCGATTATTTTTACGCGCTCGACGCACAATGAAGCTGGTGAGCTGTTCTGCCCATTTTAAGCGGCCATACACGCCATCTAAATCGAAAAATATTGATGCATTTAGTAACGCTTTCGGGTTGGGATCGTCAGTCCAGTCAGCGA
>NZ_JAWPOP010000191.1:0-974 GCF_033344345.1 Vibrio sp. 1978
CGATATCGGTTGAAACGCCCGTACCGTGGTATTTTCTACCTTTGTAGTTGGCAATGATGTCTGCTTGACCTAGACCATCCTCACCTTCACCTTTTGCGGTTAGATCGAATTTATCTAGTACGATCTCGTAACCTGTCACGCGGTAGATACATTGGTATAGCGCATCAACAGGCCCATTACCGACCGCCGCTTCACACATTTCCGCATCACCACATTGCATCTTGATGCTGGTGGTTGCCATCACGCTGCCCGATTGCACGCTTAGGTAATTCAACTTGTAGAAGTCATCTTCTTCACGCAAGTTGGAGAAGTGCATTAGTGCTTCCAAATCGTAATCAAACACTTGGCCTTTACGGTCGGCCAGTTTCAAGAAATCGGCGTACAGTGCGTCTAGGTTGTACTCATCTTCTTTATAACCCATGGAATCCATGTGGCTCTTCACCGCCGCTCGGCCGCTACGACTGGTTAGGTTAAGTGCTTGGTTCTTAAGACCAATCGACTCAGGCGTCATGATCTCGTAAGTGTTCTTGTTCTTTAACATGCCGTCTTGGTGGATACCTGAAGAATGGCTGAATGCATTGGCACCCACGACCGCTTTGTTGCTTTGGATCGGCATGTTGCACAGTTGACTCACTAACTTGCTAGTACGATGGATTTCTTCGTGTTTGATCCCCGTGCTTACGCCCAGAAGCTCTTGACGTGTCTTGATGATCATCGCGATCTCTTCTAGTGAGCAGTTACCCGCACGCTCGCCGATACCATTGATGGTGCCTTCAATTTGGCGAGCACCGGCTTGTACTGCTGCAATTGAGTTTGCGACCGACATGCCCAAGTCATCATGACAGTGCACAGAAATGATGGCCTTGTCGATGTTCGGCACGCGGTTGAAAAGCGTTTGGATGATGCCACCGAACTCGCTTGGCACTGTGTAGCCAACGGTATCGGGAATGTTGATGGTGCTTGCTCCAGCATCA
>NZ_JAWPOP010000192.1:0-972 GCF_033344345.1 Vibrio sp. 1978
GAAACTCGCCATCGTTAGGCTAACGTTTCGAGTGTGTCCCTGCTCAGCCAAGATCTCATCCAATGCCCAACTGTCATTTTTCTCCCAAGCCACATTAATGTGGGCATAGCTTAAGAAAGTATCCAAATTCCACTCTTGCTTGAGCGCAGGATGATCCTTGCGGACATACACCATAGGTAAATCCGAGAACAGCACTTCGAAATTAATAAAATACGGGAGCAGTTCTAACGACTCTTTGGAGCGTGGATGGCTTTCACGGCCGGTAAAACCAATATCCACTTCACCGCTGGTAATGGCGTCTAACGAGTCGTAATCCCAGTTATGGAACTTCACCGTTGAGTCTGGGTAAAAATCATGGATTCGTTTGGTCAGTTCATCCGCCATGATGAGTGACAATGGCGACTCTACTCCAAGATGAAATTTCACTCCACTTGGCGCATCATCACCTCTGTGTGAAACTATCTGGTTACCGATCTGCATCCAGTCTGACAAAAGCACTTGCACGTTTGTCGCGAGATTTGTTGGCTTTAGGCCTTGCGGCGTATTCACAAAAAGCGGGTCATCAAACCAAGCCCGCAATTTGCCTAAAGACTTACTCACGGTTGAGGGAGTCACATTAAGTTTTTTCGCCGCTTTAGTAACACTCTGCTCTTGCAGTAGCAATTGCAGAGTGAGCAGTAAATTAAGATCAAGTCGGGCAAGAGATTTCTTCATGAGGCTCACTAACGTTATGATTTGGAAATAATAATATTATGGAGAGTCCAATAACGCCACTAGCAACCAACGCTATGATTAACATCATCACGGCCGACACACCTAGCGTCGCCATCAACCAAATGTAAAGTGCAGACCAAGAAACCTGACCTATGCCAAGCATAGAGCTTGCCAGTCCAGCTTTGCGAGAGAACTGACTTAACGCTTGACTCATTGCCACACCAAACCCCATTGAGAAACCCATGCTGATTAGCGTGA
>NZ_JAWPOP010000193.1:0-971 GCF_033344345.1 Vibrio sp. 1978
GCAACTATGTTCGTGGCTTACCACTTGCAGGTCACACCCACATTCTTTAGCAGCTTCAAGTGCCTCTTGCACCGTATCATCGGTACTACCGTCGTCCGTAATGACAATTTCGACGTTAGGGTATGCTTCTAAACTGGCATGAATTTCTTTCACTAACTTCCCGATATTTCCTTGTTCATTTTTTGCAGGAATAACGACTGATATACTCGGTAACATAGCTCTAACCTTATGTGAACTCTCGACCTTGAAAGTTCTGAATGACAAATCTTTTACTTGTTATAAAAATTCCGGTACCAAGCGACAAACTCGGCAATACCTTCTTCTACGGAAACTGACGGCCGGTAACCAGTGGCTTGATAGAAAGCTGTTGTATCAGCATAGGTTTGGTATACATCTCCTGGCTGCATCTCTCGATAATTTTTCTTTGCTTCTATTCTGAGTTCATTTTCTATTGCTTTGATAAAATCCATCAAACAAATCGGTGAACCATAACCAATATTGTAAATAGAATAAGGAGCAGAACTATCCGCTAGAGTACTATTTTCAAACTGCCATCGCTGATTAATTCTTGGTATGACATCAGAAATTTTGACTATCCCTTCGACAATGTCATTAATATGGGTAAAGTCCCTCCACATATCGCCATTATTATTAATATCAATAGACTGACCGTTAATTATTTTATCAGTAAAGATAAAAGGTGCCATATCTGGACGTCCCCAAGAACCATACACAGTAAACAAACGTAAGCCTGTTGTAGGAAGTTGATAGAGATGAGAATAACTATGCGCCATCAATTCATTAGATTTTTTAGTCGCTGCATATAAAGAAACGGGGTGATCAACATTATCCGATGTAGAGAAAGGCACTTTCTTGTTTAAGCCGTAAACGGATCTGGAAGATGCATATATGAAATGCTTGATATGGCTTTTACGACAAGCTTCTAAGACGTTTAAAAATCCACTTAAATT
>NZ_JAWPOP010000194.1:0-970 GCF_033344345.1 Vibrio sp. 1978
ATTTGCCAAGTTGTTGATGCTGTGGCTCAGACGGTTTTGTTTCGCACCAAGATCCGCACGTTGTGAATCCACGTATTTCAGTGCAGAGTCCAGTACAGAAATCGCGTTCTGAGAGCCTTGAACCGTTGTCATATCAATATCTTGTACTGATGTTCTTACTGGCTCATCACTTAGGCCTAGCTCAGAAGCAAGACCACCAGAGATCGAGATGTCACCCTGAACGTTTGGATGAGCAACAAAAATTTGCAGCTTGCCATCTTCGCTTACAGACGCGTTGATCATGTCTGATTGACCATTGATGTACGTTGCTAGCTCTTCGATGTCATCACCCGCTTTCGCGTTGATATTGATTTCTAGATCATCAACATTACCATCTTCGTCTTCACCCATGCCAGGAAGCGTGATTTTTAGATCGGCTTTAGTTGGATCAACACCCCAATCTTTGCCTTTTCCTACTTCAGAGAAGAATGTCACACCGCCCATACGAGTGTCATCTGCACGAATACTGGTTAGACCCATGATCATCGCTTCACCAGAGCTCGCACCGATTTGGAATGCCGCTTCACCGAATGAGCCGTTCAATAGACGACGACCACCGAATGATGTGGTTTCTGCGATACGGTTCAGTTCGTCAACCAACGCCATTGATTCTTCGTTGATTGCCTGACGCTCAGCTGGAGAGTTAGTACCGTTTGATGACTGGATAGCCAAGTCACGCATACGCTGCATCACTGACGTTGCTTCGTTCATCGCACCTTCAGCCGTTTGAGCGATAGAGATACCATCGTTCGCGTTACGCATTGCCACATCAAGACCACGAGACTGTGCCGTTAGACGGTTAGAGATCTGTAGACCTGCTGCATCGTCTTTTGCACTGTTAATTTTGTGACCTGATGATAGACGCTCCATCGAGGTATTAAGCTCGTTGGTCGCTTTATTTAAGTAACGCTGCGCGGTCATCGCGGAGACG
>NZ_JAWPOP010000195.1:0-969 GCF_033344345.1 Vibrio sp. 1978
CTTAAGTTTGTTGATGGTTTGTTCCAAGACAAAGTCTGTGTAACGAATGGTATTGTCGTAGGTATTTACGATCTCTTCGACGCTACAGTTTTCAATGTCTGCACGTGGGCAATCCGGTTGGAAAAATGCTTTCTCTTTCGGGTAACGTTGGAAGTAAGTTGGGCCATGGCTGCCAATAAGATGCATGGCTACAACTCGGTTACCGTTCATGTTCGACACTTCTTGGTCAAAGTCACTCAGTAGTGCCATGTCGTAACAAGTTTGACCGTTGCACAGTGCGTTTTGTTGCTTTCTGTCTACTTCGATTTTTTTGATCTTATGCGCGACTTCTTTATCGCCACCGTCGTTTTCTTTCCACAGTAGGTCGATACCTGCACGTTGCATGATATCTAACGCGTTGTCTTGGTTATCAGCTTGTTTACGGTCAAATTGATTGCGCGTTAACTGAGAAAACATGCATGGTACAGATACCGCTGTCGCAGTGCCGCATGACGCTACATCTTTAAAAGAAATCACATCTAATTGGCTAGTGTAGGGGTTAGTTTCACGCTCGTAACCGTTCAGTTGATAGTTTTGAGTACGTGCGGTTTCACCTACCACAAAAACGAGTAACGTCGGTTTGTCCTGCGCTTGCTGTAAAGCGGTCGGAGATTGCTGTGCATCAGTACCGATTTCACGATATGGCTGTGGCGTAGTTAAGTAATTTTCTTTTACGTAACTTGTCGCGCTGTAGACATATTGCGTTGGGATGATCATTTTTTTCAGGTAGCTGTTATTGCGACCCACAGATGCGTAATCTTGATAGTACAACCCCGCAATCACGGCAATAACTGCTAACGAAGCGAGCATCGCGACCAGTTTTGTAAGCACAAAGCGTAGCCATTGTCCGCGTTGTGGTTGCAGCTTTACTTTGAACACAATCAGGGCAGGAATCACACCCATTAACGTCGTCCAAACGACCGAATATGT
>NZ_JAWPOP010000196.1:0-959 GCF_033344345.1 Vibrio sp. 1978
CATTGTAATCACTTGCTTGCTTGTGATGCGATTCATTGCTTTTTCATCTTTCGCACGAGTTCTCCAGCTTAGTTGTTGGCTGGTTTTTCCTGTTTCAGCCAAGATGACTTCCTCATAAACTGAGACGGCATACTGTAGATAGCGATATGGGCCCACTCGAATCGGATTGTGGTGGGCATATAAACCAATGATCGGTGTGTTCATGGCGCTTGCCATGTGAGCTGGCCCGGTATCAGGCGCGATGACCATGTCTACTTTGTCAATCAGAGCCAGCATTTGCAGGATTGAGCTTTGCCCAACTAAGTTTAGACATGGCTCTTCCAGTCGAGATTGAATGGCATCTGCCAAATCCAGTTCGACTTGAGCTGGGCTGCCAGCCAGAATTACATTCCAACCTTGTGCTCTCGCATGGTGGATGACGTCTATGTACCCTTCAGCATTCCAGTTTTTATATGCTTTACTGGCTCCTGGCACAATCAGTAGGTTGGGTTTGTCGCAAGAAACATGACTCTCTGCCCACTCTTGGTCTTGTGTGGAGTAGGAAAGTGCCCAGTCTAACTCCTTGTTAGGGATACCAATTTGATGAGCAAAAGCCATCAAACCATCCGCCACGTGCAGAGATTGTGGTGAGGGAACTTTGACATTAGTGAATAGTGTTTGAAAATCTTGGCTTCTGTCAGATGAAAAACCAAGTTTGTATTTTGCCTTAATGCCCAAAGTCGCGATGCTCGCTCGAATCGCATATTGCATATGTAACAGAGCATCAAATTCTCGGCCCTTTAATTGTTTCCACAAGGCTTTATAGCCATCAAAACCAGCTTTTTTATCGAATACAATGACTTCGACCCCCTCAATCGCCGCTAGCAACTGAGCTTCCAACTTGCCAGTAATCCAAGTTATTTGCGTGGTTGGCCACTGTTTCTGGATTGCTTGCACAGTAGCGATGGTATTACACACAT
>NZ_JAWPOP010000197.1:0-957 GCF_033344345.1 Vibrio sp. 1978
CTCTTCGGAGGTGCTTTTTTTTGGTCTGAAATTGAGTGATAAAAATTGGAGATTAAAACGCGAAAAGCAGATTGACGGAGAACACACTGTCGGCTTTGCTTAATCCCTCTGGCACTTTATCGTGGTATTGACGCGAGTGAGCCAGTTTCAATGCAATGTCTTCGGTAATGTCATTAGTGACACTGAGTTCGCTATCCACACGCGTATTACTTTTACCTGTAACGAGCGTGATATCAGCGGCAAAGCTCAAGTTATCCAGAGCGTGCCACGTGGTATTGAGGTTGCCACGGAAAATGCCTTCACGAACGATGTTAGGAAAGACGATATCGTCATCATCAATCTCATCCAAATTCGGTTCCTGATAACGAAAACCAGGGCCAATCTCAGCTTCTAAGATAAAGTTTTCGGTGTAGGAAAACTGATAACCCAGACCGCCTGATAAGGTGTAATCTTTGAAATAGGCGCTATAGCGCGAATCAACGCCTTTAAAGCTACCATACAAGTAGGTTTTTGGTCCTAACTTGTAGTCACTTTGAACAGAATATGTCGATGAACGTTTGTCTTCTTCGCCGTCTTTGTACAGGTTGTAGTACTTCCATTCACCGTTTGAACGGTGCCTGCCAGACGTATATTCAGCACTCAAACGAGCATTCAGGGAACGAGAGTCCGTGTTACCTGTGTGAGCTTGATAGCCAAACTCTACCTCAGTTTGTAGAGGGTTGGGCACATCAATATTTTGCTCTGGCTGTACTGATTCTTCAGCGTACGATGCAGTCGTGCACAGTAAGCTCAAGCCAAGTAACCAGTATCGGGACACATCAACCTCGAACGTAATTAAAAAGGAGGGGCATGATACTGATACAGATATTTTGTTGGGTCAATGGTAGGTTAAATTTTATTAGAGCTGAATGGAATTCCCACTTATTGCTAAGGCGACACCTGCATCAAATCTTCCGC
>NZ_JAWPOP010000198.1:0-956 GCF_033344345.1 Vibrio sp. 1978
TGCGAACTTACGCGCCTCTTCTAGACACGGCGTCGCTGTTTCACACCAAATCAAGTCTGCATATGGTGCGTAAGCCAAACCACGAGAAATCGCTTGGTCGATACCTGCACGTACACGGTAGAAGCCTTCTTGAGTACGCTCACCTTCAATAAAGTCTTTATCGTATGGGTCGCAATCTGAAGTTAGTAGGTCTGCCGCGTTCGCATCAGTACGTGCAATAACTAGCGTTGTTGTGCCAGAAACGTCTGCAGCAAGACGCGCAGCTACCAGTTTTTGTACCGCTTCTTGAGTCGGAACCAGTACTTTACCGCCCATGTGACCACATTTTTTAACCGAAGCGAGTTGGTCTTCAAAGTGAACACCAGCGGCACCGGCTTCGATCATCGACTTCATCAGTTCATATGCGTTTAGCACGCCACCAAAGCCCGCCTCTGCGTCCGCTACGATTGGTAGGAAGTAATCAATACCACCTTCATCTTCAGGAGACTTGCCATTCGCCCACTGAATTTGGTCAGCACGACGGAAAGAGTTGTTGATGCGCTTAACCACTGAAGGCACTGAGTCCACTGGGTATAGCGACTGATCCGGGTACATAGTCGATGCAGTGTTGTTATCTGCCGCTACCTGCCAGCCTGATAGGTAAATCGCTTCGATACCCGCTTTCGCTTGTTGTACGGCTTGACCACCTGTCAGTGCACCAAGACAGTTTACATAACCTTTTTTCGCACTGCCGTTGACCAGTGACCACAGCTTATCAGCACCACGTTGTGCGATTGTATTTGCTGGTACCATCGAGCCACGCAGTTCTACGACTTCTTCTGCAGTATAAGTACGCTTTACGTTTTTCCAGCGTGGATTCGTTGCCCAGTCTTTTTCCAGAGCTTCAATTTGTTGGCGGCGAGTCAATGTCATTGGTCTATCCCTCTTTATTATTTGCACTTTTGTTTGTGCGTTGA
>NZ_JAWPOP010000199.1:0-955 GCF_033344345.1 Vibrio sp. 1978
GCTTTCTCTGAAAGCTTGGTTGCTGAAGCGCTAAACAGCTTGGGATGCATACTAGACAAGGCTAGTAATGCCTTTTGCAGGCGAACCTGAACTTGCAGTTGAGCTGCCCCATCATGCGCTATCGGCAAAAAGACATCATCGAATAAATCTTGGCAGTTTAACGAGGGCACAAACAATCTTGGGAAGCGAGTTTTGGTCGGCTGTTGGCTAATAAGTTCTCCCCAAAGTGAAAGCGCCCGAATCGAACGTCCCAGAACATCAATCACAGTACCATTATCATTAACGGCAGGAGAGAGGGCCCTAGAGGCTATTTCTGCAAGTACAACTAAGCCAAAGCGAGGATCTTGGTCATAGGATCGCTCAGTTCGGATCGTGAACGCTGCCGTTACCTCACTTTCTTCTGTTAATTCGCCACAGACCCAAGCCAATGGTTGACCAAGATAAACAAAACTCCCTGGCTGCCTCTCAATATAGATAGTGGATTGAGAGGCTTTAGCAACACTATCTAGGTGGTGCATATCAATATGTTGTAAGTAACCAATTTCTTTGCTGACAATCGGTTTGCTTCCTCTCGGTTTGTGCTCTGGATGACTCCAAGGAAATGCACCCAGCCAAGGCTCACAGCCTCGTTTTCGAATCGCACTTAATAGCGCTTGTTCCACATTTGAGGTGGTTTCCGAGACTCTACCAAGTACAGATAGGTGCTGAATCCAGCGAAGTAGAGTCAGGATGATCATAATGATCACCACCATGGTTACGATGAACAAATAGATCTGTGCCTGCTCGTGATAGGCGCCAATACCAAGTGCGATGATGCCTACCAAACTAAACAAGAATGAGCCAAGAAAAGTCGCCAGAGCATTTTGCGTTGTGCTGTCTTCCATCAATAGCTTGGTAGCTCTAGGAGTGACCCCTGCACTGGCCGCGCTGTACGCTGAAACCATAATGTTGAGTG
>NZ_JAWPOP010000019.1:0-65585 GCF_033344345.1 Vibrio sp. 1978
AGGGTCTATCGGATTGTTACATGTTGGTAGGATCATTCAACTGATCTGCCGATTAAAGTCTTAACTGATCGGCATTAAAGCGTGATGCTTCCCCTTTTTCATTACGGATGTTTTTAAATGAAATTAGTTTTTCGTTACCGTCACGATTGGCGCCGACTTGTCAGCCGCGTTGAAGTGGAAGTTGTAATTTCCTGCTTCTGCAATCGCAATTTTCAGGTTTGCACTACCGCCACCGACTTCCATCGTTAGCGCTTTACCAAGCTCAACACTGCCTTCGCCACCGAAGTTGGTGTCTGCTGCCCAGTCTGCGCTCGCAACTTTCATTTCGTAGTTGCCCGCCGCTAGGTCAATGTCTAGCGAATAAACGTCATTTGCAACATAGCTGAACTTCGCTGTTGAGTCTTGTGCTGGAGCATCCCATGTAGTGATAGTGCCACGTAAGTAAAGTGCTGTTTCACCGAATGTTGGTGCATCTGCTGATTTGGTCACTGACACGACCGGTTTTTCTACGCTTTCATCTTGAACATGCAGCGCGTTCAGAGTGAAGTTGTACTTACCTGTTTCAGCAACAGACAGCTTACAGTTACCTTCTGAACCTAAGTCTAGTGAACCAGAAGCTATATTCGCAGCATCACAACCGATGTTTGGATTTGCCCAACCAGAGTCCGCGAATTTGAACTCGTGTTCACCAGCTTCAAGAACGCCAGTTACAGAGTACATACCGTTGCCAATAAAGGTCATCGCCCAATCACTGCTATCAGACCACTCGTTCATCGTGCCTTTCACGTAAACAACGGTTTCGCCGTAAGGAGGAATGCTCGATACGTCTTTGTTATCCGTGTTTACTGGTAGGCCAGCACCTTGTGCGCCGTTTTGTGGCTGCACGAATACCGCTGTTGTCAGTGCTGGTACTGTGAACGTTTCATTGGTGAAGCTTGCACCTTTGACGATGTCATCCGCAGAGTTTTGTTGAACTTCATGCAGTTCGAAACCAGTTGCGCCAGCAACTTTGAAAGATTTCTCAGTTGATGTTGAGTTCACAACGGCCACGACAGCATCGTAGTTCGAATCTAAATCGGCACCCGCTGATGTACCATCGTCGATAGACATCACAATCAAGCCTTCCACTTGGTCTTTCCCTACGTTGCGGAAGTCCACACGGTTCATCACTTCTTGCGCGGTATCTAGGCGGAACAGTTCGCTTGTGCTACGGATTTTTAGTAGCTCTAGGAATTGTTGCTTAGTCAGCTCGATGTCGGTTGAATCTGGTTTCGCCGTGCTGTCACCAACGATGGTTTTGATCAGCTCCCAGTTTGCACCGTCTTTGTCTTCACGTGGTAGACCAACGTTCCAGTTATTGTCGCTTCCGTCGAAGAATACACGGTTGAACCAGTCACCAGAATCGTACGAGTCGCGCTGCATAGATTTAGAGCGCAATAGCTCAGAACCCATGTGGATAAATGGAATGCCTTGACCAAGCATCACCGTTGATAGGGACACAGACTGCATACGTGCACGCTCGGCAGATGAAGTGCCTGTCGCAATCTTGTAGGCGTTGTTATCCCACAATGTTTGGTTGTCGTGCTTAGACACGTAAGAGATGTTCTCTGATGGCACTTTTGTGTAGCCTGCAGGCGCACCATTGTAATCAACGTTCTTACCCAGTTTGGTTTCGCCTTTGTAATCAAGAAGGATGTAATCAGCCAAGTTACCAGCCATACCTAGACGAACCAGATCTTGGTTGTGTAAACGACCATTCACCGACTCTGCGTCAGTTTTGGTTTCTTCGTTAGGATAAGCGGCGTTACCAAAGCCTTGGTTAAAGCGAAGTGGGTGCTTACCTTCAGAATCTACACCGCCATCAAACGGGCTTCCGCCACGAACTGCGTCACGCAGACGATCAGAGAAAGTACCGATTTCTGTCCCCGCCATGTTGACTTGTGTCGCCTGATCGAAGCGAGCGTTTTGCGCGACTTCACCAAAGTCCCAACCTTCGCCGTAGAACAAGGTATTCGGGTCAATTTCACGGACTTTTTCAAGTGCGTAAACCATCACATCTTTCGGCTGGTGGCCCATAAGGTCAAAACGGAAACCATCGACTTTATAGTCATCCGCCCATACCATCAATGAGTCAACCATTAGTTTACCCATCATCAAGTTCTCGGTTGCGGTGTTATCACAACAGGTTGAGTTTTCGACGCCGCCAGTGTTGACGTTTAGGCGGTGGTAGTACCCAGGGACAATCTTATCCAGTACTGATTTTTCGTTCACACCAGATGCATTTGTGTGGTTGTACACGACGTCCATGACCAGTTTCAGATCCATTTTATGCGTCGCTTGAACCATTTCGCGGAACTCAAGAATACGCTTAGACCCGTTAGGATCGGTCGCATAACTGCCTTCTGGCACGGTGTAGTGGTAAGGGTCATAACCCCAGTTGAAGCTGTCTAGCATGCGAAGATCGTTCATCAACGCTTGTGCTTTGCCCGTTGTTGGGTCGTAGCTATTTAATACCTCTTCAATTACTTTGCCGTCATCTTCGGTCTCACAAATGGAGGCTTCTGGCTTGATGCCACAAAGTTTACCCACGGTGTCGGTGATATCGACTCGCTTGTCAGCGTCTTCATCCACGGTTGCAATATCAAACGCAGGCAGGATATGTAGCGTTGTTAGGCCAGCATCTTTTAAAGCTTGTAAGTGAGATACAGACTCACGCTCAGGTTCTGTAAGCGCCAGATATTTGCCATCAAGACTTGGTGTGCCTTTGCTGTCGTTAAAGCTGAAATCACGAATGTGTGACTCGTAAAGGACGTGGTCTTCGTCTTTTTTAACCGTTGGGCGTGCGTAGTTTTTCCAATCTTGAGGCATTAAGCTTGGATCATCTAAATCAACCACTTGCGAGTATCGTGAGTTCTTAGACAAGCTCATTGAATATGGGTCTGTTACCAAACGCGTTTCAACGACGCCAGTTGTTGGGTGGTATACCTTAACTTGGTAGCGATAATATTTGTTGACAACGTTGCTTTGTGCCTCAGAAACCCAGATACCTGTTGCTGGGTCTTCCGTCATGGCAACGGTCGCTTCTTCTGCTAAGTTTTCATCGTAGATTATCAGATCAACATCTTGGGCAGTTGGTGCCCATAGTTTGAAGGTTGCGGCACCGCCTTCCACAATCGCACCGAGTTCTTGACCGATCGCGTTACCTGCCTTGGAATCGGCAAACACCGCATCCAAAACGCCCGGTTTTTGCACTTCAGTTGCAGAAATGACGTCACCATTTGCGTTGTAAGCCACCATAACGATTTGTGACTTCAGGATCGTACGCAAGGTCGCGTCATCGACATCGATACCCGCAGCTTGAAGGCTAGCAAGGTGACGGAAGCGTGATTTCAGACCATCAGACAACTCACCAGCTTTTGTCAGCTCAACCGCTGTACCGCCAGAGATTTGCTTATCTTCATCCATTTTGATGTCATTGCTAAGGCTGTAGAACAGCTTCATGGAATCCGCACTGGTCGCCGCTTCCCATGCAATGGTGTTGGCGTCTAACCAATGGGCTTTTTGACCATCAATATCAACAGGGCGCTCTTCTATTGGCTCGTAGTAAAGTTCACTGCTGCCGTGGAAGCCAAACAAACCTTTCGATTCGCCGATTTTCGTCAACTCTACTTTTGAGTTTGCGCTGCCGAACGCTTTCTCATCACCCTTGTGCAGAATGAAGTTCATGCATTCGTGTGGGTCAGAGGCATCTGGGTTTATTTTCAGTACGTAGTAAGCACCGTAGGTGTCGTTGATGCCATCGAATGGGTGTGGCGCAGACCAATCCGTTCCTGTTCCCGGAATGCCCATTGCGTCTAAATCTGTGCTGGTACAGCCCTCACCGTTCCATAGGTGCAAGCCCCAACCTTCGTAGTCGCTGGCCGTTGAAGCTGATGCTACGTCACGTTTGTAATAAATGACGACTTCGTTCTCTCCCGCAGGGTACAAGCCTGAGCCAGGGTTCGTCGTATCTTCGTTCGTGCTATCACTACCACAACCGCTGATTACCGCGACGGAAATCAAAGGCAGTACGGTTTTGGCAATTGTTGATAATTTAAATGTCTTATTGTCCACGTTTACAAATCCATTGTTATTGAATTGATATTGAGCTGCGCGCTGCCTTCGCTGACTCAATCATCAAGAAGGTTTTGCACACGCTAGAAAGGCAGATGCCAAAAAGGAAATGTTCAATTAGATGCTAATACACTGAATCATCAGCAAAATGTGAGAGCAGGCTGTTAAGTTTTTTACAGGTGCAAATTTTCTGTCACAGTCGATTTTGTTCACAAATTAAATAATAAAACAGGCGCATAGTGAGAGATTCTGCACATCATTAAAATGTGAATTTTTATGGGAGGAGTAAGGGGGGATGATAGGGGATGAGAATGTCTCAGCCCCAAAACCGTGATTAAGTTCTATAAAAATGAGGGCTATATTTTTCTTTTAAAAATAAGTTGCAGTGATGTTGAATAAAATACCGCCATTAAGTCTTCGCAAGCTTCAGATTTTCGCTAAGTGGTCGTTATATAATGAAGGTAGTCGGCGTTATGTCGGCGCGTAATCATAAGATTTCCCTGAAAGGGAGTTGAATTGGGCCCTGAAACCAAAAGAGGCTATTTATGAGTAGTATGGGCATTGCCATTGCGGCAACTGGCCTTTCACTCGTCCTGATATTTGTGTGGATGATCTCGTTGTCGATGCGGAAACAGAGACTCGAGGCAGAGAGGAAAGCTCGCGAAGCCGCTTATCGAAAGGCGATGCATAAAGCGCGAGAGCAAGAGCGTAAAGAGCGAGAGTTCAAAGCAGAAACCGGGCATATCCCCACCATTTTATTTCTAGCGAAAGAAGCCGAAAAGGACAACATTCGTCAAGCGCTGTATTGGTATGATAAAGCCGCTAAACTGGACAATGTGACGGGGATGTACGGCATTGTTCGCTTAAGTGAACGCATGCGCGAAGATGTGATTTTAAAAGAGCAGGCAAACTTCTGGCGTACCGCAATTGCGGGAATGGAAGGGGATACCGAAGCGAAATTTTCGACAGGCAAAGCGTTGGTTTTTGGTCGCGGAACGGAAAAAAATATTCCCAAAGGTAACCAACTGATTGAAACCGCAGCCGAGGAAGGCTGCATTGATGCCATGCTTTACATGGGTGAGTGGCAGCTTTCACCAGACAATAGTGCAGGACGCAGTGCAGATGCGCTTTACTGGTTTATGAAAGCGGCGGAAAAAGACAGTGCGGATGGCAAGATCCAAGTCGGCTTATGTTACCTAAATGGCATTGGTACAGAAAAAAGCATGGTTAAAGGTTGCTACTGGCTGGAACGGGCCGCGGAAGGTGGCAGTGCTAAAGCGATGTATCATGCTGGCGAAGCGTGGAAGGATAAAGGTAAAACGGGTAATGCAATTGCTTACGTTTGGCTGTTTCTTGCTGCCAATATGGGCTACCAACCTGCGCGTACGTTACGTGATGAAGTGGCAACCAATATTGGTGTTGATATTGTCGTTGGATTGCAGTCCATAGCGAAGCCGTTGCAAAGAAAACTGGCCTCAGGAATGGTGAGAAAGCACTCTATTATTCGAGCCCTTAACAAAGTGTACAAACGCGAAGCGTATTTTCCTGCGGAAGAGGAGCTCAATGCGGTGTTGAATGATGAGAATAAAGACGCCTCCGAGGCTTGGGAGGAGGCATCAACACTAGATTTTCAGCCTAACATGACAACGGTAACAGCAGAAGGTCAGGCAAGCACATCGCCCAACGAAAAAAAACTTTCTAAAGAGGCGCTCGATTTCACTCAAAACTTCCTTCAACCATAACCTATCTTATCCAGAAGCCTCAAGATTGAGGCTTTTCTTTTGCTCTTTTGCCAGTATCTCTATCAGTCACGACAACAGAATGTAAACTTACTTAAGCAGTCATTTTACTGATGTGCATACTATTTATGCGATTTTTCAACATATTTTTAGTACTTAACTAAGATGGGATCTGTTTACCTTAAAAAAGAGGTTTTTCCCTCTTTATTTACTTCCGCTATTGGGCTTAGATCAAGACTTTTCAATTGATAGTAATAATGATTGAAGAGCAATACTTGATGCCCCGATTTATAGGTGAATAGTACTCATTACTTTATCTAATAATTTAAATTAAAAAATGTATTATAAATCTTAAATTGTTCTTTTATATTTAGGTGTCGATTATTGATTTTATGATTAATTAGGCGCAAGATAACGTAAAAATAAAATAGCATAGTTAATATGCAGAATTACACTAGGAAGTAACTTTTTCATTACATGTTTCATAATAAATAGAGATAATTTTTTATCTCTGTTTTTATTTATATTAGAGATTTGTGTATGTTGAGAATCATTAGTGCAGATAAATTTATCTCTTCAAGGTTTATCTTAGAGTACAGTAAGGCTGAGTTCGCTTCTTTATTAGGTGTTTCCGTCGCTAAAATAAGTAATATTGAAAGTGGAAAATCTTCAATCCCCCCGGTGTATGATTACGCCATTAATTACTTGTTGAGTGAACATCCATTTAAAGATAGTGCTGTTGAGGCTTTATGTTCTCACGAAACGTTAAACTTTGCTCGTCGTATTGACGTCAATACCAAAGTAAAACGCTTGTCCTGTAAGCGTTGTGATAGCCGTAGACTGCACGTTATGGCTGGCATGAGTGGCTTGTATTTTGTCGAGTGCATGGATTGTAAACACACTATGTACTCGTCAGGCATGTCTGTAAAACGTTATCAGCAATGGTCGAATGATGGAGTCAAACTAGATAGTCATTTATTTAATTGAATTGTGTTTCCTTTGCACCTAAAGTAAAAAGCCATCAATACATGTGTTGATGGCTTTTTTATTATGTGTTTAAATTTAGTTAAAATTAAAATATTTATCATTCCTAATAATTATATAGTGATGGAAATCTCAAAAAATTATTTTCTTGATATTTTATTTCTAACAATAATGGTTGTGGTCACACAATTTTTAATTATTTTTCCTTTTAATTCTGGTTTCAATATCATTGGACTATCAATTGGAAAGTGATGAAGGTCGCGAAATTTTAATTCGAGGAAATAAGTCTTTTAAATGTGAAAATTTAATCACGAAATTTGTTTTTTGAATTTTAAATATCGTTTTCGTTTGTAATATCTGTACTTGTCAATTTTAAAGAACAAAAAAGAGATATTCCAAATGAAAAGTTTAATTATAGGTGTTAGTAATTACATGCCAGAAGACTTCAGTTTATTAGCTGAGTCTTTAGATGAACAATTTAATCGTCATTTACAACCTTAGAGCAAGTTGAATTAACCGACGTTGGTGCGGCTATTATTACTTCAGCAGACATTAAAGCAGGTCTGCATAAAATGATTTCTGAAACGGGTTACGGTATTCCAGTTTTCTTAGTAACGGATGAAAACCCAGTTTCGGCAGAAGATTACGTTTGGCTAACTGGCGTTATCGATTTAGAAAGACAATCTATTGAGTACTACTGTCGTCAAATCAATGAAGCAGTAACCAAGTACGAATGTCGTCTTCTTCCTCCTTTCTTCAAGCAATTAACGCACTATGTTGAGATGGGTAACTCAGCGTTTGACTGTCCGGGACACCAAGGTGGTCAGTTCTTCAAAAAACACCCAGCTGGTAAACAGTTCTACGATTTCTTTGGCGAAAACCTGTTCCGTAGTGACTTGTGTAACGCGGACGTGGATTTAGGTGACTTGCTGATCCACGAAGGTTCTGCACACCAAGCGCAAGCGCACGCTGCAAAAGTATTTAACGCGGACAAAACTTACTTCGTACTCAACGGTACTTCTGCTTCAAACAAAGTGGTGTGTAACGCGCTGGTAACTGAAGGTGATTTGGTACTGTTCGACCGTAACAACCACAAATCGAACCACCACGGTGCGTTAATCCAAGCGGGTGGTATGCCAGTTTACTTAGAAACGGCGCGTAACCCTTGGGGCTTTATCGGTGGTATGGATGAACACTGTTTCGATGAAGAATACATTCGTGCTCAAATCGCGAAAGTGGACCCAGAACGTGCACGCGATGAACGTCCTTTCCGTCTTGCTATTATCCAGCTTGGTACTTACGACGGTACTATCTACAACGCTCGCTACGTAATGGATAAGATAGGTCATCTTTGTGACTACATCCTGTTTGACTCTGCGTGGGTTGGTTATGAGCAGTTCATCCCTATGATGAAAGACTGTTCACCACTGCTGCTGGATTTGAAACCAGAAGACGCAGGTGTGATCGTGACTCAGTCTGTTCACAAACAACAAGCTGGCTTCTCTCAAACATCGCAAATCCACAAAAAAGACCGCCATATCAAAGGTCAAGCTCGTTACTGTAACCACAAACGCTTTAACAACGCGTTTATGATGCACGCATCGACTTCACCATTCTACGCACTGTTCTCTGCGCTTGATGTGAACGCGAAGATCCACGACGGCGAAGCAGGTCTGCGTTTATGGCGCGATGCGGTTAAGACAGGTATCGAAGCGCGTAAAGAAATCCTTAAGAGTTGTGAATTGATTCGTCCGTTCATTCCAGATGAAGTCGAAGGCCAACCTTGGGGCAGCTACGACACTGACGTGATAGCAACGAACAAGAAATTCTTCATGTTTGAGCCAAACGCAAGCTGGCACAAATTTGAAGGTTACGGTGAAGGTCAATACTTCGTTGATCCATGTAAATTGTTGCTAACTACTGCGGGTATTGCAGAAGACGGCAGCTATGCAGATTTCGGTATTCCTGCAACGCTATTGGCGAACTTCCTTCGTGAAAACGGCATCATCCCTGAGAAGTGTGACTTGAACTCTATCTTGTTCCTACTCACTCCTGCGGAAGATATGGGTAAGATCCGTCACCTTGTAGCTCAAATTAACCGATTCGAAAAATTCATCCGTGATGATGCCCCTTTAAGTATCGTACTTCCAAGCGTCTACGAAGCGAATAAAGAACGCTACCGTGGCTACACCATCCGTCAGCTATGTCAGTAAATGCATGACATGTACAAAGAGCTGAACGTGAAACAGTTACAAAAAGCGATGTTCCGCAGCGAGTACTTCCCACAAATGGTTCACAAACCTGAAGTAGCAACACGCAAATACTTCCGTGGTGAATGCAATTACCTACCACTTAAAGAGGCCGTGGGCCGCGTAGCCGCTGAAGGTGCACTTCCTTACCCTCCAGGCATTATCTGTGTGATCACTGGTGAAGTCTGGACTCAACAGGTGGTGGATTACTTCCTATCTCTAGAAGAAGGCATTAACCGCTTCCCAGGCTTCGCGCCAGAAATTCAAGGTGTGTACCTTGAAGATGTTAACGGTCGCACTACCGCACATTGTTATGTCCTAAAAGATTAATCTACCCGTTCGCACCACGCTCCGGCGTCGGTGCGAACCGCTTATTCGTGGAGAATAATTTATGAGTACTGAAACTAAAAAAATGTCGGTGGTGCAGTTAACCATTCTGACGTTCATCAATATGGCTGGCTCCGGTATCATCATGCTGCCAAGTAAACTGGCGCAAGTGGGCACCATTTCTGTGTTGTCTTGGCTGATCACGGCGGCGGGCTCTTTGGCGTTGGCTTACGTGTTCGCAAAATGTGGTCGCTTTAGTAAACGTGACGGTGGTATGAACGGTTACGCGTCTTATGCATTCGGTAAATCGGGTGCATTTATGGCGGGCTGGACTTACGGTTTGTCGCTCCTTATTGCGAATATTGCGATCGCGATTACTTGTGTGGGTTACGGCTCCGCATTCTTTGAAGTGACCCTATCTCCGGTCGAAACCTGTTTGTACACCATCGCCATTCTTTGGATTTGTACTTTCGCTAACTTCGGTGGTGCGAAAATCACAGGTCAAATTGGTACATTCACCGTGTGGGGCGTAATCCTACCAGTGTGTTCATTGGGTATTGTTGGTTGGTTCTGGTTTAACCCAACCATGTACATTGAAGCTTGGAACCCACACAGCTTGCCATTTGGTGAAGCGGTGAGTGCTTCTATTGCGATGACTCTATGGGCATTCCTTGGTCTTGAATCAGCTTGTGCGAACTCTGAAGCAGTAGAAAATCCAGAGAAGAACGTACCAATCGCAGTGCTAGGCGGTACGCTAATTGCGGCTGTGGTTTACATTGTATCGACAAACATCTGTTCTGGTATCGTTGCAAACTCTGAGCTTGCCGCTTCTACCGCACCATTCTCAACCGTATGGTCTGTGATGCTTGGCTCAGCAGCAGGTAAAGTGGTTGCGGGTATGGCGGTATTGGCTTGTGCGGGCTCTCTATTGGGTTGGCAATTCACTATCGCGTCAGTGTTCAAATCGTCTTCTGATGCGGGCTTCTTCCCTAAATTGTTCTCTCAAGTGGACAAACGCGGCACACCGATCAAAGGTATGATCGCGATTACTATCATCCAATCAGTATTGTCTCTAATGACGATTTCTCCAACGCTGAACGAGCAGTTCGAAGCACTGGTTAACCTAGCGGTAGTAACAAACGTTATTCCTTACATCTTATGTATGGGCGCAATCTTTATTATGCAGCAAGTGGCGCACGTGCCAGAGCGCGAGATGAAAACCACCAACGTTATCGCTCTGATTGGCTCTCTGTACAGCTTCTATGCGCTTTACGGCTCCGGCTACGAAGCGATGATGTGGGGGTCTATCGTAACCTTCCTAGGCTGGAGTGCTTACGGTCTGATTGCTGCGAAGCATGAGCCTTTAGCAAATTAAAAAATAATACAGAAAGAGCCTTCCCAAACGCGGTGTGGAAGGCTCTTTGTTTTTAGGCATTTACGCCAAACCCAAGTCAGCTCAACGTATTTGAGGCTAGACATCCAATGACGTGAAAACTCATTTTCGACATTTGGAGGACGAAAGATGATAAGTCAACCTGTTAAAATCGGTGACGACACCGCCGTAGTCATTCCAAGCGTAATCCTGGCTCAGCTTAGGATAAGGGAAGGAGATACCCTAGAAATCGCACTGAATAAAGACAAAATGGAAATTAAGAAGATGGTGTTGAAAACCAACGCTCCAACTTACTCTGAAGATATCGAGGAGAATTGAGTTAGAGAATCTTGGTTTGTCGGATACACTACTGGTTTCGCAAAACTGGCGCTTGCCGCTGTCTTTGAACTATCGATAACTACAATAAGAGGTAAGGTACTATGCAAGGTATCCTCTCTATACAATCTCATGTTTCTTTTGGTCATGCTGGTAACAGCAGTGCTGTTTTCCCAATGCAACGCATGGGCTTCGAAGTATGGCCGATTCATACCGTTCAATTTTCTAACCACACGCAGTATCAAGAAGGCTGGACTGGGCGAGCGTTTGCGGCTGAAGACATCAGCGAGTTAGTTCGTGGACTTGGTAACATCGGCGCGCTGGAAAAGTGCCAAGCGGTATTGACGGGCTACCAAGGTAGCGCAGAGCAGTGCCTTGCTGTTGAAGATACCGTGACGAAAGTGAAGCAAGCGAACCGGAACGCACTTTACGTTTGCGACCCTGTGATGGGCGCGCCAGACAAAGGCTGCATTGTGGCTCCGGGCATTGCTGAAAATCTTCTAACGCGTTTGATGCCAATGGCGGACGTGATCGTTCCGAACCAATTCGAGCTAAGTCAATTTGCTGAGATGGAAATCCACTCACTAGACGATGCGATCACCGCATGCCAACGTGCGCTAGAGAAAGGTCCAAAAGTGGTGCTAGTTAAGCACCTTTACTGCCTAGAAAATGGCAGCTTTAACATGCTATTGGCTACGCAAGAAGGTATTTACCTTGCGAAGCGTCCTCAATTTGAGTTTGCTAAACAACCTGTTGGCGTGGGCGATCTTATTTCAGCTATTTTTACCGCGGGACTCTTAAAAGGCTGGTCTCCTAAACAAGCTTTCCAACATTGTCATGACGCGTGCTACGGGGTGTTAAGTGCAACGTATCATGCAGGCGAATGGGAGCTGCAAACTATCGCGGCGCAGCAAGAGTTTGTTGAACCAAGCAAACACTTCCCGATTGAAGAAGTGGCTCTGGTCACCGCATAATTGAGCGCAATTAAACAAAAAAGGGGAGCCATCATCGGCTCCCCTTTCTATTTGTTCTGTCAGTCTTACTGAGCTTTTTGCTGCTCTGATTTACAAACTGCTGCCGTAAAGACAACGTCTGTTGAGCTGTTTAGCGCAGTTTCTGCAGAGTCTTGAATCACACCGATAATGAAGCCAACCGCTACAACCTGCATTGCTACGTCGTTTGAGATACCAAACAGGCCACACGCAAGTGGGATAAGTAGTAGAGAGCCGCCTGCAACACCTGATGCGCCGCATGCAGAAACCGCAGCTACAATACTTAGAAGTAGCGCAGTCAGTAGATCAACTTCGATACCCATAGTGTGCACAGCTGCAAGCGTTAGCGTTGTGATAGTGATTGCAGCACCAGCCATGTTGATGGTCGCACCTAGAGGGATAGATACTGAGTATGTATCCTCGTCCAGTTTTAGCTTCTCACATAGTGCCATGTTTACTGGAATATTCGCCGCACTTGAACGAGTGAAGAACGCTGTTACACCACTTTCACGTAGACAACGGAATACAAGTGGGTAAGGGTTTTGTTTGGTTTTAACGAACACGATCGCCGGGTTTACAACGAGTGCGATGATCATCATTGCGCCAAGAAGAACCGCCAGAAGGTGTGCGTAGCTTGCTAGCGCGCTAAAGCCTGTTGTCGCAAACGTTGAAGCAACCAAGCCAAAGATACCAAATGGTGCAAGACGAATGATAAAGCGCACAATGTGAGACACGCTGTGGCTTAGATCTTCAAATACGGCCTTCGTTGTTGCCGATGCGTGGTGTAGTGCAAGACCCAGACCCACACCCCAAGCAAGAATGCCGATGTAGTTTGCTTCTACTAGTGCATTTACTGGGTTGTCGACCAGTTTAAACAACAATGTGCGTAGAATTTCAGCAATACCTTGAGGAGGCGTTGCACCTTCAGCGCCGGTGACAAGCGTTAAATTGGTCGGGAAAAGGAAGCTTAGAACCACTGCTGATAGCGCCGCGAAGAATGTACCCATCAGGTACAGTACAACGATTGGGCGCATGTAAGTGTGTTGGTTTTTCTTTTGGTTTGCAATTGAAGCGGCAACCAAAATAAACACAAGAATTGGCGCGATCGCTTTAAGCGCACCGACAAAAAGGCTACCAATTAATCCCGCGCTTTCGGCATGGCTTGGAGAAATTGTCGCGAGCAAAATACCAAAGACGATACCGACAAGGATCTGGACGACGAGGTTACCACGAGCATATCGGGCAACGAGGCTGTTGTGTTGCATACATCATTCCTGCAATTTTATGCCAGAGTGGCAGGGCAATAGTCCATCATTACACGGCGATAATGCCCTTGTATTGCAAGGGGTGAGCATTGCTTCTGGTCACTAAGACACATGATTATCAATTATCCTGTTTTTATAAATTCAGCCATTTTCTTGCTGAATATCACATATCTTAGCTTGGTAATATTTTGTGTCTAGTTTTAGTTTGTTTTTGGATTAAGTGTTTGCTCAATGTTATTTAAATAAGATTTTTATGTTGAAAATTATCATTAGTTATGAGTAATGGTTTTTAATAAAGTTGTTAAAAAGGAGACTTTCGTCTCCTTTGATTTTATTGACAACTCAAACGCAACAAATTAATAACTTTGTTGGCGCCTGCGCTTATCACTCATGGCATTTCGAGTGAGTTTCCCGAACGGTCGACTTTGAGCTCGTTGCTCTGCCAAAGTCGCACCGTTAAAGGCTTGTTCTCGCAATAGTTTTTGATAGTTATTGAAACGACGAACTTCCAGTTTGCCATTTTCAATCGCAGTTTGAATTGCGCAACCCGGCTCAGTTTGATGCTGGCAATCACCAAAGCGACAACGCTGAGCGAGAGCCTCAATATCAGAAAATGCCTCACTGACCCCCGATTCACAATCTGCTAGTTGAAGCTCGCGCATTCCCGGAGTATCAATCAAGATGCCGCCATCAGGTAATAGATGGATAGAGCGCGATGTAGTTGTATGTCGCCCTTTGCTATCGTCTTCACGAATATGCCCAGTTGCCTGTTCTTGTTGCCCGAGTAATGCATTAACAAGAGTTGATTTGCCAACGCCTGAAGAACCGATAAAAGCGAGGGTTTGTCCTTCTTTGCACCAGGTCATGAGTTTAGAAGCACTCTCTATTTCTAAGCCGTTGACTGTCTCTATCGCTAATAGAGGGTCGAGCTTCTGTACTTGGCTTTTTAGTTCATCAGTATTGTCACACAAATCGGCTTTGGAAAGCACGATGACGGGTTCGACTTCGGCTTCATGAGCCAAGGCAAGATAACGTTCAATACGACTTAAATTGAAGTCGTCGTTAAGGGAACAGACGATAAACACTGTATCCACATTGGCTGCGATGAGTTGCTCTGCCACTTTGCTGCCAGCGGCTTTGCGGCTAAAGAGGCTCAAGCGATCCAGTAGGCGAACAAATTGCTGATCTTCATTTAAGATTACCCAGTCTCCGACGGTCATATTGGGTAAAGAATGGTGGGCATTAAGATGAACTTGCCCAGTTTCTGTTGCCAATAAATAACCACTTCGGTGATGCGCAATTACACGAGCAAAGATAGTGTTGTCGTAATCGTCTAATGTCAGTTGTTGCTGAAAAAATGGTTTCCAACCCAATTGTTTTAGAGGGTTTGAAGTTGAAACTAATGTGTCACAAAAAGTATGTGTTTGATTCATCATTGAATTATCCCAGACGCAACAAAGCGCCTTAATACAAATCGCATTAGGGTCTAATTCGGATAGAGTTGACCCCGGTGAAGACCGGGCAGAGAAGGGGAGTTGTGGCTATGCCACAGAGTTGGTGCTGTTAGGGTTACCCTTGCGATGCCCAGTTAGTGTTATTCAATACAATCATCTTGTGTCCTCTTCGTTGGTTAATAAATAAGTGAGTTAATTAAGCCAAAAGAGTATAGCCGCCGTTTTTTAAAGAGGGTAGCTATACTGCAAAAATATTAACTTTGTTTTGTGATGCGCTCTTCCATAATTTGCGAATACGTGTTGGCTTTTAAGCCGTATATGATTTGGACATGACGATCATCCAATATCACGACGCCATGCGCGCCATGATTTTTGAGTGCGTTCTTATCGATGACGGACGTCGCTCTGAGGGTAAGACGCAGCCGAGTCGCACATGCACCAGTTTCTAGCAGGTTCTCTATGCCCCCAATGGCGTCAATGATCGTATCGACGTCTTGTTCGACATTGGGGTTGGTATGAGTTAGGAAATTGAAAAATTGCTTCAGCGCTGACTTAACCGTCATTTGAAGAGCCTTCGGTCGTTAGTTTTGAAATGGCTTCAACAATCGGTGCCGGCGAGAGCGTATGCGGTACTTTAGTGATTAACGTGCCATCCGGCTTCAAGAAGTAAAAGTAAGAGCTATGATCCAGCGTGTACTTTAGTTCCGAGCCTTCCAATTCTGTCTTGCGGAAAATGACACCATAGTTGTGTGCCAAAGGTGTCGTTACATCAAGTGGTGCCGATAGGCCTTCAATCATTGGATGGAAGTAATGGGCATATTTTGCTGATGCATCGGCCTCATCACGCTCTGGGTCTAAAGAAATGAACATCGGGCGTAGTTGTGCTTTTTGCGCGTCGTCAATTTGATTCAGTGCTCCTGCCAGCATTGCAAGAGAAGTTGGGCAAACGTCTGGGCAGCGAGTAAAGCCAAAATAGACGACTCGGATGCGAGGGTCATTCACATCGAAGATATTGATGGCTTGGTTATTTTCCCCAAACAATACTGTTTGTTGAGAGGTGGAACTGTCCACTTGCTCTGGCTTCGTTTTCTGATTATCTAAATAGCTCTTTACGCCAAACCCGAGTGCGAAAGCAGCTACGAGAAATAGGGACCAATTGCGGCTCATAACGATTCCTTATCTTTGCATTTTTATAGCAGGGTAAACGGTATTCTCTCCATCACTGAGTTCACCAACCCAAGTCATTGCATCCTCCGTGCAAACTGGGAGAATGATGTCACCTTGATATTGGCCAGGAGCGATTTGCTTCAGCAAAAACTTAGGCTCACCCATCTCCATTTCTCTTCCTGAAAGACTTAGGATGAGTTGCTTAGCATCGCTTGTATGCCACTCAACATTTAGAGTGGTAGGAACCAAGGGTTGAGCAGTTTCTGAGTTTAGCGTCATCGTAACATTTTCTTGGACGCAAGAGGTTGTAGAGAGAAAGCAGTATTCATCTATTGACTTGCTTTGAGTGGAAGAAGAAAAGTTTTTTATTAGAGTCGGGGCATAAAATCCCGCAACTAATGCGGCTGAAACAGCGGCGATTTGTAACAGTTTCATTAAGGTTCAGCATTTATCACTTAACATTACGAGCATCGTAGCACAGATGCGCCGCTCGCCAACTCGTGACCTCGGTAAATTGTGCGTTATACCTCGGTGACCAGCTTCTTAGTAACGCGACGGACTTTATTGCATCAAATACAGCAGAGTTTTCAATTGAGATGTTTTGCCCTTAGCCAATAGATAAAAACGGAGCCAATTGGCTCCGTTTTTATTTGGTTCAGTATGTGTTTGATACCAAAGTTATTTATCTGAATCTGCGAATTTCTCTAGACCCAAAACCAGAGCAATGGCTGCAAGCATCATCACGACAGCAAGTACTAACTGAGAAGGTTGTGATGTCACGTGTTCAAATTCAAATGGTGATAGGTTGTGCTGTAGCAATGGCACTTGTTCGCCCTTCGAATTGGTGCGCCAAGTGATGGTTTCTTTCCATGGCCAAATCTTTGGCAACGTACCAATCATTAATCCAGTCAAAAACATCAGGGTGAAATCACGGAACTTGCGTAGTAACCACGACAATAAGTGAGAGAAGGACAGTAAACCGAGCACGCAGCCAGACAAAAATAGCGCTAATGTATCGACTTGAAAACCTTTCACTGCGGCTAATACAGGAGCATACATGCCAATCAGCAGCAAAATAAAACTGCCAGAGATACCCGGCAAGATCATTGCACAAATCGCGATAGCTCCAGCGAATAAGGTGTTAATGGCCGTTGGTTCCATGTGTAAAGGTTTGAGCACAGTAATACTATAAGCAAACCCGACACCAACGAGCAGAATGACAAAGCGGACAAGATCGCGTTGCTCAACCTGACGAATAATGTGATACACAGAGACCAAAATTAGACCAAAGAAAAATGACCAAAGTGGGATCGGGTGTGTGTCAAGAAGCCAAGTAATCAACTTTGCTAGCGTTGCAATACTGGTGAAAATGCCGGCAAACAGAGCGATAAGGAAGAATCCGTTGATGTGATTAAACACGGCTTTAACCCCTTCTTTTCGCCAGATAGAGAAAAGTGAGGGGTTAATGCGTCGAATGCTTTCAAGCAGCGTATCGTAAATACCAGTGATAAACGCGATGGTGCCGCCAGATACACCAGGTACAACATCTGCTGCACCCATGGCGATTCCCTTGAAGAAAGTAATTAAGTAGTTCATTGCTCTAATGCTAAGTCGTTTCGATGGCAGAGAGTATACAAACATTGCGATGAAAAAAGTATGAAATAGTGCTGTAACTACTTGGTTTTATATCCAATCTATTGCCTATCTTTATTACCCGCCAAGAGACAATGTCGCCGTAACGAGCTTTTAATGCTTGGTTTACATTTTTGAGATGATTAACTCTACTATCAATTATCAGTCTTGGTTGCATTATGCAATTGCAATTTGCATTACAAAGTTGCATTTTGATAATTTGCGCGTGAATAAATCCAGCTTATATGAGATCTTGTGCCCAAAAATAAGTCTTTGCATTTTGGCATGATTAATGCATAATACTGCTCGACCCTTCTTAAGCCGAGGGTCACCTAGCCAACTGACGTTGTTAGTGAATACAATTTGTTCACACTAAATATAAGCCAATCGCGATTATTGCGGTTGGCTATTTTTTTATATGAACAACGTTACTTACGTGCTTTGCAAATTGCACTTCTCTTACTGTCAGTCATAAAAAAGGGCTGACGTGTTACGCCAACCCTTGTGTTTTACTTTACGTTTTAACCCGTTTATCTAGCAGTTCAGTATCCCATTAACTGTAGCAAATTTTCAGCTGTCACAATGGCTTCTTTACGATTAGCAATATTAAGCTTTTGGTACAGGTTGCGAATGTGGGTTTTAATTGTCGTACCTGCCACATCCAGCTCTTGTGCGATTTGCTCGTTACTAAAGCCTGAATAAATCAGTCCCAGAACCTGCCATTCGCGTTGTGTTAATGGGCTGGTACGTACTAGCTCTGGCACATTAGGGTGATTCACCAACTTTTCAATAAAGTCTTCATCAAAGTGAATCGACCGGCTACGTTGATTCGATGAAATGTCCTTCATTAACTGTTGAGCACGGTGACGCTCAAGATCGCCCAGTTCATGGCGGAGGCTCAACTTCTCCAGCAGACCGCCAATGGTTGCACCATCAATCAGGAAGTTTCCGACCATGCCAGTTTGGTTCGTCATTACTAATGCTTCTTTTAACAGAGCCTTGGCTTGCTCCTCATCTTTTTGGCGAGCAGAAAGGACCGCTTCAACCACTAAGTTGCGATTAGTATCTGTGATTAGGTTAGTGCGACGAGCTTCACCTTGGAGAAAATCTAACGCAGCACGAGCGTCGGTATATTGGCCTAAATTAATGTGGGCGCGAGCAATGTTACGCCATTGCAATTGAGAAAAGTGGTTGCATGCCGATTCAGGACGAACCGCAGTGTTGAGCCATTCTTGCATTGCATCGGTATTCCCGCGCGCTTGCCAAAATAGAATCAACGATAGTGAAGCGTTTGCAGTCCAATCTACGTGATAAGTCGACTGTTTCATCAAGTGCTGTATATGCTCAATGAATTTACCTGCTTTGTCTAATTCACCGCGTCCAATCGCAATACGCGCCAACATCGAATAGCTATGTAAGTGCTTGCTTGGTGGTTGGTTTTCGAGAATTTGCAGACCTTTGTACGCGCATTCTTCCGCTTCATCAAGTCGGTTCCAGCACCAAAGTACTTGCGCGCGAATACGCAGCAAAAATTCATGAAGAGGAACATGCTGAAGCTGCTGATCTTCAATCAGACGAAATGCGGAATCTTGTAGTTCAAAGGCAGCTTGCACGTAACCTTGTGCAATTAAAATCTCGCTTTGCTGCAATATTGCCCATAACGCTTGGTGATATACCTGATACTGACGAGCTAGCTTTTCAGTTTGTTGCATCATCGGCAAAGCACGGTCTAGTTTACCTAGCACGTGGTTAACTTCACCAACAACCGAAGTCGCCACAATTCGGCTACGGTAAATTGTGTTATCAAGTTGGCTAAGCGCTAGCTCCGCTAATTCGAGAGCTTTTTCTGGTTGGTTACTGTTGATAGCCACTTGAGCAAGCAACGCGTTTGCTTGACCTTGATAATGAATATCTAACGCAATGTTACGCTTTTTGTGTTCCTCTTCCGCTTCTTCAAGCAGGTGGCCCACTTGGTTATAACGATGCTGACTTTGAGCCAACCATGCTCGGAGCATCGTAAGTTTTGGGTGGCTGAACAACAGATCATCGTCCAACTTGTTAATTGAGCTTTCCAGTGTGCTGAGTTCGCCTTGGTTAAACATCTTCCAGCCGAATTCGTTTAGGATCTCTACCACTAAGTCCTTATCATTCGATTTTTGTGCATGATGAATCGCTTGGTGTGGTGCTTTTTGTTGTAACCAAGCGATAGCAGCATTGCGGTGGAGATCTTTTTCTTGCTGAGGAATACGAGCTTGGCGCTCATGCGATAAAAACTCGCCAAATAAGTTATGGAACCGGAACCAGTTCTGTTCCCCTTCGAGCGGATAAATGAATAAGCCGTAACGGTTAAGCGATTCAATCATTCCCAGTGCATCTTCGCGTTGGGTAAGGGCAAACACTAGCTCATCATTGAAGTGGTCAAGCACGGATACTTGCATTAAAAAGTGACGAGTTTCGTGATCGAGTAAGTCAAACACTTCTTCGACCAAGTAATCCCACAAATGCGCGTGATTGAACTGCGATACCGACTCTACAGTTTGCGCCAATGTGCGGTTTTGATGTTGGGCTTGTAATGCGATCAACTGCATCGCCGATGGCCAACCTTCAACATAGGTTCTTAGGCTGTTCGCCATGTCTTCATCAATACCATCGGCGATACGCTGGTTAAAGAAGCGAGTGGTTTCTTCGGTATCAAACGCCAACATCTCGTTGCCAATTTCGATCATTAAATCACGAACACGTAAGTTTGCAGTGCCTAGAGGCGGCGCTGCACGACTGGTTACCACAACGGTGAGGTTGTCTGGCATGTGCTTTAAAAAGAAACGCATGGATTCATGGATTTCATCATTCGTGATTAAATGGTAGTCATCAAGCACCACGTAGCACTCTTGATGAAAGTCAGCCATTTCTGCGAATACTTCGCTAAATAGGGAGCGTAAAGACGAGATCTGACGTTTTTCCGCCAGTTTTTGTGCGTTAGCGCAACTGAAGTTGGTGGCTTTGTTTAGTGCTTGAAGCAGATAGTTTACAAAGCGAAAGCCGTCGTTATCGCTGTCATCAATGCTGTACCAACCGACGTTTGGCTTATCGGATAGCCACTGCGCTGCCATTGTTGTTTTTCCGTAACCTGCTGGGGATCGGAATAAAACCAATTTGTAGTAAGGCGCTTGCTGTAGTAAGTCCAACACTCGTGGGCGCACGATGGCATTGTGCAGGCGTCCTGGTCGAGTAAGCTTAGATGGAATCCACATTAGTAGTTATGTCCTTATTTATGTATACCCAAATGACAGCAACGTGATCATTCTAGTAAAGCCCCCTTGAAAGCCGTCTTACTGAATGATGCCATCAGCATCAAAAACACTGTTTGAATACCGGATAATGTCGCTACTATTGGGGCTTGCGTCCGTCTGAAAAACCATTCCATACGGTCACTTAAATATAAAAGCTAGCGAAAACTAGAAATAACTCACATCGCCTAATTCTAGTTTGTATAAAAAGCGTACAATCCTGTGAGCTGAGAGGGATGTTACGACATCAGAAATGTTCGTTACTTTGATCCACTTCCTAATTCTCAAGGGTTGATGGATTTACCATCAACTACGCCCTTTATTTGTGATTGTCGTCACTTAAATATCGTTTGTTTCGTTAGCGTTAAGATCGCGTTGCACATAGATTACGAAAAGTTCTTCTACGCTGACCGAGTTAATGTGACCGATATTACAATTTTCACATCATCAGATGAGTGGACTATAAAAAGCGTCATGAACGGGTTTTAACCTTTCTCACATTCCATTGTGATCAAAATCACTAAGAACTGGTGCAAAGTTCACTTTGTTGAGATTTGGATCACTAACCTAGCAATGGTACCCCCTCTACGCCCTCAGCCCTCCTCCTTCAAAGGATGAGAATTAGGAGGATGTTTATTCACAGAGGTAAATGCACGATGTATGGCAGATGAATTACCAAAAGACGTGAGAATTTCGTAATGAAACCTACTCAACAAAAACAATTTGACAAGAAGTCGTTCCAAGAAAGCGTAAAGAAACACCTATCTGTAACTTACGCTCATACGATTGAAAACGCAGACAGCCGCGCATGGTACCTAGCAATGGGGCATGCTCTGGCTGAATTTACTACTCTAGATTTGCTTGCGACAGAAGAAGATCCACGCATTAAAAGTGCGAAGAGCGTTAACTACCTTTCGCTAGAATTCCTTATCGGTCGTTTGACGGGTAACAACCTAATCAGCATGGGTCTGTATGAACAAGTAACAGAAGCAATGGCTGAACTGGGTTACAACCTAACTGATCTGCTAGAAGAAGAGCGCGACCCATCATTGGGTAACGGTGGCCTTGGTCGTCTGGCTGCGTGTTTCATGGATTCATGTGCGGCACAAGAATTCCCAACTGTCGGCTATGGTTTACATTACGAATACGGTCTATTTAAACAGTCATTCAAAGATGGTCGCCAGCAAGAAGCACCTGACGCATGGCGCGGTGTAGAAGGCTACCCTTGGGAAATTGCGCGTCCAGAACTTGCGCAAGAGATCGGTTTCTACGGTCACGTTGAAGTGATTAACGAGAACGGTAAAGAGGTTCGCAAATGGGTACCAGGCATGACAGTAAGAGCAATGCCTTGGGATCTTCCAATTGTGGGTTACGAATCAGACACGGTTTACCCGCTACGTCTTTGGGAATGTCAGGCGATTGCACCATTCTCACTAGCAAGCTTTAACAATGGTGATTACTTCGAAGCTCAGCACGCACTGATCGACGCAGGTAACATCACTAAAGTGCTTTACCCGAACGACAACCACGAGAAAGGTAAAACACTGCGTCTAATGCAGCAGTACTTCCACTCAGCAGCGTCTGTACGTGACATCCTACGTCGCCACGAAGCTGCGGGCTACTCGCTAGCGGATCTACCTAAGCAAGAGACTATCCAGCTTAACGATACACACCCAACGATTGCGATTCCTGAACTAATGCGCATCCTGATGGATGAAAAAGGTTTAGCTTGGGAAGCGGCTTGGGAAATCAGCTCTAAGACATTTGCGTACACCAACCACACGCTACTTCCAGAAGCACTAGAGACATGGCCAGAGTCGCTAATCCAGCACCTGCTACCACGTCACATGGAGATCATTTACGAGATTAACCACCGCTTCCTACAAGACGTACGTGCAATGTGGCCGGGTGATGTCGCGAAGCAACAGAAGCTTTCTATCATCGAAGAAGGTTTCCACCGCATGGTTCGTATGGCAAACCTATGTGTAATCGGCTCTTACGCAGTAAACGGTGTAGCAGCACTTCACTCTGAATTGGTTAAGAAAGACCTATTCCCAGAGTTCCACGAAATGTACCCGACACGTCTACACAACGTAACGAACGGTATTACGCCACGTCGCTGGTTGAAGTTCTGTAACCCAGGTCTGTCTCAGCTTATCACTGAGAAAGTCGGCCCAGAATGGCCAGCGAAACTAGAGCAACTTGAAGGTATTGCGAAGTACGCTACTGACGCGACATTCCAAAAAGAATTCATGGCAGTGAAGAAAGAGAACAAAGAACGCCTAGCAACTTGGGTGAAAGAGAACATGGGTATCGAGCTCGATACTAATGCAATCTTCGATGTTCAAATCAAGCGTCTGCACGAGTACAAACGTCAGCATCTAGACTTGCTACACGTACTGTCTCTGTACCACCGTATTCTTAATGAACCAGGTTTTGAGTGTACGCCACGCGTTGTGTTCTTCGCAGCAAAAGCAGCACCGGGTTACCACCTAGCGAAAGAAATCATCTTCGCAATCAATAAGATTGCAGACAAGGTGAACAACGATCCTCGCATCGGTAACAAGCTGAAAGTGGTATTCATCCCTGACTACCGCGTGAGCATGGCTGAAATCATTATCCCTGCGGCTGACGTTTCTCAACAAATCTCGCTAGCGGGTAAAGAAGCATCAGGTACAGGTAACATGAAGATGGCGCTAAACGGTGCGCTAACTATCGGTACAATGGATGGTGCAAATGTTGAGATTCGTGAGGAAGTAGGCGATGAGAACATCTACATCTTCGGTCTAGATGTTGAAGGTGTGAAAGCGCTGAAAGCTCAAGGTTACAACCCATTTGATTACTACAATGCGGATCACTTACTCAAAGCGTCAATGGACTTGCTATTGGGTGAAGAGTTCACACCAGGCCAACCAGGCTTACTGCGTGCCACATACGACAGCCTGCTAGACGGTGGTGACCCATACTTATGTCTCGCGGATTTCGCCTCTTATGTGAAAGCACACGAAGACATGAGCGAACAATATAAAGATCAAGCTGGCTGGGCGAAGAAGGCCATTCTTAATACCGCCCTTGTTGGCAAGTTCACGTCAGACCGCTCAATCCGCGACTACGTGAACAATATCTGGAAACTTGAAGCGGTGAAACGCTAATAGAACCTAGTTAAGACCAAGGTAGCCAAGCGCTACCTTTGGTCATTTTCCAAAAGAAGTTATTGATAACAATAAAACCCTACATGGAAGGTGTTGGTATTACCTTCGGAGAAAGCGATGAAAGAACAAACAGCATTAAAGAAAGTCGCGGAAATGGCGAGATTGGCTGATAGCTATGTCAGTGCTTGGGGAGATGAGGCTAAAGTGTCTGAGGAGACGCTACGCCGCTTGCTCGCTTCGCTTGGCTACGATACTAGCAGTGATGAAAAACTACTGGCTTCTGCTGAAAAGAAACATAAAAAAGACGTACTAGCCCCTGTTCTTGTTTTACGCGACGGCGAACCAGTCGAAGTGGAACTAAACCTAGGTACGAGTGCTCGTGAGAGTGAATTCAGCTGGCGTTTAGAAACAGAACAAGGAGAGGTACTTGAAGGCTATCTTCAGTCCCAAATTGTTCGTGATGAGCGTGCTGAGGGTGGCCCTCTAGTGTTTGCATTGCCAAAGAACTTGGCTTGGGGTTATCACAAACTGATCATCAGTCGTAAGCGTCGTAAAACACCTTACGAGATGTCATTGATCATTACGCCGAAAGCGTGTTTCAAACAAGACGATCTAAACCAACACAAAAAGCTATGGGGTCCTAGTATCCAGCTTTACACACTGCGTACTCAGCATAACTGGGGCATCGGTGATTTTGGTGACCTAAAACAACTGGTGAGTGATATTGCCTCTCGTGGCGGTGACTTCATTGGCTTGAACCCGATTCACTCGCTGTTCCCTGCGAATCCAGAAGGGGCAAGCCCATACAGCCCGTCTTCTCGTCGCTGGCTGAACATCATGTACATCGACGTAAGCTCTGTACCTGAATTCGCGCTAAGTGCAGAAGCACAACAGCGTGTTGGTAGCGCAGAGTTCCAACAACGTTTACAAAAAGCGCGAGACTCTCATTGGGTGAATTACACCGAAGTTTCGCAACTAAAAATGAGCGTTCTTCCGCTACTATTCAGTGAGTTTAAAGCTCGCCATTTAGACAAAAACACCGATCGCGCTCGTGCCTTCTTGGACTTTGTTGAAAAAGGCGGCGACAGCTTGCTACATCAAGCTGCATTCGATGCACTTCATGCTGATTTACATGCAGAAGATGCAAACATGTGGGGTTGGCCTGTATTCCCTGAGAAATACCGCACATTCGACGCAGCTGGTACTCAGAAGTACATCAAGGATAACCAAGATCGTGTTCACTTGTACATGTACCTGCAATGGATCGCAGACGATCAAATCAAAGAAGCGCAAGCGCTAGCCGAAGAAAAAGGCATGGCTGTGGGTTTGTACCGTGACCTTGCGGTTGGTGTTGCTGATTCTGGTAGTGAAACATGGGCTGATGAAGGCGCGCTAGTATTGGATGCAAGCATCGGTGCACCACCAGATGTACTTGGTCCACTAGGCCAAAACTGGGGTCTGCCTCCGCTTAACCCTCAGGTTTTAGAAGCGACTGGCTACGACGCTTACATCAAATTGCTACGTGCTAACATGAAGCATTGTGGTGCATTGCGTATCGACCACGTACTTGGCCTGCTTCGCCTTTGGTGGATTCCAAAAGGCGAGAAAGCGACAGAAGGCGCATACTTGTACTACCCAGTGGAAGACATGCTAGCAATCCTAGCGTTGGAATCTCACCGTCATCAGTGTTCTGTAATCGGTGAAGACTTGGGTACTGTACCTGATGAAATCGTTGATATCCTTCGTGATGCGGGTGTGCATTCGTACAAAGTCTTCTTCTTCGAAACATCAAAAGACGACGGTGGCTTTATTTCTCCGAAGCACTACGCTGAGCAGTCTATGGCTGCGCTGTGTACGCACGATATGCCAACACTACGCGGTTTCTGGCACTGTGATGACTTGAAGATGGGGCGTGAGATTGGTCTGTACCCTGATGAGCAGCAGTTGGAAGGCCTATTCGCTGATCGCTTGAAGTGCAAACAAGGCATTCTAGACAGTGTTCGCTGGCATGGCTATTTGCCAGAAGGCATTGGTCATGATGCTCAGTACGTGCCAATGGATTCATACCTAAGCGAAGCGCTGCAACTGCACGTAGCCGCAGGTGACTCTGCACTGCTTAGTGTGCAGCTTGAAGACTGGCTAGAAATGGATCAACCGGTCAATATTCCTGGTACGGTGGATGAGTATCCAAACTGGCGTCGTAAATTGTCGATGAACCTAGATGAAATCTTCAGCCGTGAAGATGTGAATCGTATTTCTAAACGCCTTACTGAAGTTCGTGCACAGGCGAGTAAGTAAAATGCCTAGAGTGGCGTAGATGGACGAGCTGATTACCAATTTTGTTAGCTCAGAGGTACGAAAGTTCCGTCTAGGTCACTCATTCCTAAAACACAATCCGTTAGGATGAAGTACCGTTATTATGCCCGCGACAATAGCGGGCATTTTTGTATTTTGACGCCGTTTACGCAACGAACGTGAGAAGCGGAGTCTTTTTGTGAGTTCACAACGTTGGCTGTGGAGAAACCGATGTTTGATTCAGATCTCTGGTCTTGAAAAGGATATTGGCTCTAGGGAGAAAGATTTGAAAACCACCAAAACCAAGAAAATAAAGAAACAACACGAACGCGCATACGAACTGCTTGCTGAGGCGGCTTACTCAGATCCATTTGCTGCGCTGGGTCCATTCATTGACGACGAAGCTTCGCTGAGAGTTTGGATGCCGGGCGCAAACAAGGTTGAACTACTTGTTAATGGTGAACCTCGCGTGGCGCTTGAGCGTGATGGCGACAGCGGTTTCATCTTAAAAGAGCAACGCGATTTACACCTGACCCACTACCGTTTAGCGGTCGATTGGAATGGTGTTGAACAAATTATTGATGACCCGTACCAGTATCACAATATCTACCAAGAGTACGAGCATCTGCATACGCCAAAAGACATGTATCACTACATGGGCGCACACTTTGTCACGCTAGAACGTGGCGGTGAAAACATCTCTGGTGTGCGTTTCCTTGTTTATGCACCACATGCATCGGCTGTTAGCCTTGTGGGTTGCTTCAACCAATGGGATGGCCGTCGTCATCCAATGCAACGCCTAGACTACGGTATCTGGGGCCTATTCATTCCTGGTCTGGAAGAGGGGGTACAATACAAATTTGAGCTCAAAGGGCCAAATGGGGAAGGGCTTCCTCATAAACAAGACCCTTGGGGTTTCTACTCTGAGCAATACCCATCGTTCGCGTCCATTACTTACGATCACAAGCGTTACCAATGGCAAGATGCGAAATGGCAAAACCGTGCAGTGACGCAAAAGCGTGATGAAGCGTTATCGTTTTACGAGCTACATGCTGGATCATGGAAGCGCGACGAGAAAGGTGATTTCCTCAACTACCGAGAACTCGCAGAGCAGTTGGTGCCATACCTTGTGGATATGGGCTACACCCACGTTGAGCTGATGCCTGTGTCTGAGCATCCATTCTATGGTTCATGGGGCTATCAACCCGTTGGCTTGTTTGCACCAACTAGCCGCTTTGGCTCCCCTGATGATTTCAAATTCTTCGTGGATGCGTGTCACCAAGCAGGTATCGGTGTTGTGCTGGATTGGGTACCGGCGCACTTCCCATCGGATGATCATGGTTTAGCGAACTTTGATGGTACGCCTCTGTTCCATGATCCAGATCCGCGTCGCGGTTGGCACCAAGACTGGAACTCCTACATTTACGATTTAGGCCGTGAACATGTGCGTCGCTTCCTTGTGTCGAATGCGCTGTACTGGTTTGAACAATTCCATATTGATGGTATTCGCGTGGACGCCGTCGCGTCGATGCTCTATCTCGATTATTCACGTAGCCACGATCAGTGGGTCCCGAACGTTGATGGTGGCAACGAAAACTACGACGCAATCGCAACCTTAAAATGGATGAACGAAGAAGTGTACAAGCACTTCCCGAATGCGATGACGATTGCGGAAGAGTCAACGGCGTTTCCGGGTGTGTCTGCGCCAACCTTTATGGGTGGTTTAGGCTTTGGCTTCAAGTGGAATATGGGGTGGATGCACGACAGTCTTTCATACATCAAAGAAGATCCTGTTCACCGCAAATACCACCACAATACCATCACATTCCCGCTGGTTTATGCGCACAGCGAAAACTACGTCTTGTCTCTCTCTCACGACGAGGTGGTGTACGGAAAAGGCTCTATCCATAACAAGATGCCGGGCGATGAATGGCAGCAAACCGCAAACCTACGTGCATACTACGGTTATATGTATGGTCAACCGGGCAAAAAGCTGAACTTCATGGGCGCGGAAATCGGCCAAACGGCGGAGTGGAACCACGATGATCAGTTGCAATGGTTCTTGCTGGAATACGAACGTCATCAAGGCGTTCAAAAGCTGATGCGCGATTTGAACCACTTGTACCGAAATGAAGCGGCGATGCACGATCAAGATTGTGTTCCTGCTGGTTTTGAGTGGCGTCTACAAGACGAGGCAGATGCAAGCATCCTAGCGCACGAGCGTATCAGTAAAGGGGGTGAGCGTATTCTCATCATCACCAACTTTACGCCCGTACCACACGAGCGTTTCCGTTTAGGTGTTCCAAATGCAGGTCAATACGAACTGCTGCTGAACACGGACGACAGCAAATACGGCGGAAGCGATTTTAAAGTGCTGACCAGTGTGAAAACGGAACAAGTCGAAAGTGAATCACTGCCTCAATCACTTGAGCTTCGTTTGCCTCCACTTTCAACCGTGTTCTACAAGCTGCACAAATAATTTAGTCTAATCAAATTCTAAGCCCGTTTTACATTGTAAATCGGGCTTTTTTTTAACCAAGTTTTCACTAACGATAAACAGACTGCATACTCTATACTTGCATCATATTGTTTTATGAAATCAGGCTAGGTCGGACTTTGAGAAAGATTAAATCCCTTCTGTTCAATATCTTATTGGTGCTTTTGCTTTTACCAGTGATGCTCGTTGGCATAGTGAAATACATCGATCCACCAATTTGGGGATGGAAGATCAGCCGCATAATTTCTCCTCCTGAAGGATTTCCTGAAGAGAGTCAAAATGAATGGGTGCCTTTGAGTGATATTTCTAAACACATTCAACTGGCCGTGATTGCGACAGAAGATCAAAAGTTCCCGACCCATTACGGAGTGGATTTTGATTCCTTGTTTAAAGTGATCTCAGAGTCTGGCGAGAACGGTCCCTCGCGCGGTGCGAGCACGATTACTCAGCAAACTGCAAAGAACGTGTTTCTGTTTCCTTCACACTCTTATGTGCGCAAAGCGTATGAGCTTTATTTTGCTCTGCTGATGGAAGCAATGTGGAGTAAAAAACGCATTCTTGAAGTGTATTTGAATGTGGTGGAGTTTGGTCCAGGTATTTATGGCGCGGAAGCCGCTGCGCAAAACTACTTTGGTATTCCTGCTAAACAACTTTCAACACGCCAAGCAGCAAGGCTTGCGGTGGTGCTGCCAAATCCGTATCGCATCAAAGTTTACCCTCAGACTTCTTACACCATCAGCCGCGTCAATTGGGCGATGAGACAAATGCGTAACCTTGGTAGCGTTCTGCTTTAAACTCCTTTTTACCCTGCTCATAAGTAGAACTACGCCCCCATAAAAGCAAAATGTGAAGCGTCACAAGCTTTAGGGCGTAGCTTTTCAGAATGATGTGCTCAGTTTTTCATCCATTTACTATTAGTGTGAATAAAACTACAACACGAATACTGCGCCTATGCGCAACCAATGGACTGAACGATGAAACTGAATCTGATTACGACTACCTTATTGCTTGCATCGGCAAGTGCCATCGCCGAGCCAAACATCACCATCTCTACCACGACTAACAGCCGTGACTTTCCCTTAAGTGCAGAACAGCCTTTGGTTGTGCCCTTAACCAAAGACGGATACACGCTCAAAATCACGGGCGTTGAGGGCGACTGTGTCGCGCCTGATAGCCAGAAGGTCAAATTCAACAAACCTATCGCGCTGAACTGTGGAAAGCCAACAGAACTGCCATTAAAAATCCGCTTTACTGGCGATTACTCTTTTGCTTTTGATGCGGAAGCGAAAACATTGCGCTTCAAGCGTGAACCTAAGAAAGCCGCGAAGACAGAATTCAAACGCCCAATCCCACAAGTGCAATGTGAGGTTTATCAAGGCGGCGAAGTCACCATTGCGCTGGGTGACAGTTTCCCCGATGGCACCAAGTTGCGTGATGCTTACTCTGGGCAGATGGTCGAAGTAAAAGATCAGCAAGTATCGCTGACGCCAAGCAAAGATTCAGGCGGGTTGGTGCTACTAGAGCCAGTGAAGAAAACCAAAGAAGCAGTGCCGTTTGATTACCGCAATGCCAACATTTACTTCGTGATGGTTGACCGTTTCAACAACGCCGATACCAGCAATGACAACAGCTATGGGCGTAAGAAAGACAGCAAAGAAGAGATCGGCACCTTCCACGGCGGTGACCTAAAAGGCGTGATCGAAAAGCTAGATTACATCAAGAGCCTAGGTACAGATGCAATTTGGTTGTCGCCAATCGTTGAGCAAGTGCATGGTTTTGTGGGCGGCGGCGATAGTGGCTCATTCCCATTTTACGCTTACCACGGTTACTGGACGCGCGATTTCACCAAGATTGATGAGAACTTCGGTAACGAAGATGATCTGAAAAAGCTGGTGGAAGAGGCACACAAACGTGGCCTTAAAGTATTGATGGACGCAGTAATCAACCACACCGGTTACTCGACGTTAGCCGATTTGCAATTTGATGGTATTGAGGTGTTAAAACCAAACGCTGAACTACCTAAGAAGTGGGGGGATTGGCAACCAAAAGCGGGTGAAAACTGGCATAGCTACCACCAGAAGATTGATTACCAGAGTCCAAACTGGGCGAAATGGTGGGGCGGTGACTGGGTAAGAACAGGTCTACCGGGATACCCAGCTCCGGGCAGCAGTGATATCACCATGTCATTGGCGGGTTTGCCTGACTTTATCACTGAATCAGACAAAGCCGTGAAGCCAGCTCAATGGCTATTGGATAACCCTGGCACTCGCGTTGAGGCGCGTGATAATTACACTGTCTCGGACTACCTAATTGAGTGGCAAACTGATTGGGTGAAACGCTTTGGTATTGATGGTTACCGTGTCGACACGGTGAAGCACGTTGAAGGCCATGTGTGGAAACGCTTGAAAGAAGAGGCATCAAGCAGCCTTGAGCAGTGGCGTAAAGAGAACGGTAAGTCAGGTCAGCCATTCTGGATGATGGGTGAAGTATGGGGACATACCGCTTATCGCAGCCCTTACTTTGACGATGGCTTTGATGCGTTGATTAACTTCGACATGCAGAAGAAGTTAGACAAAGGCGCGGCGTGTTTCAGCCAAATGGCAGACACTTACCAAAGCTATGCGGACACTATCGCCAATGAGAAAGACTTTAACCCTGTGAGCTACATGTCTTCTCACGATACCGAGCTGTTCTTCTCTCGCTTCAAAGATTACGGTATGCAGCGTAACGCCGCGAATGCACTGCTTCTGAGTCCTGGTGCTGTTCAGGTTTATTATGGTGATGAAGTTGGTCGTAACATTGGTCCTTACGCGGACGATTTCCACCAAGGCACTCGTTCTGACATGGTATGGAAGCTATCTGATGAGAAGCAAGCGCTGCTCAAACACTGGCAAACTCTTGGTCAGTTCCGTAAAGCGCACCCAGCGATTGGTGCGGGTCAGCATCAAGTAATTGAACAAGAAGGCGCGTACGTGTTCTCTCGCTCGCTTGGCAATGACAAAGTCGTTGTGGCGTTTGTGGGTCGCGACAAGTAGTTAGAACTTCGTTTTAAGCCTAGATAGAAAAAGCCCTTCCTTGAGTTATCAGGGAAGGGCTTTGTTGTATTAGTTCGCCAGTTCTTGGTCGATGACTTTTTCTAGCTCGTCAAACGGCACATAGCCAGGAATGACTTGATCATTAATGATCAACGCGGGCGTGCCGCGTAAACCAAGTTGCGTGAAATACTGATAGTTTTTATCAAGCAACGCCTTGGTCTCTTTGTCGTCGACAAGCTGTGCTTCTGTCCCCGTTTTTTTCGCGATTTGATTTAAGGAACGTGCGTCATGTGCGCCCGGTTTTTTCACCAATAACTCATGCACTTGTTCGTACTTATCTCGCTGGTTTTGCCAAACATTTAATGCGTAACTTGCCGAGTTGTAACCGTTCTTCTCGTATTGTTCTTTAAAAGAGACATTGAGGTTAAGCACTTTTACCTGCGGATATTCCTTACCAACTTTGACCAGCTCTCCTTCTAAACGTTTACAAAAAGGGCAGCTGTAGTCTGTTACGTTAATAATGGTTAACTCAGGGTTTTCAGCACCAAAAGAGGAATGTTTGCCATCACTTAGATATTGACGAACCTCCTTCAAGGTGTCGCCAAATGACTGTTGATACGCAATGTACTCTTGAAGGTTTTGGTGCAATGAATCAAGAATTTGAGGGTTATCTTTTAGTATCTGATTAACTTCCTCTAGCTTTTGTTCTGCGGTCTTTTCTGATGCGAAAGATACGGCAGATACGATAGCCATCGTTAACGCCAAAAGTGTACGAGTGAATGTCATAATATTTCCTAAAACTTTTAAATTTCGTTGTTTGTTATGTGAAGTGAATAAAATATGTACAAAAGTCAGGCAGAAAGGTCTCTCGCCTTGCTGGCTTTATTCTCTAAACACGCAAAGTTTTAGGTGAACCCGATACTTTTCCGGTATCGGTTCTGTGTATTCCAGATAACGAATTGCTGTGGTTGTCATCGGCAGCGCCACAATCAAAGCAAACAGAAAAAATGGAATAAGAATATGATCAAACTGATGTTGGTACGCTTGAACCAGCTTTTCTGAAAGGTCGCAAGATGGTGATAAATTCACACTCTCATCTTGCTGACTCTGTATTTGGTGAGCCTTCGGGCAGCTTTTCGAGAAACCAGAATTTTGGCTTAAGCATATCATCACCACCCAAAGCACGAGGGCGAGTGTCCATTTGGCTATTTTATATTGTGAGCGTAACAATGGGTCGTATAGTCCTGTTAATTCTGGTTTATGCCGTTTACATATGACCGGGCCATCCTAACCTAAATTTCGTGGCTGAATGTTACTTTCGAGTTAATCGATATTGCCTCAATGCCAAAGTATGAAGTACGTCATGAATGTTGTAGAAAGCAATATTCGTCAGAATCATTTGTTGAGTTGATGAAGAAGTCGTGAGCTATCGATATAGATTAAAATACCTAATTGTTGGCACAAATTTTTATTATCTTTCAATTGTGATTGGAATCATAAAACAAAACTTCATAACTGAGTCGCGATAATGTTCGGCAGGCGGATTGATTTTGATCATCTCTCTAGCACATTATTCAGGTGAACATATGTGTTAAGTTCCACATGTGTAGGTAATGTTATGAAAATTCCTGTTCAAACTGAGCGTAAAGTTACACTGGGGTGCTACGTTGCTCTGGCGTTTGCGGTTGTGTTCTTTTCTGGCCTGATGCAATCTAGCGAATGGTACGGTGTATTCGATTTTACAACGCTCAATGGCTCTTTCGGCAAGGTGGCGTATGGTGTCACCGAAACGGCTGACGGTGTGCAAGTTGCAACAACGTCGCTTCGCGGTACTGGTGGTAGCGGTGCTCGCGACGGTTTCATTTTCGCACTTACTTTGATTCCAACTGTTATGTTCGCCTTAGGTATGATCAACGTACTTGAGCACTACGGTGCACTTGAAGCAGCTCGTAAGCTTCTTACTCCTCTTCTACGTCCTCTAATGGGCATCCCTGGTAACTCTGGTCTGGCTTTAATTGCTTCTCTACAAAGTACCGATGCAGGTGCGGCAATGACGCGTCAGCTAAAAGATGAAGGTCACCTAACTAAGCGTGAAACGGACGTATTTACCATGTTCCAGTTCACTGCAGGTGCAACCATCGTGAACTTCTTCTCATCGGGTGCTGTGCTGTTCACACTGACGATGGCTGACGGCTCTCTAGCAGTAACTTCTTCTATTGGTTTGGCGGTTGTGGTGATGTTCGCGTTTAAGATCATTGGTGCGAACCTGTTCCGTATCTACCTAAACATGACGGAAGGTAACGAAGACAAGCAAGACCAAAACAAATCAGAGAACCTAAAAGAGGAGACGGCATAATGGGTGACGTTAAAGCGAAAAAACCAATGGTGACGGATATCTTCGTCGAAGGTGCTAAGAAAGGTTGGGTGATTGCGACTACCTCTACGGTTCCTAACGTATTAATGGCGTTCGTTATCATCAAAGCGCTGCAAATCACTGGTGCGCTGGATCTGATGGGCACTGTGTTTTCTCCAATCATGGCGGTGTTTGGTCTTCCGGGTGAAGCTGCAGCGGTATTGATCGGTGCTTGGATGTCGATGGGTGGCGCAGTGGGGGTGGTTATCACGCTGTTTGACCAAGGTATCCTTAACGGCACGCACATTGCGATTCTAGCGCCTGCCATCTACCTTATGGGCTCTCAAGTTCAGTACATGGGTCGTATCATGGGCCCAATCGGTACTGAAGGTCGTTACATCCCAGTTATGATTGCAATCTCAGTATTGAACGCGTTTGGCGCAATGCTGGTGATGAATCTGTTTGTCTAGGAGTGAGTCATGCAATTCTCTCTAAATGAATATCTAGAAGAGCTACGTCCGCTAATCAATGTGGATTGTGGCACTTACACGACTGATGGCATCGAGTTCATCGCTTCTCAATTTGAAGATAAGTACCAAGCGATGTCAGGTTGGAGCGTAAAACGCATCGACTGTGGCAGAGCGGGTGTTGGTCTTGAAGTTCGAAACAAGCCGGAAGCTGAGCAAATCGATGTGATGCTAATTGGTCACATGGATACGGTGTTCCCTGTGGGTACCGCTGAGCTTCGTCCAATGTTTCAAGATGCAGAGAAAGCGTACGGTCCAGGTGTGTCTGACATGAAATCTGGTTTGCTGAACATCGTGTACGCGATGCGTAATCTAGACCAAGCGGTGTTGGATAAGCTGTCTATCGCTATCTGCATGAACCCAGATGAAGAGACGGGCTCTCTGAACTCTGTGGATTGGATTCAATCAGTAGCGAAAAACGCTAAGAATGTACTGGTTGCAGAAGCGGCACGTGCAGACGGTGGTTTAGTGAAAGCGCGTAAAGGCATGGCTCGCTACAAAATGACCTTTAATGGCGTTGCTGCTCACGCAGGGAACGAGCCAGAAAATGGCCGCAGCGCAATCACTGAGATGGCGAATTGGATTCTAGCAGTCAATGCAATGACCAACTTTGAATCTGGTACCACACTGAATGTCGGTATTGTTTCTGGTGGCAACGGAGCGAACATCGTCCCTGAGCACGCTGAAGCGATCGTGGATGTGCGTTTCTGGAGCAACGAAGAATACGATGATGTCGATAGCAAGCTAAACGGCATGCTGGAAACACCATTCGTTGATGGCGTGAGCATTGAGTTGGTTAGTGAAGCGTATAAGCCTTCTATGGTGCCAAGCCCACAAACAGAAAGCTTAATGACATTAGTTGAAGAAGCGGCAAGTGAACTGGCGATCGACATCAACTGGAAAGAAGTCGGTGGCGGCTCTGATGCAAACAATACGGCGATTCTTGGCGTTCCAACTTTGGATGGTCTAGGACCTATCGGTGCGGGCTTCCACAGCGATCAAGAGTACTTGTTGCTTGAGTCTATCGAACCGCGAATCAAAATGCTGATGCGTGTACTGGAGAAGATAGCTCAGTAGTGCACTCGACAACTTAGTTCCCAACATCACGATCCCCAGACTTCGGTTTGGGGATTTTCTATCTGTGTTTTTGTTTCACTTTACTATCATTTCTTGTTATTAATCTTGCGTTCAGGTTCGATTTATTAATATGTTGGCCACAGTCATAAATTTCGGAGGCAACGATGACCACAACAATGTCTGTAAAATCGGCGCCGAAAGACGCCAAAGATCAAACGATGCAAGCGCCAGATGAGAAAACATTCTGGCGAAAAATGAAAGGGTCGGTTAAGAAAGCGGGTGAAGAAATTGCCGTAATGGGCATTAAATCATGGCTCGCGATGACAGATTCTAACACCTCTGTTCGCCATAAGGCGATTTTAGGTGGTGCGCTGGCATACTTTGTCCTACCAACAGATATGGTGCCAGACGTACTCGCTGGCGTCGGTTTTACCGATGACATGGCAGCACTTACCTTAGCCGCGAACTCAGTCGGTAATGCCATCACCGACGAGCATGAAGAACAAGCGAGAGAAAAGCTGAATTCGATGGCGGATTAGAAAGAGTATTTCTAGACGCGGAGAAAACAAAAGCCCCGATGTTTCCATCGGGGCTTTCTTTTAGACAGGACTATATAATTTCAGAATGGTAATCGTAGAACGATTTAGGCGTCAGCGCGTTTAAGATGCACTTCTTCTTCGGCTACGCCTGCCATTGGGTCGTTGAAGCGAGCTTCATCCAATGCACCTTCTGATTTCGCAACGATGACGGTTACAGCACTGTCACCAGTGATATTTACCGCGGTACGAATCATATCAAGAAGACGGTCAACACCCATGATGAGCGCGATACCTTCAAGTGGCAGACCAACTTGGTTCAATACCATAGCAAGCATTACTAGGCCAACACCAGGGACACCCGCAGTACCGATAGATGCAAGTGTTGCGGTCATGATAACCATCATGTAATCGCCCATGCTCAAATCAATATTGAATGCTTGAGCAATAAATGCGGTTGCGACACCTTGCATGATGGCTGTGCCGTCCATATTCACAGTTGCACCTAGAGGAACAGTGAATGATGAGATACGGTTATCTACGCCCATGCGGTGTTTTGCTGTTTCCATTGTCACTGGAATGGTCGCGTTCGATGAAGCTGTAGAAAAAGCAAACATGATCGCGTCTTCCATCTTACGTAGGAACGTAATTGGGTTTAGACCTGTGAAACCTTTTAACATTAAGCTGTAAGTAACTAGACCGTGTAGGACAAGCGTACTAGCCAGTACTAAGAAGTACTCTGCCAGATTGACGATCGCGCCCAGACCAAGACCAGTAAATAGCTTCGCCATTAAGAAGAACACCCCATAAGGCGCCAAGTTCATCAAAATCGCGACCAGTTTCATGATCACTTCATTCAGATCAGAGAAGAATGCTGCGATGCGTTCGCCTGGTTTACCCGCTGCACTGATCGCGATACCGAATAGCACGGCGAACACGATAACTTGCAGAGTTTTACCTTCTGCCATTGCGCTGATTGGGTTGGTCGGGAACATATCGATGATCACCTGACCTAAAGATGGCGCTTCGGCTGATTTGAATGAACTTGCTGCCGTTAGATCTGCCCCTGCCCCTGGCTGAAATAGAGTACCCATAGTTAGAGCAAGCGTAATCGCGATAGCCGTTGTCGTAACGTAGAAAGCGAGGGTTTTACCGCCCATGCGACCCAGTGTAGAGAGGTCTTTGAGAGAGCTAGTACCACAAACTAACGAAACAAATACTAGCGGTACAACAAGCATTTTTAAGCTGGCAACGAAGATCTGTCCACCAACTTCGAATAATCCATTAACAATGTATGCGTCGACAAATCCGTTGTCGGCAAAAAGTGTGCGAATTGCAAATCCTGTCAAGATACCCGCAACCATACCTAAAATTACGCGGCTGGTAAGCGACATCGGTTTCTTGGTATTCATGAGAACACTCCTTATAGTTATGCACCTTGAGTTCACTTCAAAGCGGCGAGCAGATTAGCAGCGGAGTGAGAAAATACGAAAGAATAATCCTCTAAATGGTTAATAGATGTGAACTTTATCACTAATAAAAATGGGATTTTAACCAAATATTAACGAATTGGCCGGATGAAAAGTTTGTATTTTAACACTTTTATCGAATATACAACCGATAACAAAGAGGATTTACAATAAATTTTAATAAGAGATAGAGTGCATACTCTCTTGGAGTGGATGCATTTCTGCATAACTATTTAAGTTATATTCAGGCTAGCGGTCGCTTCTTTAGGGATAATTTAGTATTGAGTGTTCATCAGAGCCAACGAACCCTTTATGCTTTCATATTTGTCAACTCAATGATGGTTGGCAAGTGTAGTTAGTTGGAGGTGATCCCAGCTCCAATAACTTTGACTGGTATTTTTAATCCCTCCAATCCAATAGCATTGTTTCGCTCGTATTAAGCCTTCCAAACACTGCTTGCCAGCCTCAGTGATACGGACGCTTTGTTCCCACCAGTGCCTTTCACGTGGCTCAATCGTGATCAAAGGTGTTTGACACTGTGCTAGAGGGAGGAGTAACGCGTAAAACATCACGTCTCCTAGGTAAGGAAGAGGTTCTAGTTGTTGATATTGCTCAAACCAATCTTTGATGGGAATTGAACGATTTTGCGAGCTCAAGACCTTTAGTGCGAGGTGTTGTGTCAAGCTCAATCCAGTTTGTGAATTAGGTAACTCTTGCAAATGGCGTTTAAGCACGTTGAATATATTGGGCAAGCAATCCAGGTTATGCTGCTGAATCAAATTAACTATGGAAATAGGTGTCGGTGATGTAATAGCGTGCCAACACCGTTTAGCCTGACTGAATAATTTTGCTGTCACAGGTTTACGGTATCGCCAACAAGAACGAATAGCTTCTTCAGGCAACTGCCCAAAGCCGATGAATCGTTCAGTGCCCGGGAACTGGTTCAACTCAATGATCTCTATCACTTTATTCTCTACATTCTCTAACTGTGTTAGAGCACGAATTAGCATCAATTGATCATAACTGTCATGTTCGACCCAAAAGACGATTCGTTCAAATACATCACTTTGCAACAGATCGAGGTTTGATTGTTCCAATGTGACTATATCTTGAACCGAGTCTTCACGCTTCATCACGGGCAGCAGAGTCTCTACGACATATTGGGCACGAATGGCAAGGAAGTTCTGCGGTGTTGCTGGTATGGGGCCAATACAAAGCGGATCGATCAGGGCTAAAAATGTCCCTTCAAATCCGCTGGCTTTAAGTTGTTGTTGAATGTCGTGGCCACAACGAACGTGTAGCGTTTTTACTTTTGCATCTAGGGGCGGTTTTTGTTCTTTGATGGCTAGTTTGTGCGCTTCTAGCTCTTCGACATGAGCTTTTAGTTTACTCCAACTGGATAAGCCCAGTTCTCTTGCGAGTGCATGTTGAACGTCAGCCAATTGAATTGTATTGGGAGCCAAAGATTCTGGTTTGGAGTGAAATCGCTTAACTAACTCCAACGTGGCGTCATCGTATAGGCGGATAGCTTTGAGCCTTTTTTTAGCAATGGATTTTTGCTGATTGATATTGATCGAGAAGCTATTTGTAGAGTTCATATTTCACCTTTCTTATTTCTTCCACACTCGCCTAAATAGAAGCTAAAAAGAAGGTAAAAACAGATTGTGCCTGCTAAACCAAGCAGGTGAGGATATTGCCGTGAACCGAGTTCTTTCCGCGAGTGTTGGGTGCTTTAGGCATGAGCAGAGTGATAGTAGGTGGTCGCTATCCTTCGTGCAACCTTTTGTGAGAGTGTAGCGTCACAAAATGGCCGTTTCTCTATGTTTAGGGAGAATCAATAGGCGATAACACTAGCGATTCAACTCAATACCACTGTTGCTAGACTCGAGTTTCTACACTTTTGAGTAAAATACGATAAAGCGCTTGAGTCGCAGGACCACTTTTGGCTCCTTTGGGCAAAGTGAGGTGCAGCGCAACTTGATATTGATGGGAGTGTTCGAGCTCCAATACTTTAATTTTATCGCTCTTTCGGGCTGAGACTAAGTGCGCTGGTAGCCGACAAAACCCAACGCCTTGCTCTACGGCGTGAAAAGCGTGGTCGAAGTTATCGACGGTAATACGCTGACGTGCGCGTAACCAACCCACATCTCTTTTCGTTTTGTCTGAATCACCTAAGTCACGGATGACAATTTGGCTGGTGGTTGCAAAATCGTCGATGGAAACATGCGGCTTTTTAGCGAGTGGATGGTGTGCTGCGATTACAGGCAGCATGGTTGTTACGCCAAATGCTTCGGCAGGGTAGTTGGTTATCGGTAAGTTGATGATTGCGATGTCAGCGAGCTCATTTACGACCATTTCGGTTGTTTTGCTCAGTGACGTTTCAACCACTTGAACGGAGGTCGTGTTGTTGTCCTCCAAAAATTGACTGAGTGGTGCATAAAGCCAACAAGGGTCACAAAGATGATCTACTGCGACCGTGATTTGAGATTCCACACCACTTTTTAACTGCTCGCTGATGACTTCTAGTTCCCGCGCTTGTTCAAGCATGGATTGTGCACGACGCAGTATGGTTTTGCCGTGCTCTGTCAAACCCGCTTTGCGCCCTCGTACTTCGATAAGTTGAATACCAAGTTGGTCTTCTAACTTCCTCACCGAGTAGATCAATGTGGTATGGCTCTTGTTGAGCAGTAAAGCTGCGGATTGAATGCTGCCTTCTTGATTAATCGCTTGTAGCGTTTGCCATTGTTCTAAGGTCGTTTTTAGTCTCATGAGTCAATTTTTTAGACAGTTAATGGCGAAATTATGAACTTTTCTGTCAGTTTTATAAAGGTAATAATCTTGTCATCGAAAACGAGTCAATAAGAAGAGGAGACTCAAGATGGCGAAATTATTGCAAGTTGATTTTGAATTTCATGGTCCGTTTGGTGACGAGATGTCGAATGCTCTGGTCGACTTAGCTAAGTCGATTAACCAAGAGCCGGGCATGATTTGGAAAATCTGGACGGAAAGCGAAAAAGACAAACTCGGTGGTGGTATCTATCTTTTTGAAGATGAAGCCACGGCGCAAGCTTATCTCGAAACGCATGCCGCACGCTTACGAAAAATGGGCGTAGTCGAAGTACGAGGTCAAATTTTCGATATCAATGTGCCGTTAACGACGCTCAATCAAGGGCCTATTAGAGGATAAGGAGATGATGACCAACCGCACTTTTCTAACCGTTCATGGTGTCGTATATACGGTATTCGCTTTTGCGTTGTTTTTTGTACCAACCATAATGTGGCCGATGTATGGAGTACAAATTAACGACCAGTACGCGCTGTTTTTATCGCAGCATACTTCGATCTTTTTAGGTGGAATCGCAGCGGTGAGTTTGATGTTACGTAATGTGGAATCAGGGCATACTGCGAAACAGCTGTTTAAAGCATTATTGATTACTAATGGCTTAGGGGCAGTGATTACTACCTATGCCGGCATTATCGGAGTATTTGTCGGTTTTGGTTGGAGTGACCCAATATTCTTTGTCTTGCTTAGTTTGATTACGTACAAGCAATTAAGAGTGCAATAGAAAAAGCCCTGCTGTTTCTAGCAGGGCTTTGTCATATTTGGTTTAATTAGCGATCTAAATTCAAGTTATGATTCGCTTTTGTACGCGTAGTTATAGTAGCCGTATCCATAGCCGTATGAGTTAGATGCTTTTTTCTCAACTGCATTGAGAATCACACCTTTAACTTCAACGCCTGATTGCTCGAAGCGACCTTGCGCGACTTCAATCTCCTTCAAAGTCGTTTGATCAAAACGAGCGACCATCAGAGTTGTTCCTGCAAGCGCGCCAACAATGCTTGGGTCGGTAACTGCGAGTACAGGCGGCGTATCGATGATGACTAGATCGTATTGTGCAGACATCTCGTCAACAAAGCTCTTGAAGCGAGGGTGCATAAGAAGTTCTGACGGATTTGGTGGTACTTGGCCGCGAGTCACAACATCTAAATTATCAATGGATGTAGATTTAATGATGTTGCTAAGGGATGTCTTACCGCTCAAGTAATCAGAAAGACCGTTGTCCCAGCGTAGACCGAAGCATTGCTGCAAATAACCTTTACGCATATCCGCATCAATAAGCAGCACTTTCTGACCGGTTTTCGCAGCGACGGCCGCAAAGTTGGTCGATACAAATGTTTTGCCGATAGATGGTGCAGGACCTGAAATCATAAGAACGTTATTCTTCGCTTCCATCATTGCAAAGTGCAAGCTAGTGCGAAGACTACGTAGAGCCTCAATGGAAAGATCGGCTGGGTTAGCTTCCGCTAGAAGGACTAGCTCATTGTTGCTGCCTTTGTTGCGCTTAAGCTTGTTTGCAAATTCCAGTTGTTGAATAGATTTTGGAACGCTTGCGTAAACTGGCATGCCAATCTGTTCAATTTGATCTGGTGTTTCCACACCACGGTGGAATGCTGCACGAATTAATACGAAAGCCACGCCTGCCATACCGCCAAGCAGTGTTGCTAGCACAACGATAAGCGCTTTTTTCGGCTTGATTGGCTTAGAGAAAGATTGAGCGTTATCTAAGATTCGAACGTTGCCAACTGTTCCGGCTTTAATAATGTTGAGCTCTTGAACCTTGTTCAATAGTTGGATGTAGATTTGTTGGTTTACTTCTACATCGCGTGTCATACGTAGAACTTCACGCTGTGTTTTCGGTAACTTTTGAACTTGTTTATTAAGACGTTCTTTCTCTTTTAATAGTGTTTCACGTTTATCAAGTAGCGACTTATAAGCTGGGTGATCCTGTGTGAAGCGTTGGCTGATCTCACTTTCTTTGAATGTAAGCTCATTTAGCTGTGCTTCTAACTCAACCATTACTTTCAGCGTTGACTGAGCTTCAAGGCCTAAATCGATAGATTCATTTTCTTGACGGAATCGATTTAAAACGTCTTCAGAAGCGGTCAGTTTTGTTTTGATGTCTGGGAGGTGACCTTTCAAGAACTCGAGGCTTTGCTCTGCCTCTGCAGAATTTCTTTGAACGTTTTGTAAGAAGTAGTTTTGGCTAATGTCGTTCAAGATATCTTGAATCTTAGCGCGGTCTTCACCAGAGAAGCTTAAAGATATAATCCCGGTTTGCTTACCACGTTCGCTAATCGATAAGTTTTCTTGAAGTTTATTAATTGCATCTAATTTACTGATTTTGCTGACCGTGAATGAGTCACCAGTTTGAGCCACAAGTTCAGTCGCCAAAAACTGGTATCCATTCTTCTCAAGCAGTTCACCAACTTTACCTTCTAAAATGACGTTATTGTCATCTTCTAAGAGCCTGAACGTCTGTTTTTCAGAATCAATAACTTCAAGAGTTAAAGGAACGCCAACTGCGTAAGAAGGAGCATTAAATCGTGAAACGCTCAGACTGATTTGCTCACCTTGTAGTCGAGCGAGGCCTTTACCAATAATTGGCATGTAGTTTGGAGAAACGACAGTCGTTAAGTTGAACTTATCAACAGTACCGCCCAAGATCATACGAGATTTGATGATCTCTATTTCTGTTGTCGCTGATGATTCTGCTGAAAACAGCTCTCCCATATCACCAACCATCGCTGAAATACCACCTGAACTCTTACTTTCGATTTGGATAAGAGCGTCAGCTTTATAGATAGGTGTTGATAGCATGGCAACGCCGACGCCTATAATTGAAAATAGGACTACGGTACATAGAATGAGCCATTTGGCATCGAGAATGATCCCAAATAACTTTCCCAAATCGATCTCATCGTCGGCTTGACGTGATTGCTTAATAGTTTGTGTTGTCATTACTTTAACTTCTTAAATACCTTGCCATTGGCGTTTATTTAGCCTTGCGGCTTATAGTTTTTGAGACCACGCTTTTGCTGCTTTTTCTATAAGCGTATATGCATGTTCGAAAGCTTCTCTACTTTGTCTGTATGGATCAGGGATGTTTTTTTCATTTATCCACTGTCCAAACAGCATCGTTTTACCTCGTGCCTCAGGAGCGATTTTGGTTAAGGCTTCTAAATGACCTTTTTCCATAACCAATATCAGATCGTATTGAGCGCAAAGCTCAGGTGTTAATTGTCGTGCTTCGTGTCCATCTAAGCTTACGCCATGTTCGTTCGCGATAGTGGTTGCCATCTCGTCAGCAGCTTTTCCCGTTAGATGGCTCTTATCTACTGCGATTCCTGCTGATGCGACATGTTTGTTTGGTAGTAAAGACTGCAAAAGCCGCTCTCCTGTTGGAGAGCGGCAAATATTACCGACACAGACGACAAGAATATTAGAAAACAAATGCTTACCCTACTTTAAGTTGTATGCTTATGATCTCAACTGAATTGCTGGCTTCTTTATATTGCGCAATTGAGCTGAGTAGCTATCGATTACGTGCCGCAAGAGATAATTTCTTGCGGCACGTTGTTTTACGGCCAAGTGCGTACTCGTAGTACACCTTCAGTTAGTTCATTAAAGCCGGAAATGGTTGGAACGAGCTGAGCAATCACACGATTCCAACGACTAACAGGTGCAGCCGTCACATAGACTATGTCGTAAGGGTTGAGATCAAACTCAGTACCAATCACCAAAGCAGAAGCGTCAGAAACATCTAGCTGATAAATGTCCGCCATTTTAGCTTCTTCTTTTGAACGTCTGATGACAAACACACCGGTAGCATCTGCGGAGATTTCACTGATACCACCAACGCTGCTAAGAGCCTCAGTAAGGCTCATGCCGCTACGATCAATTTTGAGTAATTTCGGATCGTTAACCTCGCCCATAACAAATACTTTTTGCGCATCGTTTCGAGGAATATGAACAATATCGCCAGGCTTTAGAAGGCGGTTTTGAGTTAAATCGCCTTGTTGCATCAGAGCATACAAAGAGACGTTTTCAACAACGCCATTGCGTGTCAGTGTCGCATTACGCCAATCAGCCTCGGCAGCCAGTCCGCCAGCTCTATTCACAGCATCTAGAAGTGTAAGGGGGATGTTTGTAATTGGTTGTTGTCCTGGCTTGTTAACTTCGCCAGTTACATAAGTCTTTTTAGAGCGAAATGCCGCAACGCTTACATCGACCTGTGGGCTCTCAATGTATTTTGCAAGGCGGCTTGCAATGTCTGCACGAATCTGACGTACGTTTTTGCCTTCAACATGTACGACACCTATGTAAGGGTAGAAGATCGTGCCATCCGAATGCACCCAGTTACCCGCTTCGGCTGAGCTTCGGTATGAGCCCGCTGGGATCGTTAGCTCTGGGTGATCCCAAATAGTGATATTTAGGATATCGCCAGGTCCTACTTCGTATTCATATTTTGCGATTTCAATATCTAACTCTGGGTTTGGTTTTGAAAAAGGGTCCACTGAATTTAAAGACGTTACGCGCTCCAAAGTTAAGGGATAAACGGTAACCTGAGACTCTATATCACTCGATTCAGTGCTCATGACTGTTTTGTCACTGACCGAAAGGTGGCTACCAGGCAAAGTACACCCTGTAAGAAGGATAGGAAGTACTGATATCCCCAAAAATTTATTAAATGTGTTCATTGGTTTATAACTACCGAAAGAAAGTTTGCCGACTGAAATTGATTCATTCTAATTGAGCTGCATTTCATCAATATTGATGATTTACTGCAGTTTTAAGCCTTTAGAAAGCGAGTCCATTCAGAATTATTTGTGTAATAAACACTCCAAATGGCTGCTAGCGACTTAGAGCTCTTAGTTTCATTAATGAAGGTGTGAAAATCCGACCCACAAAAAATAGTCAACTATTATCCATCTGGTTGCAATAAAGGCAACAAGTTACTTGAAAAAATACTGACGAATACATGACAAAATTGTGTCTATTTAACGTTATTGAGATGAATGCATGATTTTGCACAAGCAAACAGGCAAGAATGTGAAAAAACTCATGCCAAAGTTGTATGCATCCTATTTACACTATATGCAACTGCCGTTATGCTTCCTGTTGCGGTCGGATATAACAACAAATATTGGAGCTAATTTTGAAAATCAAACTTTTAACGGCAAGTGTGGCAGCAGTCCTACTAGCAGGTTGTGGTAGTGACAGCGACCCTGAGGTAAAAAGATACTCAGTTCAGGCTTATGACCCAGCTGTTATCGGCATGAAAGTTCAAGCAGTATGTGGTGGTGAGACATACGACGCGATTGAAAATACAACAAACTATGAAGGTATGGTTGGTAAAGCGCGTTTTGAAAATATCAACGTTGTAAATGCGCCAGGTGATTGTGCTTTCGTATTAACGCACACAGAAGATAGTAAAGACGCGTCAAATGGCAAACCTATTACATCTGACTACAAAATCCCTCAAGGCCTAGCCCAGGCGGATTCATTGGTAACAGGCTCTCCATTTACGACTTTGGTTGCTAACTCTTTAAAAGATGGTGAAGTATACTCTTCTGATATCGCTGAAAAAGTATTCGAGAATTTGGGTATCGATATCAATGCAAGTGGTAAAACAGTTGACGAAATCCTTCGTGATACAGAATCTGTAGTAGCAGGACTTGGCAGTGAGGGTGGTAACAGCGCACTTGCTACTCAGCTAGTTGCAACAGCAAACGTTGTATCAGATATCATCAAAGCGAACCCAACAGCTTCGCCTGAAGCTGTAGCTGTTGCTGCAAAAGCAATCACAGAAGATGTAATCACGGCGAACCCAAATTATCCTGAGAATGATTCAGGAGATGTTATCTACGTAACGATTCCAGCTGAAGATACTCAGAAAGTTGTTGCTGATGTACAAGAGGCTATCGATAACGACATTCCATTAGAAGATATCGAACCTGACGTACCACAAATTCCAGATGCGGAAGTCGGTGAGCCAATTGAACCTGAAGATCCACCGGGTCCAGGCACTGGCGCGACAGGCGGTAACTAAGCAAGTTTTTGCTGATAAATTCTAAAGGCCTCTTCAGAGGCCTTTTTTGATCCTATCGTATTGTAGTCATCACCTTTTAGTGAGCCCTTTTCTGTTTAAGTAAGGCAGGATGTGCGGACGTGATTCGCCAGCCAGTTTACTGGTGACTTCTTGTGACCAAGTACTCTGTTTTTGATTGCTCGAACGGTTTGCATAGTAGTTTCGCATAGTTTGGTCATACGTCTGAATATCATCCAAGTTTAGATATTGATACTGATTCTCATGCACCACGACATGCTTAGGTAGGCGAGGTTTTACTTCAGGGGCTTGATCTGGATGACCAAGACACATACCAAACAAAATGGCGGTATTTTTAGGTAAACCTAATAATTCGTCTACTTTTTGGGCATTGTTTCGTAAACCACCAATATACACACCTCCTAGTCCCATCGACTCCGCCGCTAGCAAGCAATTTTGTGCCATGATGCCCGAGTCTACAGCGCCTATTAGCGTTAACTCGGTAAAGTCAGCTTGAACATCTGGGTTGATACTGGCGTGGCGTTGGTAATCAATGCAAAACACCAAAAACTCAGCCGCGCTTTCAACGTACCCTTGATTTCCGGCATATTGAGCTAATAGCGTACGTTTTTCTTTGTCGGTCACGCGGATAATTGAAACGACTTGCAACATGCTTGATGAGGACGCCGCAAGACCGGCTTGAAGAATGGCATCTAATTGTTCGCTCTCAATCGGTTGTGAGGTGAATTTTCGAATTGAGCGGTGATTGAGAATTGTTTGAATCGTGCTGTTCATGGTGACTTAACATCCCCTGTTACGTGTAAAGGCTGAAGACTCACCTTAGCGACATTTGATGAGTCGGTAAACTATCTCAAAAGAAAAACAATGCTTGGTGCATAAGTGTGAAGACGAATCGAGAATACACCACTCGTTCTGTTTGAGAGCGTATATACTGTTTTTAGAATCAATAATTTAAATGCAGTGGAAAATATGAAAGAACTCATTGTTCATACAGTTACGGTGTTTATGGGCTTCTTTGCCATCATGAACCCTATCGCCAATATTCCCATCTTTTTGAGTTTAACTGCTGATGAAGATAAAGAAACCATCCGTTCCATTGCGCTCCGCTCGGTTTTTATTGCATTTATTATCATCGCGATATTTTCTATTGCCGGTAAGTTAATTTTTGATTTGTTTGGCATCACGCTTTATGCATTGCGAATAACAGGCGGTATTTTGGTGTTTTTGATAGGTTTTAACATGCTTCAAGGTGATTCGACGCATCAGAAAACCAAAGAGAAGGCGTATTCACCAGCTCAGCAACGGGCGGCATTGAGTATTGCAGTGTCTCCACTGGCGATGCCAATATTAGCTGGGCCTGGAACGATTGCTACCGCGATGAACTTTGCGACAGCGGGTGGTTTCGATCAAACCATTATTACTATCGTTTCTTTCGCTGTCCTCTGTGCGATCACCTATGTACTGTTTTTATTTGGAGACAAATTGGTCAAAGCGGTTGGACCAAGTGCTCTAAATGTTGTGACTAAAATGATGGGCTTAATTCTAGCGGTTATTGGTACTCAAATGTTCATTGATGGCGCGGGCGAAGCCTATAAAACGGTTTTCTCCTAGATTTCTCTTAGACCTTGCCACCTTGGTTAAGCCCGCAATTACATTTCTAACGGGTACGGATTTTTTGAACTTTAGTTTTCATTTTCTAAGAGAGAAATAAATAGACTTCACCTATTTCAATAATAAGAATATTCAATTGTTGTGATTGCACGAATTTCATTACTCTTTTGGCAAGGAGAATGGGGGAAATATGGCAACAAAAGCAATTGTAGTAGAAGGTGGCGCGATGCGAGGCGTCTTCGCAAGCGGAGTGTTAGATGCGTTTTTAGAGCAGAGTTATAAACCGTTTGATTTTGCAGTCGGTGTATCTGCTGGTGCATCAAATTTGATTGGGTATTTGACCGACTACCCACATCGCAGTATTAACGTCATTACTAAGCTGGCCACAAGCAAACGCTTTTTTGACCCGACTCGCTTCGTTAAAGGTGGGGACCTCATCGATGTGAAGTGGTTGTTTGAAGAATCTAATCGCTTGTATCCCGTCGATGAAAATAAACTGTTTAATGGCGTTCCTTTTCTCGCAGCGACAACAAATGTAGATACAGGGCAAGCAGATTACTATCGCGTGACACGTGATAATTTTCACCATGCGATTGAAGCGACAACAGCGTTACCGATTGCCTACAAGCATACCCCTTGTTTTTCTGGTGGTTGTTATACCGATGGTGGGGTCGCTGATTCTATCCCAGTGCGTGAGGCTTATCGTCGAGGGGCTCGCGACATAACCGTAGTACTCTCTCACCCGCTGAATTATGCCAAAAAACCAGTTAAGACCACATGGCTGATGAAGAAACTGTTTGCGGAGCACCCCAAAATGGCGGATGCGATGTTAAGACGTGCAGATAACTATAATCAATCATTAGAGTTTATTCGTAACCCTCCACCAGGAACACATGTTAGGGTGATTGCCCCACCAGATAATTTTCATGTTCAGCGCTTATCAATGCGACAATCCGTTTTACTAGAAGGGTATGAAATGGGGCTGATTGAGGGGCGAGCGCATCTCACTAGTTTATCTGGTGTTCATGGTTTAGACCGGGAAAGCTGTCATTTTTGCGTTTGATTATAAAAGAGCCTCATAGTGAGGCTCTTTTTACTTAACGTTCAAAGGGTGATTTAGTTGACTTTATCCCAAGCCATCTCCCAGTGTGAACCTATTCCAGGCTCGTAATGGTTTGCGCTTTCTTTCCACTGCATACAGTAACCAGAGTATGGGAAAGGTTTACATTGATAAATGCCCCCGTCGCTGGCAAGCACTTTTGTGCCCGCCGTGTAGCTAGATAGTCCTTCAGGGAAGACAAAATCGTACTCACCAGATGGTGGTGGAGTAACTGACTCTTCTTTTAAGTGAAAGTCGAGTGTTTGCTGATCCACCAAGTTGCCATCTTTATCCTTAATACGTGTTACGAGCATATGGTGACCCGGCTCCGATTTACTTAAAGCGAGCGATATCGCCTCTACCGAGCCGTCTTTCATTTCGTTTGCCCAACTTGCAAGTGGTTCGCGATGGTGATTGTAAACGGTGAGTTCTGCATTTAAATCGCCTTCAGCAGTTAGTGTCAGATCCAACGTTGTCGGTGTTGACTCAATGATATACTCGTCTGCTAAGCCATCTACTGTGAGTGAGTATTCTGGGACAGGAGTTTCAATGTTATAGCCGATCTCTACTCGCTCAAGGCCGCTATTTGCTTGCAGATACACCGGATTAGTACCATAAACAGGAGTGAATTTATCCTCTGCATACTGCCCGGCTTGCAGTTTTGCTTGTTTTTGGTTTAGCTTAGTCGCGAGTGCGTAAGACCAGTTTTTCGCTTGGCCCATTGCTGCATCGGTAATTTCTAGTTCAGTTCTATACGCCACGTTTTCACCTGCTTGATCAAATACGCGTGTATAAACCGAATCCCCAATATTTAAATCCATTGTAGGAATAATTTGACCGCCTTGCTTCCAATCTGGAATAACGGGACTGTCACCATCAAATTTCACATCGATCACGTTATAAAATGAGGCTGCAGTGTCGCCAACATCCCATACTGCCAGGATGACATGGTATCCCTCGCGAGTAGGCACATTACATTGATGGCTTACCTGTTTCGGGGGTTGAACCATATTGCCGTCGATGACACAGAAAGGAGTTAGATCAAAAGAGTCTCGTGATAGTGAAGCGTTTGGGTTCCAATCAGGCTTGGTGATGTAATATTTCCAGTCGCGCGTCACGTGGTTAGCGGTAAATGTCCATTCAAAAGTTTGTGTACCTGCTTGAATAGGGCGTTTTACCCAGCGGTCGGCAGTTTGCTCATCAAGGGCAGCTGCTAAAGCGGTTTCGGCACTCGCTATTTTACCATCGCGAGGCCCTGTTTCGGGAAAGCCATCAGGGCCTTCAACGCTTTGCGGTTCATATTGAATCGCACCGCAGTTATTATTTTTTTCGTTAGTATCTGGCGTTGGATACTTACATAGTGCCGAGCGACTTGCAGCGACACCACCATTGGTTTCTGATACATAACCGTGAGCCGCAGCACCTGAGCTAATGCTTGCAAGTGCTAACGCGAGTACGGATTTGGTTGGAAATGATTTCATCACATGTCCTCTGTTATGGCTGACAAACTAATGTCACACTCCGGCGCATGCTGAGCATAAAGCAACTCTACAGAAATTGGACTTCTGTAACACTGCGTCATGGTAACCCCGCTATCATGAGCATTCTTTTAGATTTTTAAATGCTGACAGACCGGAAGCTTTGCGTCCCACCCTTTCGAATGGTTTGCCGAAATGTGATTGAGCAGCCAAAATTTAGCTTAAGAATTTACATGTGGAAAAGTAAACGTCACTGACATGGAATCCTGTTCTCAAATTGAAAGATAACGATATCTTAACCTCGTCAATATTGTGCAGTGTTGTCTTGCAAGGTATTGATTTTAATTTTGTTTTTATCTTTTTTATAGTCATCGTGAATGAGTGGGGGTTTGTTGGGGATAAGTGGAGAGGAATCGTGCTAAGGGTGGAAGAAGTTCTGTCTAAAGGGCGGAGTGTACCGCCCTTTGAATGGTGTTATTTCGGCATGATGACAGTATCAATCACGTGAATGACACCGTTTTTAGCTTTCACATCGGTTGCAATGACATTTGCATCGTTAACCATGACTTTATCGCCCATGGTTTTAATCATCACATCTTGCCCCTGAACCGTAGTCGCTTTGTCTAGCTTAACAACATCGGCAGCCATCACTTTCCCTGGGACGACGTGATAAGTCAAAACAGATACTAACTTGTCTTTGTTTTCCGGCATTAAGAGCATGTCGACTGTGCCGTCTGGCAGTTTTGCAAAAGCGTCATCCGTTGGTGCAAAAACAGTAAATGGGCCTTCCCCTTTGAGAGTGTCAACCAAGCCCGCTGCTTTTACCGCAGCAACAAGCGTATTGAAAGAGCCGTTTTCAGCGGCAACGTCGACAATATCGGCTTTCATCATGCCATGCTCATGAGCCTTGACGGGAAGCATAAAAGATAACGTCACCATCAGTGTCGCCGCGATAACTAAGATACGTTTGAACATAATGTGTTCCTTACTAGTTGAGGGTACAACTGGTTCCCTGGAGTGTGTTTGCATTTGTACGCATTGTGATTGAGAGATGATCATCGCGTCCTACTTTCTTTTGAGGGTCTAACATGTCGCGCAAGAATTCGTCTGCCTTCTTGTTTCACATCGGCTCGTTTCCGCCACGTCCATAAGCGCTCTCTTGCTGCCTTAGCTGCGTTGTCTGGTGTGATAATAGGTGCAAGGTAACGGCTATCTGGCTGCAACTGATACATGACAGCTTCCATCTGGGTCATTGTCCAAGGCTCGAATAAAAGAGGGGGAGGAACCATTTGCAATTCAGGTACCCACTTGTAGATGAACGTGCCGTCAGGATCATGTTCTTGGGCTTGCTTGATCGGATTATAAATACGGATTGTGTTAGTCCCGGTTACTCCTGCTTGCATTTGGAATTGTGGGTAATGAATTCCGGGCTCAAAGTCGAGAAACAGTTGCGCTAAATGCGTTACACCTACTCGCCAATTCATGTTCATGTGGTGAGTAAGAAAGCTAACCAGCATGGCACGCATGCGAAAGTTAATGTAACCAGTGTGGTGCAAACAGCGCATGCAGGCATCAATCAAAGGTACGCCAGTATGCCCGGATTTCCATGCTGCTAACTTTTCTTCATCGAAAGTACTACTTTGTTTAATCAATGGTTCGTAAGCCCGATTAACGCAGTAAAACTCCATGTCGTATTCCGATTCGAATTTTTGGATGAAGTGACAGTGCCAATGAAGCCGTGAAGACAATGCAATTAAGCTGCGACGAAACCCAGCGACTTGCCAGTGTTTCAAAAGGTATTGATAAACTTCACGCAAGGATATGTTACCCCAAGCGAGATATGGAGAAAGTCGAGTACAGGCTGTGCGTGAGGCTGTGGGACTAGAAATGCTTCGATAGTAATCACGACCTCGACGATGGAAAAAGTCCTCTAGTGTTTTCCAAGCGAGCCGGCTTCCTCCCGTTTGCATTCCTTTGCATTTTGATAGCCAGGATGATGGTGGCGAAAACGAACAGCCGAGAGCTTCTGCATCCAATGAATGCAATAAGTCGGTTTGGAGCTCAATAGGGCTTATTGAGGCTCTCATGACAGAGTCCCAATGTTTGTCCCAACCTTGCCGGTTTATTGCACCTCTGATTACAGCACCGTGTTCGAATTCAAACCAGTCGATGTTCTGCTCATACAGCCAAGCGGCAACTTGTCGGTCTCGTTCAAAGGTGCAGTTGAGTCCTATTTCTTGGTGAGAAAAAACAGCGTTGATTTGATATTGCGCTTGAATTGATTGGAAACATGCTAAGGCATCGTCAAACAGCACCGTGATTCGATGCCCATACGCTTTGAGCGTTTCATCCATGTCTTGCAGTGATTGCCAAACAAATCGCCAGTGGCGCTCAGAATAGTGTGGGTTGTTCAATAGCAATGGTTCAACAATATACAAAAGCACAGTTGGGTGCTTTGTTGATAATGCTTGAGTTAGTGGTTGATGGTCAGTCAGCCTTAAATCTCGCTTTAACCACACGACATTGATTGTTTGCATCGGAATCCTCTTTGTTTCCGATGTTGTACGCAAGTAAACCGAAGAAATCTCATCCAATGATCGGTTTTATTCTACAAAACGTAGAGGTAACTTTCAGGGAGGTGACACATGGCAATACCATTGAGTAAGTTACAAAAATACTTCTATGTAGACAAATTGGTCATTCATTCGCTTGATCTCGCATTGTACCAGGCATCTGTCGTGATTGATGGAGAAGCGCAATTTATCACTGATGACAACGGTATCTTTTTGAGGGCTCATTCCCTGATCGAGATGCAAAAGAAGTGCAGGAATATCAAAGCAAATAAGCAGGTTTTAGTACATCAAAGTGCTTATGATGAAATGGTGGGGCTACCCGAAGGCAAAAGAGACAATCAACTAGAGGTATTGGTGAGGGATACAAAATTGTATTGAAAGAGTATTGTTGCGTAGTAAAAGCGAGCCACCTTACGGCAGCTCGCTAAATATAAGGAGAGTTGGGCTTAGTCTTGTTTACGCTGCGCTTCTTTTTGCGCGTACTTAGCGGCACGTCGGGCTTCTCTTTGCTTGGCACTTTCACCACCAACATGCTGCTCGCCTCGCTGCTCTGCAAGAACAACTTGTTTTTCACGCTCGCGGAATCGAGCAATTTGTTCTTCTGAGTGTGTGCCGTGACATTTTGGACAGCTCACGCCTTGCTCGAACAATTCTGACTGTTTGTCTTCTTCAGTGATCGGTAGACGACAAGCGTTACATAAATCGTAATCTGCTTTTTCTAGCTGGTGGTTCACTGCAACACGACCGTCAAATACGTAACAATCGCCTTCCCACATGCTCTCTTCTTGAGGAACTTCTTCAAGATATTTAAGAATGCCGCCTTCTAGGTGGTAGACCTCATCAAAGCCCTGTTCTTTCATGTAAGCCGTTGATTTTTCGCAGCGGATACCACCGGTACAGAACATCGCAACTTTCTTGTGTTTTGCCGGGTCCATGTTTTCTTTTACATAGTCTGGGAATTCACGAAAGGTTTCAGTATTTGGGTTTACAGCGCCTTTGAATGTCCCGATCTCGATTTCGTAATCATTACGTGTATCGACAACAAACACTTCAGGATCAGCAATAAGATCGTTCCACTCTTGAGGTTTCACGTAAGTACCCACCACGTGGCGAGGGTCTATACCTTCAACACCTAATGTTACGATCTCTTTTTTCAGTTTCACTTTGGTGCGATTGAATGGCTGGGTCTCAGAATACGACTCTTTGTATACGGTGCCAGTCAAACGAGGTTCGTTGTTTAGCCACTCCAGTAGCGTATCAATACCTGCACGATCAGATGCAACAGTACCGTTGATACCTTCACTTGCCAGTAGTAATGTTCCGCGAATATGGTGTTTTTCCATCAACGCAAGTAATGGCTCGCGTAGCTCTTGATAGTTATTCAGCTCAACAAACTTGTACAGCGCACAAACTACATACTGACTCATGAGGTTTCCTTTAAAAATACAGGTGGTCAACGACCTTAAAATTTTAGCGGCACGAAGTATACCTGACTAAACTAGTCGGAAATACGGACAAATTATACGGATATTATGAGTAGGCGGGGCCTGGCGGTCTTTGATAGGGGGAGCATGTCCGCAGGTGAAGCCGCTATGTGTTCAAATTATAAGCATTAATTATAGTGGGTTAGGTAGGTTGGAGCCGATACTTTTGGTTTAAATTTATGCTGTTTTGGGCCCTTCAAAAAAGTTAGGCGCAAGAAGCACCAAGTAATCACCGGAGTCATTGACAAGGAAAGGACATGTCGCAGTTTTATACATGAGGTGGTGAGGGATAAAGGTTTAGGGACAAAGAGTGAATGACTGATCGCCATTGTTCATAAACCGCTATAAACGCCTTTTCATCAAATACTAAAAAGGCGTATTTCTAACGTCTGTCCTGCTTATTTCAACGCAGCTGCGGTCTGTTTACCCATGGCAATGAGCCTGTCGAGAATGCGTTCACCGTCGGCACGCAAACCGTTGTGCTCGTACTCGTTGGTGATCCACGCTTTTGAATTTGGGATTAACGCGAGCGTCTCTCGGCTGATATCCATTTCAACAAACATATCATCGGCGTAAACGGCGCAACTGACAGGCACTTTATTTTGAGCCAGTTGATTTTGATCGTACAGCGCAGCCCAATCGTCTTTCGCGGCCAATATTTCTGCGGCGTCTTTTAGTGGTTTAAGGTTGACGTATTGGTCGAACATCCACGGGAAGACCATTTCCCCCGTAAAGTAAAATGGCTGGCCAAGTTCATAATTAAACTCTGGTCGGGTTTGGCGAACACGGTGCGCACTCCAACTCGACGCAAAGCCTTGGCAGTAAATCGATTCATGCAAAATGGCGTAGATCGGGTTGGTTTGGAAGTTTTGCTGCGCCAACATATCGTTCAAGAACTCATAGCGAAGTTGTGGTTTGCCGTTCACTTCAATCAACGCGCTTTCTAGCCAATAGTAAGTTGGCAAGAAAGTATCACTCACACCAAAATTGATGCCGATTTGTTGAAATTGTTCCACCGTGAAGCGTTGACCATTTGGTAGGTACTCTTCATTTTCCAGCAAGTGATTCGCAATGTTTTGGCAAAGTTGTTGCGCACTTGGAAATTGTTGGAAGAACGCTTGGTTTTTCTCCATGGTGCGTTTGAAGGTGGCTTCATACACATCGTCGGCATGACGCGAGACTGATGGCACGCCACCTGTGATGTAGCTTTGTAGCAAGCTGTCTGGGAACAAAGACAAATAGGTGAGGGAGCAAAACCCACCAAAGCTTTGACCTAAGATCGCCCATTTTTCGACGCCAAATTGCTCACGAATGTATTCCGCGTCGCGCACGATGTTATCCGCTCGGAAGTGGCTCAAGTAGTCTGCTTGTTGCTCTGGCGTGAGGTGAGCAAGCGTCTGGTGATTAATTACGCTGCTGTTGCCCGTACCGCGCTGGTCGAGAAGCAAAACTCGGTACTCTTGCAGGGCGCGTTTTACCCAGCCATTATTGCCGTTTTGACGTGGAGAGGGAAAGCCAGGCCCGCCCTGAAAGTAAACCAACCAAGGTTTGGTCGATTCTTCATCGCCAACTAGGCAAACCGAACGGGCGAAGACTCTAATGGTGCCTTTGCTTGCGTCTTGGTAATCCAGAGGAACGGTAAAACTGTGGGGAGTGTAATGCAATCCTGCGTCGATAAATGATTGAGCGTTCATTGTTATCTTTATTTCCTTATTGAGGGGTAGCGCTACTTTACTGCGAATGGCGCGAAGAACCAACGCTATTTCCCAATTGCCTCTTCAGTTCTATACCTTGGTCAAATCAATGTAAGTTCAAGAAAATGAAACGATTAGCGACTGGTGCAACTGGTTGAGTGAGCTATGCTCAATAGAGTTGCGACAAAGTAAGAGCATGGAGGAAGTCGGATGAAAGTGTCACTGGCTCGATGGACAATTGTGACTTGTTTAATGAGCGTACCTACTTTTGCCGTTGTTACGCCCAACCCACCTCAGTTACAGGCAAAAGGTTACGTATTAATGGACTTTCAATCCGGTGCCATTATTGCCGAGCATAACGGGCGAGCAGGCCTTGCTCCGGCGAGTTTAACCAAGTTGATGACCGCTTATGTAGTTGGACAAGAAATCAAAGCGGGGCGTTTGAAATGGGATGATGTTGTCACCGTGAGCGAAAACGCGTGGTCGGCCAAGTTTCCCGGTTCTTCTAAAATGTTCATCAAACCGAAAGATGAAATTAGTGTTGCGAACTTAATGCGCGGCGTGATCATCCAATCAGGAAATGACGCGTGCGTTGCACTGGCTGAGCACGTTGCAGGCAGTGAACGCGGCTTTGTCGCCTTGATGAATGGTTGGGCGGAGAAATTAGGACTGCAAGACACCTATTTTGTGAACTCCCATGGTCTTGATAGTGATGGCATCCAAACCTCACCAACCGATATGGCAAAACTCATGCAGTCGATCATCAGCGATGTTCCTGATGTGTATGCGCTATACAGCGAGAAAGTCTTCAAGTGGAACGACATTACGCAGTACAACCGCAATAAGTTGTTATGGGACAATTCCATTGATGTCGACGGGGGCAAAACCGGCTACACCAGCAATGCCGGATACAGCTTGGTGAGCTCGGCCAAAGAAGGAAGAATGCGCCTTATCTCGGTGGTGATGGGTACGCCAAGTAAACAGGCTAGGATCAGCCAATCGAAGAATCTACTCAGCTATGGTTTTCGCTTTTATGACACCAAGCAAGTTGCTAAACAGGGGGAAGTTGAGTCTAAAGTTCGCGTTTGGAAGGGAAATGCTAATCAAATTGAGGCGATCTTTGCTAAAGATGCCTATCTCACTCTGCCTCGTTCAATGACGGCTGGGCTTGATAAGAGTGTGGTGTTAAATGAACCGTTGATTGCGCCGATCGCGCAAGGAGATGAGATTGGTAAGGTCGTTTGGAAAAGCGATGACAGTACCGTGGCGAGTTATCCCTTGGTCAGCAGCCAAGCGGTAGAAGAGGGCTCGTGGTTCGCTCAGCTTTGGGACAGTCTGGTGCTGTGGGTGAAATCGTTCTTTAACTAGAATAAAAACGAGCAGAAGTGTCTTTCTGCATTTTTTGTTGATGGCCGCCCAGCTAAACGCTGGGCGGTGTTTTATTTAACGGTTTATTCCGACAAGGTGATGATTGGTAAGTCATCCCAAATCTTGCTCTCATCCGAAGCGCCGCCAGAGAAGTTCCAAGGACCTTTGTCTTGTTCAAGTGGACGGTAAGTGGCAGACAATCCATCCAAGTCCCAAGTTGTCACATAGAATCGAATGCCATCCAGTGAATCAGGTCGACCAAGCGCGTCACTCGCAAAGTCCATCGAAATGGTGTTGTTGGCTTTATCTACCGTCACCATTGGTGCTGGCGTCACCGCTTCGCCCCATGTTGTCGCGTTTGCCCCTTGAGTGTTGTAAATCGAGCTTTGCCAGCCGAAGACCACAGCATTGCGACTCCATGTTCCGTTTGGCATAGAAGCGTTGATCTTTGGTAGTTCCGTTAGGTTGGTTGCTGCTTTTTCCGGTAAATCAATGAAGATGGTGAAACCAACGTGGTCAAAGCCGTTTGGCGGCAACCAAGTATCGGTGATCTTGTCCATGGTGAAGGTCAAGCGCACGTTACTGCCGACGGTAAATACCTCAGCTTTGTTGATTGCGAGTTGGCTGTTATCTTTATCGAACGTTGGATCCGTTGGTAGCGAGTAGTTACCGTTAGGACCGCCCATACCATCTTGCGCATCACTTGCGTCATCAATAGTGTCGTCTGGCGTGTTCGACCAGCTTAAGTCCGACACAAAGTTCACATCTTCAATGCCTGCTTTTTTCTCAGTGGAGTAAATCGCGAAGCGGTGTTGCTGTTCGCCAATCGCAAAGTGACGGGTAGATAAAGTCACGCTAAATTGACCGTCAGCACCAACGGTAATCGCTTGTGCGGTTTTTAGATTACCGTCGACGACAAGGTTCAACTTCTCGTTTGCGTTAGCAGTACCAGTAATCACTATGTCATCAGTGATGGTTTGTCCTTCCCAATCCTGTGCCAGTTGGATGTTGAGGTCTGGGGTCTCTACCGATTGGATGTCGTTAGTTTTCGAGTAAATCACGGCAGATTTGGCTGGTAGCTCAAGGGTTACGTGACCGTTTTCATCGGCGATTAACTGTTCTGGAGCTTCTGCCCAGTTAGATATGATTTGTTGTTGGAAAACGGTGCCGCCCGCTTGCTCTACATCGAGTTGGTTCATCAACATTGGGGAGTTAGATGTGTTCATTACCACTAAGACTTCGTCGTTATCCAAAGTGCGGGTAAAGGCGAACACACCTGCACCAGCTTTATCGCTGCCAATGACTTTCATTTCGCCGCGTGTCATGACTTTGTTTTCGGTACGTAACTTAGCAAGCTCTTGGATGAACAAGTACATCTCGCTGTTTTGGTCGAATGAATCTACGTAGTCGCCGTCTTCACGGTAACCGCCAGCAAACATCGCATCGCGCGCTGCTGGCATCGCTTGCTCTGTACCTTGGTAAATCACAGGAATGCCCGGTACGCTCATCATGGTGATCAGTGCTTGTTTCATGTCATTCACGCTACCTTGCGACAGAAAACGTGGCATGTCGTGATTATCAATGAAGTTCGGCATGATGTATGGATTCGGGAACATCTCCATCATCTTCTCAAGACGGAAACGTAAATAGTCGGTCGGTTGCCCTGATGCAAATACGCGCGTCATGGTTGCTTGCAATGGGAAGTTCAGTACCGAGGTTAGCTGTTTCGGCGAGCCACTTTCACCGATGTAAGTCAGCATCTTCTCTTCGCCTTCGGTGTGGTAAGGCGTAGATGTTTCGAAGACTTCACCAAAGGTGAGGAAGTTATCGCGACCAGTATCAACCGCTTGAGTCATCACACCATCGTCGGCGTGCAGGAAGTCGTTCCAGAAATCGTGCTCTACAAACTTCACGGTATCGATACGGAAACCGTCAAAGCCAACTTCTCGGATCCATTTTCGGTAGCTCTCTTTTAGATAAGCGCGTACTTCAGGATCGGACGTATTTAGGTCATCCAGATCCGACAGTTGCCAGGTTTTTTCTTGTACTGGATCGTTGTGGTCGGTGATGGTTGGCGTCCAGTGGTAGCTGCCTGTGCCGTCTGTTTTACACTCATTCATGTTGAGTGGGTACGGCAGTTCTTGCCCGGCGGGTAGCGCATTTTTAATCAAACGGAAGCCTTGGCAAGGTAGGCTTGGATCATAACTGTAAGGATCATTGTAGGTGAAGAAGTTGCCTACATGGTTGGTCACGATGTCTTGAATCAAGAACATATTACGAGCGTGCACTTCTCGCGCTAACGCTTGGTAGCTTTCCATGTCACCAAAGTGCTCATCCACTTTTTGGAAATCACGCGCCCAGTAGCCGTGGTAGCCGCCGTAGTTTTGCTCGGCATCCCACCATTGGTTTGCCACTGGCGGTGTAATCCAGATAGAGGTAGCGCCTAGGTCTTCGATGTAGCCCAGTTTGTCACTGACACCAACCAGGTCTCCACCACTGAATTTCTTGTCTGAGGTAGGATCGTATTCATTCTGACCTTGATCGTTAAGCGTGTTGTCGCCGTCGTTAAAACGGTCGATCATCAAGAAGTAAATGATCTGGTCTTGCCAATCAGGAGATGCCACGTGGCTTCCTGTATCGGTTGGCGTAGTTTCATCGCTACCACAGCCAGAAAGAGCTAGGGCGATCGCTATAGGGAGTATTTTTATTTTATTCATAGGGTTAGGTAAGGTTTCAAACACGGTTTTTGTCTCCGTTGTGCAGCAATGCGGAAACGATAAATCAAAGGTTTGAAATTGAGAGTGTCATTTCACGCCAAAAGAGACGTGAAATGATGTCACGAAGTGCTGAATTTGAACTGTGCTACATATTTAACTGAGTGGTTGCACAATTGGGTATTGAATCGGGTAATGGTCTTTGGCTAACTCATTACCAGAATGATCATAGAGTCGGAATCGACACTGTTTAGCCGTTTGGGTGAGGGGAAGTTGTAGCGCCCAGCATGTGTAATCTTCTGCATTCTGAGTTTGGCTCATTGCGTGCAGAGCTGGCGCGTCACCCACGTAGCAATCGATCTTCGCTACGTCTTTTAATCTACACGCGAGTTCCACAAACAAGGTGTACTGAGTGCCGAGTTGGATAAGTTGTCTTGTCGGGACAATGTATTCCGTTGCGCCAATTAAAAGCCCCTTGGAGACCACATAGTCACGCTGGTGGTTATTCTCAATGTAACGTTCCCCATCGACTTCATAACAAAGGCGAAAGGTAAGGGGGTGCGCTACCGGAAGTTCGGTCGTTGCCCATAGTTCGGTGCCATGACTTAAAAAACGCTCGAAGAAAGCGGGGTAGCGCCGCCATGCGCCATCACGGTCACGGCATTCTACCGAGACCACTTTCTCAAACGCAATATTATCCACTTCCATCCAGATTTTACCGACGGGTTGGTCAATGTCGTTATCGGCTAAAGTATTCGCTTTGGCGTAGTACAAGCGGATGGGGTGGTTGTTGAGATGAGTGCGGTTATCTAAGCACTGCTGGCGATATTGCATGGGTGAAAACGGATACCAACGACGAAAAGTGCGGTGAAAGTTCGAAGGTTCTTCATAACCAAGTTGATAGGCGATTTGCTGCGTTGTGAGTTGGGTGTCGGCAAGCAAAGTGAGTGCTTGCTTTCTTTTAGCGAAATCAACGCATTGAGAGTAGCTCATTTGCTTCTCTTGCAGTCGACGTTGCAAGGTGCGTTTGGAGACGCCCAGTTGCCTTGCCGCTTGCTCTAACTTGAGCGCGTAATTGCTGTTTTTGATGAACAAGGCGTTCAAAACACTCAGCAATTCGGGTTGTTCAATTGGCTGGTGAGAAAGTAGCAAATAAACATGTTTCACCAGTTCAAACACGCTTGAACTCGTTTTAGAATCTCGCGTTTCCTTTAGAAAAATATCGGCCGTGAGTGGATTGTTGGCGTGAACTTGTACTTGTATTGATTCGCTTAGCTCAAGCGTCTCCAACTGCATTTTGAGCAAGCCAAACACCGACTCCGCCCAATTTGGCATATCGGCTGTTCTGCATTCTACTTGCAGATGGATTTGGGCATCACCATGTTGCAATGTGACGTACAAACGGCGGTCGAATAATGAGACACTTTTGCTCCACCAAAGCAGCCCTTCTTGGAGGTTAGGCGCTTCTTTCAACATCATGCATTGCAAGGCCACCAACTTCTCAATGTGCCAATATTCGCCGGCAATTCGAAGGTGATTGTGACCGAGCTTTTTGCACAGAAAGGATGTAATAACGTTATCTTGAGGCAGCATGAGTTGAGTTTGGTTGCGAGCAAACATGCATTATTGCTGAAAAGATGAAGAAGTTCAGTGAGAACGCTCAAAGCCTTTCTTATCGTTTTATTTTCAAATTTATTTTGAAAATGTTTTTAATCGAAATCGGTTTTTCCCTTTATCTCATGAGGTTATGCTGTTACACAGCTTAAATTCATTAATTGGAGAACCTCATGGATATCGTACAAGCTGCAAAATCTCGTTACTCAACGAAAGTGTTTGACCCAACGCGCAAGCTACCTCAAGAAAAAATCGACGCAGTTAAAGAGCTGATTCGTTTTAGTCCATCGAGTGTGAACTCCCAGCCTTGGCATTTCATTCTGGCAAGCACAGAAGAAGGCAAGCAGCGCATCGCTAAAGCGGCGCAAGAGAATTACGCGTTTAACGCGGCGAAGATTCTCAACGCTTCTCACGTATTGGTGTTTTGTGCAAAAACAGGCATTGATAACGACTACATTGAAGCGCTAATGGTGCAAGAAGAAAAAGATGGTCGATTCCCAACTGAAGAAGCGAAAGCGGCTGTGCGCGGTGGTCGTAGCTACTTTGTGAACATGCACCGTTTTGATTTGAAAGATGCAAACCATTGGATGGAGAAACAAGTTTACCTCAACGTGGGTACGTTGCTGTTGGGTGCTTCGACGTTAGAAATCGATGCAGTACCAATTGAAGGGTTTGATCCAAAAGTGCTGGATGAAGAATTTGGCTTGCGTGAAAAAGGTTATACCAGTGTTGTGATCGTGCCGCTTGGCTACCACGCGGAAGATGACTTCAACGCGAAAACGCCAAAGTCTCGCTGGGACGCAGAAACCGTATTCACCGAGATCTAATTCGAGCTTACTTACAGGTGACGTAGAACCCCGTAATCAATATATAAATCGCAAAAGAGTGATAAAACGATGATCCACTTAGTCGCAGAAGTGAAAGCCTATCCAGATAGTAAGGATCAGGTGGTGAATTTGCTTGCTGGTTTACTAGAGCCAACTCGTAAAGAAGAAGGCTGTTGCCAATACGAGTTGTATCTCGACGAAAAAGTTGATGGCCTATTTATGTTCCAAGAAATCTGGGCATCGCAAGAGGCCTTGGATAAGCATTTGCAAAGCCCGCATATGGCGACGTTTCTTGAAACATTGGAAGAGAATGATTGGGTTGAATATACCCAGATTCGTCCTCTTCGATTTATCGCCTAATGACAGAAGGTTGCCAGCACGTTGGCGCGTTGCTGGCAGCATTTTTGTTGGATAAAGTCGCGGAAAGTCCGAATCGTTGGCGTCAATAATCGACGATCGGCACATACCATGTAGAGCGGCACTGGGCCGCAATCCCACTCTGGTAACACTCGCACCAATCTTCCCTCGATTAAGTCTCGGCTAATGTCCATCAATGATTTATTCGCAATGCCTTTGCCTTTGATCGCTAACCGGTGTGGCAAGTCACTATCGTTGCTCAACAAGTTACCGCTGACCACGATTTGTTCTTTCTCGCCGTCACGCGTGAGCGTCCATTTGTTGTAGACCGAATCCGCGACCATGTAGCACAAGCAATTGTGTTGCGTTAAATCGGCAGGAGAGGTGAGTTCTGGATGTGTAGCTACGTACTCTGGCGATGCACATAATATCCGTTCGTTTGACCCACACAATGCCAATACGACCAGATTGGAGTCGGCCGGTTCGCCGTAGCGAATCGCAATATCGACAGGCTTGGTATACATATCCGTCAAGCTATCGGACAGCTCTAGTTTAATGGAAACATTTGGGTAGAGATCGATGAACTCATCCACCCAATCGAGCAACATATTGCGACCAAAATCGGAGGGTGCAGTAATGTGCAGCTGACCAGACAACTCCCCGCGCGCACTTGAGATCTGATCCAACCCCTCTTGCAATGTTGCCAACGCTTGCGTGGTTTTGTCTAAAAACAGTTCGCCCTCTGAGGTTAAACGCAGGCTTCGGGTTGAACGCACAAACAGTGGGAAACCGATTTGCCCTTCAAGACGCTTAATCGATGCGCTAATGGCGGCAGGTGTCATGTCCATGCTGTTAGCGGCTTTTGAAAAGCTGCCTTGGCGCGCTGTTTCGACAAAAATATTGAGGTCGTTGAGGGCTTTCATAATGAAAAGGGCTTTTAAGAAGTTTGGGCTACTATAGGGGAGAGTCGTAGGCCAATTCAAGGTTAAAACATTAGGTTGCATGGCGAGTTTGAGTTAGATTAGCGCGCAACTTCACTTTACCGGATCAATAGCATGAGCCAACAGCAGCCGAATAACCCACTTCACGGGTTGAGTTTAGAAAAAATCGTCACCCGACTAGTTGAACACTTTTGTTGGAATGGCCTGTATGAGCGCGTTCGAGTGAACTGTTTCAAGAAAGATCCTTCAATCAAATCGTCGCTGAAGTTCCTGCGTAAAACGCAATGGGCGCGGGACAAAGTCGAAGCGCTGTATATCGAGACGTTTTGCTAACTGCTCTATGGTCAGCAGCAAGCGGTAAGTAGATTCTTAGTCTCGCTTTGGCTCGCTAGAATGACGCAGCTTTTCTTATCGCGTAGGCTGGAAGAGTCGCTCTGCTGATGCGTCTAAAGCGAGATCTCGGATGGTCAAATAGGCTCGTCTGGAATCGCTTTTTTTGATGGTTTTGTAGAGGTCAGAGTCAAACTCGAACCGTCATTCTGAACAGCGAGGAACGAGCGTGATTCAGAATCTACCCTCAGATTGTATTGAGTTTATTCATGGCACTATGGTCTGCAGCAAGCGGTAAGTAGATTTTTAGTCTCGCTATGGCTCGCTAGAATGACGCAGCTTTTCTTATCGCGTAGGCTAGAAGAGTCGCTCTACTGATGCGTCTAAAGCGAGATTCCGGATGGTCACATAGGTTTATCTGGAATCGCTTTTTTAGATGGTTTTGTAGAGCTCAGAGCCAAACTCGAACTGTTATTCTGAACCGAGAGGAACGAGCGTGATTCAGAATTTACCCTCAGATTGTATTGAGTTTATTCATGGTTCTATGGTCTGCAGCAAGCGGCAAGTAGATTCTTAGTCTCGCTAGAATGACGCAGCTTTTCTTATCGCGTAGGCTGGAAGAGTCGCTCTGCTGATACGTCTAAAGCGAGATTCCGGATGGTCACATAGGTTTATCTGGAATCGCTTTTTTAGATGGTTTTGTAGAGGTCAGAGCCAAACTCGAACCG